>CACBIM010000018.1 GCA_902539295.1 uncultured SAR116 cluster alpha proteobacterium
AGGTAAACCATTATCTATAGAAAATAAGATTTTGATACCTGAATTAAATAATGGCCAAGTTCTGGTCAAGATTGCATTTAGTGGCGTTTGCAGAAGTCAATTAATGGAGGTTAGAGGATATAGAGGCATTGATAATTATCTACCTCACCTGCTTGGTCACGAAGGGTGTGGCCAAGTTGTATCAATAGGTAAAAATGTTAAAAAAGTTGGAGTGGGTGACTGGGTAATTTTGGGGTGGATTAAAGGAAGAGGAATTAATTCAAAAGGCGCAATTTATAGAATAGACAATCATAAAATTAATTCTGGGCCAGTTACTACATTCAGTACATATTCTGTTGTGTCTGAAAATAGAGTTGTAAAGCTACCAAAAAGTCTACCAAAAGATATTGCGGTTTTATTTGGTTGTGCACTACCAACAGGTGCTGGAATGGTTTTAAATCAAATTAAACCAAAAAGGAATTCTGTGATTGCAATATTTGGTCTAGGGGGTATTGGTCTAAGCTCATTAATAGCATGCAATCATTTTAACTTAAGCAAGGTTATAGCTATAGATATATCAAATGAAAAGTTAGAGATCGCAAAAGATTTTGGTGCAACTCATACTATAAATCCCAAGATACAAAGTATAAGAAAAGTGATACAAGAAATTACAAATGGTAATGGAGTAGATTACACTATTGAATCTGCTGGGTATACAAAAACAATTGAAAGTGCGTTTGATTTAGTCAAAATTAATGGTGGAAAATGTTTTTTTGCTTCTCATCCAAAAAAAGGGGATAAAATTAAGATTGATCCTTTTGACCTAATATCTGGAAAGAATATATATGGATCATGGGGGGGCGGCTGCAAGCCTGACAAAGATATTCCTTTATTGGCAACAATGTATAATGAAGGAAAACTACCATTGGATAAATTAATCACAAAAAAATATACATTAGATGAAATAAATTTAGCCCTAAATGACCTAGAAAATTTGAAAGTCTTTAGACCACTGATAGTTTTTTAAATTGGGTTAATAGTCAAATGATGAAAACAATTATATTTGGATCTTCAGGATTTGTTGGAAGTTTTTTAGATGAAAACTCTGAATATTTCAAAAATGAGTTAATTTTTATTGATAGAAAAAAGTGTAACTTATTAAATCAAAGAGAAACAAGTGAGTATGTTTCTAATCTGCCAAATGATAAATATAATATAATAATTTTATCAACTATACCAAAAAATAAGATTACAAATTTTGAAGAATTTAAAAGTAACATCCTATTGATAAACAATATTTTATTCTCAATAAAAAAACTTTCTGTCAACTCAATATTATTTTTTAGTTCAATTGATGTCTATGGTAAAAATCCTACTTTGCCAATTAATGAGAAAACTGACTTATGTCCAGACAATTATTATGCTGCATCAAAGTTAATAAATGAAAGTTCAATTTTAAACTTTAAAACAGATGTTCCAAGTGTGATTTTAAGGATGCCTGGTATATATGGAAGCCCTAATGATAATATATCAATTATTGGGAGATTTACAGAGGCTATAAAAAATAACCATGAAATTCAAATAAATGGAACAGGTGCTCAGTTACGCGATTATATTTATATTGAAGATATTTTAAAAGCTATAGAACTAATTAGTAACAATCCAAAGTCTGGTATCTTCAATTTCGTTACAGGCTATTCAATATCAATATCCTCAATTATAAATTTAATTTCATCTTCAATTGGTATAAAACCTCGAATTATTTATAATAAAAAAAATTCTCACAATGATGATTTAAAATTTGATAATAATAAGTTCATTAGCAGTTACGATTTCTTCAAGTTCACTGATATAAGTAATGGAATAAAAAATTACTTAGAAAAAATTAAATATGGTTGAAAATAATTTTTTAAATTTTCCAAATAAGTTATCTAACACTAAATTTACCTCTGTTACTGGTTACACCGAGACCTTGAAGGCTTTAAGTAAAGTAATTTATCCAAGGAATATCAAAGACTGCATAAATTTAATCCAAGATGCAAAATCAAATGGTTTAACTATTTGTCCTCGGGGCAAAGGTTATACATATGGTGATATGATAATTAATTCTAATGAAATTATTTTAGACACATCTTTAATGAAGAATATTGTTGCTTGGGATAAAAGAAAGGGGGTTATTACAGTTCAACCTGGAGTTACATTCGCCGAAATCTTTAAGATTACCCTTTTGGACAATTGGACACTTTCTTCATGTCCTGGTGGGTTAGACATTACAATAGGAGGTTCAATATCAAATAATGTACATGGAAAAGATACATGGAAAAGAGGGAATTTTGGTGAACAAGTTTTAAGTTTAAAAATGATAAATGCAGAAGGAAATATAATAGAAATTAAAAAAGGGAGTAATGATCTATTCCTCTCTGTCATTGGAGGAATGGGATTATTAGGCATCATTATAGAGGCAAAGTTAAAACTATTTAAAATCCCATCTCCATATGTTGAGATAAAAAATATTTCATCAAAAAACATAACTGAAACAATAGAAATTCTTGAAAAAGAAAAAAATTCATCAGACTTTTCTGTTGCTTGGGTTGATTGTTTCTCAAGAAATAATATTGGTAGGGGTTATGTATCATTAGCAAAATGGATACAAACTAATAAGACTGTCAACAATGAAATTTTAAATCAATCTGTTACAAAAAACAAAAGAATATTCAATATAATTCCATCTAAACCATTTTGGTTTTTTGCGAGACCATTTTTTAGGCCACTTAATATTAAGATTTTAAATTCAATTAATTATTATTATCATAGTAAATTTACTAGTGAAAAAAATATTAATATAGATTTATTTACTAATTATAATTTTATGCATAACAAAATACCTGATATTAGGGAAGTTTATAGACCATATGGTTTTTTAGAATTCCAGCCAATTATACCTTTTGCTTGTAGTATTAAAAATATAACTGAAATAATAAAAATTTCACAAAAATATAATTGTGAATCATTATTATGTGGTATGAAGTTTCATAAAAAAGACGATTTTTATCTGTCTTATTCATGTGATGGTATTAGCTTAGGTATAGATATACAACTAGCAGGAAGAAAACAAGAAATTGTTAAAAAATTTTATAATGAACTATTTGATTATACTTCTGATGTTGACGGAAAAATATATTTAGCTAAAGATGAGAAATTAGATTGTACTTACTTTAAAAAAATGTTTCCAAAATATAAAAAATTCTTATCAACTAAAAATGATGTGGACCCAAACTGTCTATTTTCCTCTAATATGTATAAAAGATTATTTTCATAAAAGAATTTTATGTATCCAGTATTATCTTGTTTAGCGCTATCACCAATTATAATTTTTTATCATTTATTAATATGTAATATTATCCGAAATAGAGATATTTCAATTAAAGCGATGTTTACTAGTTTCCTTTTATTTTTTATCTCAGTTTTTGTTTATTTAAATTTTTATTTAGACATTGATATTTCTCCATATATTTTTATTTGTGTTTTTTCCACTTCTATTTCTATATGCCTTATCTATATGGAGTGTTTTTCAATGGTTTGCAGGGGTTTTTCAATGAGGATTATAACAGACATCCATAAAAATAACGGATTAAGGGTTGAGGAAATTATATCAGGTTATTCAGATGGAAGAGGAATTGAATGGCTGTTAAAAAAAAGAATTGATGGTCTAGTTAAATTTGGTTTTTTAATTCAAAATAATAATAAATTACTTGTTAAGTCTTTAACGATCGTTTCTATAATAAAGTTATCTGAAATCTATAAAGATTTATTGAAAATAGGAAAAGGTGGAGTGTAAAATGTCAACATCCATATTAGTATTATTTTCCATTTTGGTAAATGTTGTTTTTTTTATATTACATTTTTGTGTTTGGAGGTTTAAGAAAAATAATTCACCAAAATTAGGCTTGTTATCATTAATTTTTTTAACTACGTATGTAATATTTTGTTTTTCGTTTTTTGTTTTTTTCAATATGAGTATAGATAAACATTTTTGGTTAACTGCACCAACATCATTTTGTATTTTTATTTTGTATCTTCATTTTTATATAGGCATGCTTAAGTCTGTTTCTCTAAGGATAATGTCTGAAATTATTGCAAGAAATGAAATGAACATTGATATTAGAGAACTTAAAAAAATTTATTCTTTCGAAAAAATGGTAGAACCAAGATTAAATTTACTCGTAACCAATAAATGGTTAAGGGTTAAAAATAATAAATATTACTGTACAAAGTTGTCAAAAAACATAGCATTTATTAATTTGCTTTTTCACAAACTTTTTCGTTTAAATATTACAGGGTAATAATTACTTAATATGATTGAATTTAAGAATAAACTTGTATTAATTACTGGTGCCTCCTCTGGTATCGGAGCTGCCACGGCATATGAATTTGCAAAACAAAAAGCATCTTTGGCTTTAGTAGGAAGAAATGAAGATAGACTCAAAATTGTGAAAAGAAAGGCAACTGAAATTGGAGCTAATAGTGAGTATTTTATTTTTGATTTATACAAACTAGATATGATTGAAGATTTAATAGACAAGATAGAAAACCATTTTTCTACCAATATAAGTTTTTTGATTAATTCTGCTGGATTTGGGGTTTTAGGTTTAGTTGACAATGTTCCGATAGAAGAATTCAAAAAAAATATGGAAATTAATTTTTACTCACCCTTAAAGATTATTCAAAGAATTCTTCCAATGATGAAAAAGAAGAATTTTGGGCAAATTATAAACTTATTTTCAGGTGTTGGAAAAAGAGGGTTACCAGGAGTATCATCTTATTGTGCAAGTAAATTTGCATTAAATGGTCTTTTTGAAAGTTTAAGAGTTGAGGTTCAAAAATATAATATAGATGTCATCTTAGTATCACCTGGCCTAGTTAAAACAAACTTTGAAAATAATTTAAAAATCTTTGGTGATTTAAAAGAAACATTTACAAAAGGTAATAAAGTATCACCAGACTATGTCGCAAAACAAATTTTATACGCTTCTATGAGAAGAAAACGAGAAATTATTCTTTCTCATAAAACAAAATTAGGCATTCATGCTAATTATTGGATACCATCATTACTTGACAAAATATTAGCTAAGAAAATATGACAAATTTTATTTCAATAGATTGTCATGCTCATTATGAACCTAAGATCTTAAATGCTAATGGTATTTTAAAAAGAATGAAAGAACATGGAATAGAAAAAACATGTTTGATGTCCGCCGTGACCAAAGAACCTATCTATAAAAAGTCTGATTTTTTAAT
Source organism: uncultured SAR116 cluster alpha proteobacterium (assembly GCA_902539295.1). Classification (GTDB taxonomy): domain Bacteria; phylum Pseudomonadota; class Alphaproteobacteria; order Puniceispirillales. The sequence goes on from CACBIM010000018.1 coordinate 5,278, forward strand.
GGGCATTCAAAGGACTTTCTTACAAAATTCAATACTATGGTATATTGCTAAAAAATTAGATAAAGGTTTTCACAAAAATAAAGGACAATGGGACCCATGGTATAGAAAATTCTTATTTAAAGGGGAAAGTTACGAGATTGTTCAAAAACCAGACAATAAGTCTGTTTTTGAAGTAGCAGAAAAACATCCAGATTTTTTTTATAGTTGGATTTTTTTAAATCCCTCTATAAATGAATGGAAGAAAGAATTTTTAACGTGGCAGTCTCATTCAAAATCAATTGGAATAAAATTACATCCTTTTTGGCATAGGTATTCTTTAGAAAAAGCAGTTGAAGTAGCTAAATTTTCAGAAAAATATAATTTACCCATTATGATACATTTAGGGTTTGATAAAATTGATAATGTAAGAGAGTTTTTAAATTGTTGTAGGAAAAATATTATAATTTTTTCACATGCTGGTTTTCCTTTTTATAAGTGGATTTGGCCATTAATTAAAAAGCATAAAAATTGCTATGTTGACTTTTCAAGTCATCATGTTAGCAAAAAAATTATTGAAGATTGTGTTGATGCTCTTGGTCCTGATAGATGTTTATATGGAACTGATGATCCATATGGAGATGATAACGCAGGTATTATAATTAAAAATTGGATTAAAAATTTAAATATTAACGATAAAGAAAAAAGACTAATTCTTTCTCAAAATTCAAAAAAAATTTTAAAAAAAATTACTTATATCAAATGAGAAATTTTAATAAAAAAAATAATACAATATCTTTCTTTGTTCCTTGTCTAAATGAAGAAAAAAATATTGAAAATACAATAAATAATATAATTAAATCAGTAAAAAAAACAGACTTCAATTTCGAAATAATTATTGTTGATGATAATTCAACTGATAATACAAAAGGTATAATTTTAGATTTTAAAAAAAATAATCCTACCTTAAATATTACTTTGGTTGAAAATAAAATAACAATGGGATTAGGAAGGAATTATGTAGATACTGCATTTATTGCTAATGGTAGATATTATATGTTAATTAATGGTGATAATGCCGAACCTAAAGAAACTATTTTAACTATTTTAAAAGAAATTGGAAAAGCAGATATAATTATTCCTTTTTTTGACAATCAAGATAATAGGGATATTTTTAGAGTATTAATATCTAAAACGTTTACATCTTTAATAAATTTTATTAGTGGCTATAGAATAAAATATTATAATGGTCCAGTAGTGCATTTAAGGTTTAATGTAATGAGGTGGAGCCCAGATACTCATGGATTTGCTTACCAAGCAGAGCTTATCACTCGTACACTTGATGAGAAAGCAACATACAGACATGTTATAATTAAGAATTTAAATAGATCTTCTGGTAAAAGTAAAGCATTCACTATACAGAATATAATGTCTGTTTCTCATAGTATTTTACAGATCTTACTGAGAAGGCTTAGATGGATATTATTCTATAGAAATCGCATTTGACAAATTATTTTTTATGGAAAAAGTAAACTTTTTAAAACATTATAAAATATTAAATATTGTATTTTTATACTTTTTTATAATTCTTATTTGGGTTTTATATTATTTTATAGATGCTGATTATTCATTTAATTATAATGAGAATATATTTGTTTTAGATTGGCACAAAGAACTTCAATATTTAAGTTTAATAAAATCCTCTCTGTCAAATTTAATTGTTCCATTTCATGTGCCCAACCTACCTGAATTTGGTTTTACAAATAAATTCTTAGGCACGCCTATATATACATTGTTTTTTCACTCTTTTGGACTTCTATTTTTAAGTGAATTTAAATTCCATCTTATAAATCATTTAATCTTTTATTCATTAGGTTTTTTGGGATGCCTTTTATTCAAGAAACGATATTCTTTAACTTTTATAAGCTTTTTTTTCTTAACATTAACCTTCAATTTATATGGTGGTTTTATTACAAAGGTTTCATCTTATGGCCCAAGTATGCTTGGATATTATATGATACCATTAATATTTTATTATTTTATTAAAATATCAGAAAATGAAAATGATGATATTAACAATAACCTATTATATATTGTATTATTTTCATTAAGTTTATCTCTAGTTATGATGAATGGTTCTCTACATTATTTTGTCCAACTACTAACATTTATAATATTTTGGTTTATTTTTAATTTAAGAAAATTTAAAATATTTATGCTTATTGGTATTTTTACTTTTTTATTGTTGTCATATAAGGTCTTACCAGCTTCTTTAGTATTTGGAATAGAAGGAAATATTAGGGAAGTACACGGTTATACTCTAAATCCTGAATTTTTTTTACAAACATTTATTTCAATTAGAGGAATTTTAGATACTGGATTGTTTATGTCTAAAAATAACCCTTTTGGATATCAAGAATATTCTAATTATATATCAATTGTTGGTTTAATGGTTATTTTTGTTTTTGGAATAACTCATTATTTAATTTCAAATAATTCAAGAGTAAAAATTAAAAGTTTTATTTTACCTATATGTATTCTATTTATTTGTGCATTTGAAAACTTTAGACTTTATATAATACCTGATTTTTTACCGCTTTTAAATGCTGAATCTAGAACAATGGGTTATATTTCAATTATTTTTCTTATTCTTTTATTCATATCTACAATTAATTTAGATCAATGGTATAAAAGAAATATTTCTATTAAAGTAAATATTCTTTGTATTTTTTCTATGCTAGTGCATACTTTTTATTTATTTTTAAATATATTTTTTTGGAGAATTCAATACATCCAAAACTTACTTGTTAATGATCCCAGAGCTACAAAAGAGTTTTCTGGAAATAAAATTTTAACTTCTACAAAATTGTTCATAAATAACGATTATTCAGATACAATATATATTTATTCATTCTATTGTGGTCTCTTTATAACAATATTAACTATCATTTTAATTTCAGCATTTTTAATAATAAGGTTTGACATTAGAAAAAAAACTTTTCTTTAAATGTATAAATTTTTTTTGTATGCTTTTTTTAAAATGAATTTCATTAATTCAGAAGACAAATAAACAATAAATTTTTGTATATTATATATTTATTACTAACAGACTCCTAAAACCACCTTCTGAACCTTAAACTACTCTACCCCTGATATTATACATAAAACTACAACATCCTCTTTATGCATATGAAAGTCATTAAAATGTTAAATAGTTATAATACCTATCTATCGCAGTACTCATGAATATATTACCCCCAATGTTGGATACGGCTCATGCAGGGGGTATATATTTTCATTTTATTATTTATAAGACATTTTCAATATTATATTTACCTATATTGATAAAAATTAATTCATCATCTCAAATGTGAAAGATTATGTGCCTATTGACTCATTCTATGTAATACATAAACTGGATGTATTACTGAAGTTTAGCTATAATGTGGTGCATTTGTACAGCACAGAACTACTTCTCTGGTGTGCCAATAAATGATTTAATAATTTTATGATATCTTATTGATAGGCCCAAAAATATACGCAACAGCAGACATAATTCTATATATATTAATTATATTTCTTTTTTCTGGATTTGTAAAAGGTGTCATCGGAATGGGCCTGCCAACAATAAGTTTACTTTTACTTACATTGTTTATAGATCTTAATACAGCAATTACTCTAATAATTATTCCCTCTTTGGCAACAAATTTCTTACAAGGAGTTTTAGGAAAATTTCTAAAAGAATTAATAAATGAATACTGGTCTTTCTTTTTGATATCTGGTTTTTTTGTTTTCTTTGGGACAGTGTTTTTTGAGGCTTTAAATTTAACCACAACCACTTTACTTTTATCATTAGTTATAATTTTTTATAGTCTTTTTGCTCTATCGGGAAAAGTGTTTTCAGCTGATAAAATTAATAATCCTCTTATCAAATCAGTTGTATTTTCATCTAATGGTTTTTTTACTGGAATAACTGGTTCATTAATATTTCCAGGAGTATTTTTTTTTCAAGCTTTACAATTTAATAGAGAGAAATTAATTCAAGCACTGGGAATTCATTTTACTTTGTTAACCCTATTTTTGGGTTTATCAAAATTTTATTTTTATAGTTATTTAACATTACAATTTTCACATCTATCTATAATTTCTTGCATTGCAGCTTTTACAGGAATGTTTCTAGGAAATTTAATTTCTATCAAAATTGAAGAAAATCTTTTCAAAAGATTATTCCTATATTCTTTGATTATGATCGGTTTTTTATTAATTATTAAGGTATTAATTGTGTAAATGAATTTTCCTAATCGAATAATATGTCTTACTGAAGAAACAACAGAAATACTCTATGAACTGGGTGCTGAAGATCTAATAGTTGGAATTTCTGGTTACACAGTGAGACCTAAGAGAGCTCGGAAAGAAAAACCAAGAGTAAGTGCTTTCTCAAGTGCAAAAATAGATAAAATAATTGAACTTAAACCAGATTTGGTTTTAGGTTTCTCTGACATTCAATCTGATATTTGTTCTGAACTTATTAAAAATGGAATAAACGTATTATGTTTTAATCAACGAAGCGTAGAAGAAATTTTAAATGTCATTAACCTTTTAGGGAGAATAATTAACCAAGCTGAAAAAGCTGAGAATTATGTAAAAAAGATAAAAATTAAACTAGATCAAATATCTGGTTCATCAAATAAGCTCCAAGTTAGGCCAAAAGTATATTTTGAGGAATGGAATGACCCACTAATAACAGGAATAAAATGGGTTTCAGAATTAATTGAAATTGCAGGCGGCATTGATATTTTTAAAAATAAATCATTTGAGCCTTTGGCTTTAAATAGAATTATAAAAAACCCAGATATTATTGTTGAAGAAAACCCAGATATTATAATTGGAAGTTGGTGTGGAAAAAAACTTAAGAAAGAAGAAATAATTTTTAGGGACGGTTGGGGTAAAATAAATGCAGTTCAAAATGATCAAGTTTATGAAATTAAGTCTCCACTTATTTTGCAACCTGGACCAGCTGCACTTACAGATGGATTGGATGAGATTGTGAATATCATTCTCAAATGGAAAAATAAAAAAAAATAATCTATTGAGAAGTTTTAAATTTATTATCTTAAAAAATTGATATCGTATTTAAATCAAACTCGTAAATCCTTATAAGAATAAATATTAACAAAATTAATAACAGAACAATTTGAAGAAGTTTGTCTTTAAAAAAAATTATAATTGGATCACCTGTTTCTTTAAAAACAAATATGAATTGCATGTATCTGAAAATGCCAATTAATATAAATGGTAATAATAGAGGCAAACCATTTGTACCAAGCCTGTCTATTGTATCTTTGCTTACTGACCAAAAAATTAATACTGAAAAAAATGAAGCAAGACAAAAAATTAGTAAATTGTCAATAAGATCTCTATTATAATAATTTAATGATTCCCTATGTCTTTGATTTAACCCAATAATCAAATCATCCCTTCTTTTACTTAATGGTAAAAATAAACATAGTAGAAAAGTAATAATTAATAATTCTACACTTACATCTAAGTTTGTTGATGTTGAACCTGAATATAAGCGCAATACAAAACCAAAAGAAATAATAGAGATATCTACTAATGCAATTGATTTTAAAAATGATGTATATAAAATTGTTGTGAATAAATAAATTAATAAAACTATTTTTGCTAAACCATTTATGAAATTTAAGGCAACAAAACCAAATCCCAACAGCAATCCAAAAATTATAATCATGTGATAAAAGTTCATTTTACCACATGCAAAAGGCCTTAATTTTTTTTGGGGATGGTATGTATCTGTTTCCCTGTCAAACCAGTCATTTAATACATATCCAGCTGATGAAAATAAGCAAAAGCATAAGAAAGTTATGAGTAAATTATTAAATTCATTAAAATTTAAAGCTTTGAAATGTAATATTGGAACTATAAAAACAAAAAAATTTTTTATCCAATGTGTAGGCCTTATTAATTCAATTAAATTTGTAAAATTCATAATTAGTTATTATAAAATCTGTAATTAAGTAAACAGTTTCACTTGGATGATAGATTGAATAAAGTATTTAACAAGAATAAAATAATAAAAGAGTTAAGATTTTCATTTGGATTTAAGAAGTTTTTTTCATGGGCAAGACCATGGATATGTCCATTCGAAAAATTTATTTTTAGTGTTCCTAACAATAAAAGTGTTTTTGATATCGGTTGTGGAGACGGTGTTTTTTTATATTTAATAGCAATTTTAAGAAAACCAAAATTTTTATACGGTGTCGATGTAATAGATACAGATTTAGATGCCGTAAAGACCGTTTTTAATAAGGTTAAATATAAAAAAATTTCAACTTTTTTAGATTGGCCTGAAGATAAATTTGATGTTGTAACAGTAATAGATGTTCTTCATCATATTAAACCCGAAGAACAGAGTTTGTTTGTAAAAAAAGCTATAGATAAAATTAATCCTGGTGGAATATTAATCATAAAAGATATGAATACAAGACCAATGTTTTGTGCTTTTATGAATATTTTACATGATCTGATTTTTGCAAAACAGCTTATTAAATATTTTTCATTTGAAAAACTAAAAAATATAATTGAAGAAAATGGATTTATAATACAAGAGGTCAATTCAAAAATTATTTTATGGTATTCTCATAAATGGGTCATTGCAAAAAAGAATAATTAAGAATTAATAATGTTTATTTTAAATTTTTTAATAAAGTTATCAATAATATCAATACTTCTATTGTTTTTAAGATTACCAATTTTGAATCCAATATTGATATTTTTATTTTTTTTTCTTTTAATATTTGTTTTTACCGGAGAAATTAGAAGATTCAATAAATATTCGTTTGTCTTAAGTATAATTTCTATAATATTATTTTTATTTTCTTTTTTCTTTTCGTTTCCAAAAATACATGAAGGTCATAATTATTTAATTTTTGTCGAAGATGACAGCACAGAGTTAAAGAAAGCATTACCTGAAAACATTTATAAGCTTGCTAAAGAGAGGTTCAATTTAAAATATCCTGAAGAATTACAATGTGACAAGGAAATATATGGTTGTTGGAGATTTTTTGGGGATATTAAAAGACCCTTTTCATTTTCGGCTGATGGTTTTTGGCAAAAAACTGATATGTCAAGAATTGTATATGAAATTTCTTCAAATGAATTGTTAAAAAGTAGAACAGGATTTTTAAATACACTTGCACCAAATGGGGATACGATTTCAAATTGGTATTCTGATAGGTTTTCAAACAAAAACCCAAATAGAAAAGATGCACCCTATTTTGTTAAGTGGCGTTTTCCACAAACTGCAAAAGGTAAATTATGTACCAAGGGCAATATCGCAAAAAAAATTAATAGTGATAATTTTATCTTTGAATTTAATTCTAAATTTAACTGCATTACTTTAAAAAAAAATATCCTACCAATAGAATTGATAGGACTGCAATTTGATCAAAATGATAGTTTCAGTGTTTCGTACGAGCTTTCTAATAAACTAAATACATTTAAAATTGTTGTTTTATTAGTTAAAATTTTGTCTTGTCTAATATTTGTTTTTTCTTGGATAAAACCGAGATACAATTTTGCTCTCCCCATATATGGAATATCATTTTTATCTAATTTTATTTGGGGTGGTGAAAAACTATTTCACTCACATTACTATTTATTTTTAGATGGCGTTGGTGATCCACTATTACATTGGGGCTTTGGTAAGTGGATAACAGAGTCTATTAAACTTGGAAACTTATACGATGCATTTTTAGGTGTTGAAAATATTTACTACTTTATGCCTGGTTATAGGTATTTTAGAAGTCTTGAAATGATAATTTTTGGGGAAAGCTCAATATTAACTTACTTTTCAGTAATTTTAATGCCTAGCTTACTATATTTTATTTTAAGAAAATTTTTACCTGCATTGCATTCATTGATATCAATTTTTATCCTTTTAATTATTGTACCCTCGTATGCTGAATCTGTTTCACATTACCCAGAAAGTATAGGATATTTCCTTGCATTATTAGGTATTATTTTTGGTATTACCAATTCTGAAAGAAATGATGATAAATTTAAAAACATATTTTTGTGCTCTTTTTTCTTTGGCTTATCAATTTTTGTAAGACCTAATTTACTGCCTGCAAGCTTACTTTTTATTGCAGGCTATTTAGCCCTCTCTAAGCCATTTCCAAATTATAAAATTTTTATTTTTTCGGCTTTAGGTATTTTACCAGCATTTTTTCCATTAATGCATAATCTTTTTTTTGGAGGTGAATTTGTCATTCTTACTAAAGCAGCAACTATAAAAGCAAATATACTAGCTCCGCCAAGTTATTGGTTTCAGGCTTTTTTTGCATTAATTAAAGGAGATTGGAACAATGAAAAATTAATCTACATATTAAACCATTTTGCTAGATATATTCTTGGCCCTGGTGGTATTATTTTATTGCTGTCAATCATTATATTAACAATATTAACTCCAATATTATTAGTTTTGAAAAAATTTAAGAATTCTATTCGTTTGTTATATGAAAATTTTAATAAAAACCTAATTCTTCTATCTTTATATTGGTTAGGTCTACAAATAATGTTGATCTTTTATCATCCAGCAAATAGATATGCAGTAATGAGTGCATTAATATCATTAATAATTTTCATTGTAATAGCAATCAACTCAACTTTCAGGAAACACGGAAAATTAACAAAAAAAATAAATTTTTTTGAAGAAAAAGAATTATTGAACTATCCCAAAGACTTTACATCAAAAATTGTTCAAATTTGGCCTTTGGGAAAATTTCCATTTGCATCTGGAACTTTTTGTTCAATATTTTTCTTTATTTTAGGTTATTATATCAATTTAAGGCTTGGATGGGAATATACACTATTATTATCAATTCTATTAATTTTTTTGGGACTTTGGTTTACAAAAAAATATATAGGAAAGAATATTAATTCTGACCCCAAAGAAGTTGTAATAGATGAAGCAGCAGGTCAGCTTATAGCTTCAGCGTCTGCTGGTATAAATATATACTTACACTTGTTGTCTTTTGTATTATTCAGATTTTTCGATATTACAAAACTTGGACCAATTAAATTTATAGAAAACAAAGGTGGTGCATTTGGAATAATATTTGATGATGTTCTCGCAGGAATATTCTCTGCTTTGATAATATTATTTATTATAAATTTCCTAATATAATAAAACTCATTTTTTTAATATTTGCATCCTTTTCATTTTAATTATTGACTAGAAGTAGCGTTATTTTAAGATAGAATAAATTATTTATTAAAAGGCAAGAAATATGAAGAATTTATATGCTAAAAATTTTGAAGATGCTGATGAAGTAAAAAATCCTCCAAAAGCTAAAGCACAAATAGTGAAGCTAGGAAATGTAAATGCTTCAAAAATTGTACTTGAGCCAGGATGGCGATGGTCAGAATGTATTAAACCAACTGTTGGTGGAAATAGTTGCCAAGCAGGGCATGTAGGCGTTGTAATATCAGGAAGAATGAAGTGTATCCATGATGATGGAAGCGAACTTGAGGTTGGTCCTGGTGATGCTTATTATTTTGCTCCAGGACATGATGGTTGGATCATTGGAGATGAACCTTGTGAAGTATATGAGTTTGTCGAAACTGGAAAAGATTTTGGACCTTGGAAACATGCAAACTAATTGAATTTTTGATGGAAACTAATACTGAGTTCGTAAAATTTGGAGTAGTATCCTAGAAGCTAAGTTTAGTAAATATAGACACATTTTCCAATGTAGTCTCTCCTGACATTCAAAAACTGTCGTGCCAAATCTTACTATCACAAAAGAAATGAAAGTAATTGACGTAAGTCGTGGATGTGGGAGCAATATTTACCGAAATATCTAAAAGAGCAAGTAACAAAGGATAAACTGTTGGTAGGGATTATGTGGATGCTTTCTTAAAAGTTAGAAGAAAAGTAGGTAATTCAGTAACTAGTAAAAAGACAAATGCTATTGAGATTGAATGACAAAATATTAAGAATTATGAGAAAAAGAAAGTATTAGAATTTGGATGTCAACTTCATCTGGGTTGGAAACAGCTAGTATTTAATTTAATTTTTTTCTAGGTGAAACTAGTAGAAGTCCAATTATCATAGTGATTAAAGACAACCAAACCCAATAAGAATGGCTTTCATTAAATAAAATTATACCCCAAATGACCCCAGATAGTGTTACAACATATCCGACGTTTGATGCAAAGACAGCACCTGCTTTGTCTATTAAGTAAATAAAAAATGTGTAAGCTATAGCTGTAATAAAACCCAAAATTATAATCGATAATTCAATTTTTTCTAATGGGTAATTTATTGAAATAAATAAATCAAAATAAAATACAAAAGGTAGTAAAATTATTATAGTTACAAAGGCACAACCTAATGACAATACGATAGAATTTATATTTTTAGGTTTTTTTATATCAATAAATATATTCTCAAAAGTGTAGCAAATTGGGCAAATCATAGCCAGTAACACCCACGGAATTATAGACCTATCTGCAAAACTATCCGGTGGGCCAACTAAAAATAGAATGGCTATGAAACCTAACAAAACTCCAAATATTCTTAAATATACAAAATCTTCAGTTTTTAGGTATAGAGAGCAAACATAAGTTAGCATTGGAACAAAAGCTACTGATATTGACAATATACCAGCTGGAACTTTACTAGCAGCAATAAAAAACAGAGCACCAGGAATAACCACCCCTGAAAATGATATCAATAAAAAAAAATTTATAATATTAATATTAATTTTAAATTTCTTAAACTTGAATAAAGAAATAAACAACAAAACAATAAAACTTACTATATTTTGATAAAATAAAATTGATATTGGGTTGTCACCCATAGAAACAGCAATTTTCGAAATCGAAAAAGACAACCCCCATCCAATACCGATAAATATTAGAATTGATAAAAAATAAACAGTTCTATAATTAAAGTTGTCTAGTTTAAAATTTCGCATTGCTGTTATTAATATTTTTATAAAAGAAAATGTAGATTTAAAAATAAAATAGATTAATTAAAATTATGTTATAATAACCTATGGAATAAATTTATGAATGAAAAAAAAGAATTTACTTTTATTAAATTAAATATAGTAGACCTATCAATTATTTATGCAATGTTTCTTATAATATGGGGCATGAGTATTAGTATGATAAGTGAAAGTAACTCTATTACCTCTTTAATACCAAGTATTCTTGGTCTACCCATTCTAGTTTTTTCCTATTTATCAAAGGTCTTTCCTTCAAAACAAAAACTTTTTATGCATTTAGTAGTTATTATAGGTGCATTAATTTTCTTAGGCGGCCTTGATTTTATTAGAGGCTTTTTAATTGAAAACACCATGGGTAGCACATGGGCTTCTTTATCAAAATTAATGATGTTAATTACAGGTGGAGTATTTTGTTATGCTTGTATTTTATCATTTATACACGCTCGAAAAAGTATAAATTAAAATGCTTTGATTTTTATGAGAATATTTGATCCAAAAAAATTAGTTTTTTATACTTTTATCATTGGAAGTTTATATTTTATTCAACTCTCCTCACATAATGATGAATTATCTGCCTACACACCTATATTTTGGATAGTATTTATGTTTGCATGTTTAGGTTTATACTGGTTTAGGACAAAAAAGGAAGATAAAGATAACTAAATAATAAACTAATTTTCTAAGAATATATTTTTAGCTGCTTTAAAAATACTAGCGTGTCTCTTTGCAAGTTCAATCTTATTTTTTGAGTAACCTCCACCAATAACTGTAGCAATTGGAATAGATAAACTTTTAAAGAACTGTAGGACAATTTCATCTCTTTTAATTAAACCAGCATCATCAACTTTTAATTTTCCAAGCTCATCATTTTGATGGATATCAACGCCAGCATCATATAAAACAAACTCTGGATTAAAAAGGTTCATACATCTCTCTAATGTTTGATTAAGGATTTTTAAATATTGATGACTATCTAAATTATCTTCAAGTTCTACATCTAAATCACTTTTTGCCTTTCGAGCAGGAAAGTTATTTTTACAGTGAATAGAACATGTAAATATATCATTATTTTTCTCTAATATCTTTGCTGTACCATCGCCTTGATGAACATCACAATCAAAAATCAAAACTTTACTTATAATTTTATCTTCTATTAAAGACCTAGATGTATATGCTAAATCATTAAAAACACAGTAACCTGATCCAAAATCAAAATGTGAGTGGTGTGTTCCACCAGCTACATGGCATGCAACACCCTCTTTCATTGCTAGCTTGGCTGTAAGAAGGGTCCCATTTACGGCTAAAAATGAACGATTAGAAAGTTCAGGTGACCACTTAAGCCCAAGCCTTCGTTCTTCTGCAGGATCTAATGTTCCGTATAAAATTTTATCAATATAATTCCTATCATGAACTTTAAGCAGATCGCTTATAGCAGCTTTTTCTGGATAAAAAATATTTGCATATTCAGAAAGTCCGCTTTTTTCAAGTTCGCTTAATAAATCTGAAAATTTACTTGAAGTAAATTTATGATTTTTAGGTAATGGAATATCGTACTGAGGGTGAGTGACCCAGCTAATTTTTTTCATTAAATGCAATAATCTCCAAAATTTTTACTATATTTTATATCTTGATTGAGGCCAGCAAACTATTTTATTTGCCCAGTTATTTGCTTTCTTAATTTAGGTCTTGCTGAATTATCTCCAAGCCATATATCAATATATGAATTTGCGAATTCGACATTATCTATTGTAATATTAAATCTATCTGAAGCATAAAAAGTTATGCCTAAATTTGGCCTAAACAAAAGGGCCGCTTTTTCACCTGCCTTCATATCTTTAATTGATTTTTCCAAATACTTTTCCCATTTTTCTAGTTTAGTCTTAGATAAGTTTAATTTCTTTAATTCAACTATTGAGGCCTTTATTACTGATGCCTTAGAAGTGTCCCTTAAATATTCAAACTCTAATACAAAAATGTCATTTCGATCATATATATTTGTTTTAGAAAAAAGCCTTAATTCATAAATATCCCAAATAAAGACCTTGAGAACACCTTCACCAATTAAAAATGGGTTTTTTAATTTTTCATCCCACCAATCTTTACCTTGGGAAATTGGAATAAAGAATACACAAGAAATAATAATTAAAAGAAATGGGATTTTTGCTATATTATGCACGTTTCTTATAAAAAATATTGGTTTACAACTAAGCATATAATTAATTCTAAATTGGCAATTTACTTACTAATATTTTATAATTATTTAATAGATGTTGTTATAATTTTTTTGAAAGTAATTTTAAATAGAGAAATTAATGAAAGCTTTATTTTTTGGTTCAATTGGAACAATTGTAGAAACATCTGAAATACAACGCCAATCGTTTAACTTGGCATTTAAAGAAGCAGGTTTAAACTGGTATTGGAATATTGCAACTTATTGTGACCTATTAAGGGCGCCCGGCGGAAAAAAGAGAATCAGAAATTATTCTAAAAGCGTATTAAATGAAAATATTGTAGATCTTATTCATTCAAAAAAAGAAGAATACTTTGAGAAATTTTTATCAGAAAATTTATCACCTAGAGAAGGTGTGACAGAAATAATTGATCTCTGCACTAAAAGCAAAATTAAACTAGGTTTTATAACAACTACATCTTTAAAAAATATTAATAGCATTAAAACCGCTTTATTAGGGAAACTAGATTTCTCTTGTTTTGACATTATTACTTCAATTGAAGATGTAAAAAATCCAAAACCAGACAGTGAGGTATATGCATTTGCACTTAGTGAACTTGGTTTAGACAAAAGTGATGTTTATGTTATTGAAGATACTAAAGCAAATCAATCTGCAGCAATTGAAATTGGTATAACATGCTTTTTAAATCCCGGTGAATACGCTTTAGTAGGAACAAACGATAATCCAAATTATGAAATTTCAAAAAGTATCAGTTCAATTATTAACAATACTTAACTAACTATCTAAGCTAAGCTGACAGTGTGGTAATTTAGCAAATCGGCGCTCAGCAAACTTTTTATACAATAAATTTGCAATTTGTTTAATTATAGGAAGATCAACTATAAAAGATAAAATACGCCAAAATTTTAAATTACTCCAAATTATAATAAATGCATCTACACCAACATGAATATTATTTTCATTATCTAAAACATGTAATTGCATTAAAGCGTCTGATAAAGTCACGTCAATTGATTTCAAATGATTTGGATTATTTGCAACGTCTAACCAAGTAAATTTTTTGGGATTAGCAATCGTCTTATAGTAGTTAATCTCCTTACTACAGAGGCCACATTTTCCATCATAAAAAACTGTAATCATCTTTCAACTCATTCAATTTTCTATGTTTGGCTTTTCTGCCAGAAACTCTTTTTCTCCAACTTTTAAAACTATTAGGGGTTAATTCTTTTCTCATAATTTTAATTACTTCATTTTCTGATTTCCCTGTTTTCATCAAAATTTCCTCAAAGCTTACTTTATCTGACCAGGCAAGCGAAATTACGTTGTTAGAGGGTGGAAATCTTTTTTTTGTTTTCATGATTTATAAAACTTTCATTAAAGATATAGTATTGAAATTTACTTTTTAAATATAAATATTAGATTAAGTTACGATTTTTTAGAGTTTTTATGAATTCAATTATTCAATCACAAGGCATCCATCATATAACCTTAAATGGAGCAGATAGAAAAACATCAATTAATTTTTGGCAAAATATCTTAGGAATGAAATTGATTTTTGAACAACCTAATTTAGATGATTTGTCGATAAACCATTTATATTTTGATTGTGGTGATGGAAGAACAATTACTGTTTTCACTAGTGAAAATAGAAAACCAGCTAAATTTAAAAATAAAAATGAACCTGGGTCCGTTCATCATGTTGCTATATGGGTAAGCCAAAGCACAATAAGGATTGCTGAAAAAAATCTCAATGATAATAAAATTTCAAATACCGGAATTAAAGATAGAGGGTTTATGGATTCTTTATATTTTAAGGACCCATTGGGGCTGCTTGTAGAAATTGCAAGTTATAAATTTGAACCCCCTTCCGGAAAATCATATGCTCAAGTTTTAGAAAAAGCTCATGAATTAAGATTAAAAAGAGCTGCAATTAATATTCAAGATGAGGATATAGCATTAGCAATTAAGCATTTATCCTAAGTTAAATTCACTTATCAAGTTTGATAAAAACTGTTTCTTGATTTAAGGTTAACAGAAAAGGAGTTTTTATGGCTATATACGAATGCAACAAATGTGGAATGTCAGTAAAGACAAGTTGCGCTAAATGTGATGAAGATTTAATTGATGATGTTTTAAAACTTGATAATGGTTCAGAAGTTCAAATTTCAAAATGTCCAAATAATCATGGAAAAATAAAATCACCCTTATGCTGTGGGGAAGATATGAGCTGTAATTTATAAAAAAAAAAATTTTGGGTATAGATGTTTTATGGCAAAATCAAATTTAATGATTGATAATTCCAAAACGCGTGTGACAATGTGGTCATTTGAAATAGACGATGAAACAGGTCAGCATATTCATGAATACGATTATGTGATTGTTCCTATGCTGGACGGTGCTCTCAAAATCGTAGACAAAGATGGATCTGTTTCAATTTCTAACCTTAAAAAAGGTGAGTGTTATTTTAGAGAAAAGGGCGTAAATCATAATGTTATTAATAACAATAAATTTCCCTACAGCTTTATTGAAGTTGAAATTAAAAACTAAATTTTAAAACATGAATAAGATCGCTGTCATTGGTGGTGGTGCGTGGGGGTGTGCCTTAGCGTCAGCAATATTAAAAAAAGGTTATTATCCATTTATACTAACCTCTTCAACAAAAAGAGCTGAACAGATTAATATTGAGTTTTTATCAAGGTTTAAAAATTTAGAATCAAGAAATGAACTTATAGCTCACTCAGACCCTTTAAAGGTTTTTGGAAATGCTTCAATAATTATTTTAGCAACTGAAGTTAATCGGGTGCTTTCATTTATAAATGAAATTAATAATTATTCTGAAGAAAACTGCCATATTTTAATTGCTAGCAAAGGTTTTGGACCTAATGGTGAATTATTGTCAAACATTCTTCAAGAAAGAATTAGTAATAATAAAATAGGAGTATTGAGTGGCCCTAGTTTTGCCCAAGAGGTTATAGATTATAAACCAACAGCTGTGGTTGTTGCAGGAGAACTAGAAACTATTGAGAAATCAACTGAATTATTTCATACGCCTGAATTTAGAGTATATGGATCAAATGATATTATTGGAACGTCGGTTTCAGGAGCAATGAAAAATGTTATCGCTATAGCCGCTGGTATAGTATACGGACTGGAACTTGGAGAGAATGCAAGAGCTGCTATACTTACAAGGGGTCTTGCTGAAACTGCTAAGTTGGCTAAAGGCCTTGGGGGACAAACTGAGACAGTTTTTGGTCTTGCAGGCGCTGGTGATATGGCATTAAGCAGCTTAAGCATGACCTCAAGAAACTTTTCTTGGGGTTTTTCACTAGCTAAAAAAAAACCATTCGATGATAAACTAACAGAAGGCTTAAATTCATCAAAAATGGCTATAAAAATTGCAAAAAAAATTAAAATAGAAATGCCTATTACGGAGTTAGTATCAAAGGCTGATAATAAGAATTTTGATTTGCAGACTGAGGTTGAAAATATGATGAAAAGACCTCCCAAACTAGAATGGCTTTAAAATCTTATGCATGAAATAAAAAATCTTATATTAGAAATAATTAATTTTTTAGATGTATACAAATCTAATAAAAATCAGATAGAAATATTCAACGAACTAAAAACTTTAAGTCTTGAAGAAAACCAATTTCAAAACTTTAAAGGAAATAATCCACCTAAAGAACAATCACTTCACAAAGCATTAGAAATAATAGTTCAAGAGCCTCTTAAAAATTTAAAAGAAAAAATTCATTTAGCTTTAGAGCAATTAAAATGGAATGTAGACAATGGATCTTTCTATAATAAAAATAGTGATGTTGGTAATGATTATTTAAATGGAAATATGAATACAGAGTTGATTGGTCCAAGATTTGGACATTTTAAATCTGAAGAGCTTAGACTAGGCCTATTTCTCTTGGAGCCAAATATTTTTTACAAAGACCATAAACATGAAGCACCTGAATTATATATAAATTTAACAAATGGCACTGAGTGGAGATTTGGAAATTCAGGATGGCAATTTCAAGAACCTGGTTCTATTATTTATAATGAACCATTTAGAGAACATGCTATGCGAGTGAATGAAAATCCATTTCTATCAATTTGGTGTTGGCCTAAAAATTCATCAAGTGAATGCATTCTCGTTCCACGAAGTGATTGGAGTAATTTATAATGAATAAAATTAATTACTTTTTCCTATTATCATTATTGGTAATTTCTCCAACCATATATGCAAAAACTATCCAAATTGATTTCACTCCATATGACACCTACAGTATAGAAGTTGCTCATATTGATGTTGGTGACACTATAGAGTGGTTGCCTAATGTTGATCACAATGTTGAATTTCTGGGTGGCCCAAACATGAATTCTCTTCCAGAAAAGTCAGGGTTTAATTCTTTTTATAAAGTCAATTTTGATTTACCAGGAGTTTATCTATATCATTGTACGCCTCATGGCAACATGGGCATGTTAGGACTAGTTATTGTAGGAAATAACTTTCATAACTTAAAAGATATTGAAAAAATAAAATTATCCCCTGTTGGAAAGTCAGTATTGGAAAAATTGATAAAAGAATCCCAGTCTAATTTGTAACAATTAAATTTATAACCATACTAAATATTAATTACATTTTTTAATTTATTAGCATACAATTTTTTTACCAAACTATTTCTATTCAATATAAAAGCCATTTGATTTATTGACCCTTTATCAGTTATCTCTCCTTTTGACCTTGAAAGTTTATGAGGGAAAAAAATTACTCGTTTAATATATTGTGACTTACTTTCAGTTTTGTTCTTATAATCTTTCAAAATTTTAATTATTTTGTTTTTTAACTTAATATTTGAAAGTATTTCTTGCTTATTTATTGCATAATCTAATTTGGCAATTTGAGCACAATTAATAATATTTGGAATAATAATAGCACTCAAAAATTCTTGATCTTCTCCAACTATTATTACATCATTTGCAATGCCACCAAATGCATTAAGAATTTTGCTTCTTACGGCCCCTACAGAAACCCAGGTCCCTGTATTTAATTTAAAATTCTCTGACAGTCTTCCATCAAAATAAAAACCTAAATCTGGATTACTTTTATCTTGAAATTTAAGTGCATCTCCAATTTTAAAGAATCCATCCTTATCAAATGATTTTGATGTTTGAATTTCATCCTTCCAATATCCTGGTGTAATATGTGGTCCTTTCAGCCTTACTTCAAATTTGTCTCCAAATGGAATTAATTTCATTTCAGTACCGAACTGTGGAACTCCAATATTTCCTGGAAAGTTGCATCTATAAGTTGGCATTGTAGTCATTGGAGCAGTCTCACTTGCACCATATGCTGCAGAAAAAAATATTTTCTCACCTGTATATTTTACCGATAATTTTTCCATTTGCTTAAAAACATGATTTGGCATTGATGCACCTGAGTAAACAAAGAGCTTAATTCTTTTAAAGAATGATTTTGCAAGCAAAGTATTCTTACTCATCTCTGTTACTAAAAGCTCATATCCCTTTGGAACATTGAAGTACCATGTAGGACCAATGTCAGTGAGATTTTTTACTGTTTTCGCAAAGTCATTTGGGTTTGGCGAACCATTATCAATATAAAAGGTTCCTCCATTATATAATGCCAAATTAAAAGCTTTATTTCCTCCTGCAACATGAGACCATGGTATCCAATCAACCAAAACAGGTGGTTCTTCTTTAATAAATTCATAGGCTTTAGTTGCCATCGAAATATTACTACATAACATCTGATGAGTTTGTATAACTGCTTTAGGTGTTCCTGTAGAACCACTCGTAAATAAAAACTTAGCTATGTCATTAGGTTTAGTATCTGCTTTTTTTAGATCAACATCTAAATTCTGATTAACAATTTTATTAATTAAATAATTTTCATTTAACGGATTTTCAGCAACTAAAGCTTTATTTTCTGGAACCAGTTTACTGATAGCTTTTTGAAATTTTTTTCCATCATCAGCAAAGACAAAACCAGGGCTTAAAATTTCTTTTATCTTTCCCAACCTATCTAAATCATCTTCAAAAAGAGAGTAAGCAGGCGATATTGAAGAATAAGGAATTTTTGAATACAAGCAAGCTAATGCAACTAAAGCATGATTAATATCATTTCCAGATAAAATTAATAATGGCCTCTTTTCTGATAACCTATGATTTAATAAAAAATACGCTATACTTTTAACTTTTTTAAGCGTTTCTATATATGAGATTTTTTCCCATAAATTTAAATGATTTCTTTGAGCTAAAAATATTGTTTCCGGTGTTTTTGTAGACCAGTGCATTAATTTTAAAATAATGTTAGATGGCCATTCATCTGGTGTAATTACATTCTTTATAATTATTGATCCATCATTTTGATGTAAGACTTCTAGTTTAGGGATGCCAAAATTTACTTTCCTAGAATTATTCATAATTTTTTTAAATATATTAAATTAATATTGAATTTTTAACATTCTTTAAATAATCAATAAATGAGTAATTTAATAAGGTTAATAAGGTTAAATTTTGTTTTCGAAATTTCATTCAGCATTAAATTTAAGTATAGCATTAACAATTAGTGCAGCTTTTTGGGGTTTATTTTGGATACCTCTAAGACAGATTGAAAGTTCTGGTATAAGTGCTTCATGGACTGTAATAATATTTAATGCATTTCCACTTATTGTATTAGTTCCATTATTTTTTCTTTTTTTTAGTAAATTTAAGCAATCACTAAAACCAATTTTGTATGCGTCACTTGCAATTGGAATGGCTATAACTTTTTATTCCAAAGGGCTTGTAGAAACTACTGTCATCAGAGCGACGTTATTATTTTATTTGACACCTATATGGTCAACTATATTTGGCATAATCTGGTTATCTGAAAAACTCACATTCGGCAGAGTTGCTTCAATTATAATTGCTATAATTGGTCTTTTACTACTTTTATCCGGTAGTCATTCAGGGAACAAACCTCTAAATATTGGAGATTTTTATGGTTTAATGTCAGGAATATTTTGGGGGTTAGGTGCAACTTTTATAAATAGATGGTCCAATATGAATATAATACCATTAGCTTTGTTCTGTTTTATATTTTCTACAATCTTCTCCTTGTTTTTTCCTCTTTATTTTGTGCCTGAGATTTTACCTGACTTAAGTCTAATTATTAACTCCATATATACTATTTTTATCTGGTCAAATTTATTGTTATTGCCTAGCTTCTGTATAATATTTTTTACTGCAAAGTTCATATCACCAGGTGTAGTAGGTATTCTTATGATGTCAGAAGTAATAGTTGCAATGTTTTCTGCATCAATTTTAATACCAGATGAAAAAATGTTTCCTATCCAATGGCTAGGTGCATTTGCCATTTTATTAGCAGGATTTTATGAAGTTATTTTCAATATTAGAAAGAATTAATATTTTTTAACTATTTGAGATATTAAAATGAAATCAATACCAAATTATGATTGTGATTTTTATTCAGACGCGTTCATTGAAATGCCTCATTATCATTACACCAAAATGAGACAACTTGGACCTGTCGTTTATATTCCTCAATTAAACAACTTTGCTATTACCAAATTTAAAGCATTGAAAAAGGCACTATTTGATTTTGAATCTTTGTGTAGTGGTGATGGAATTGCTGCAGATGAGGTAGGATGCAAGTACGTAAAAGGACAAATAGTTTCATCTGATCCACCTGTTCATAGAGTTATGAGAAAAGCAATGTTACCGCCTCTGATGCCAAAAAATATTAATGAAATATCCCCAATAGTTAAAAAAGAATCTATTAAATTAATTAATAAATTAATAAAACAAAAAGAATTTGATGCTGTTTCTGATCTGGCTCAATTTTTACCACTGAATATTGTTCGCGATTTGGTTGGTGTTCCAGATTTTGGAAAAGGTAATATGCTTAATTGGGCTGGTGCCTCGTTTGATGTAATAGGTGTGCAAAATCAAAGAGGAAAAAGAGGCGTTGAAGAAATTATTAAATTAAGAAAATTTATTACAGGAAAATTAAATCTCAAAACAGTTAAACAAAATAGTTGGATTGGAAGAATTTTGCAGCTTATAAAGGATGGCTTGCTAGAAGAAAACTTAGGAAATTGTTTAATAAGAGATTATATAAACCCAAGTTTAGACACTACAATTTCTGCAATATCTCATTTAATACTTTTGCTATCAGAAAATTATAATGAATGGATAAAATTACAAAAAAATTCATCCCTAATTAAGAATACTATCAATGAAGCTATTCGACTTGGATCACCGATCAGGTCTTTTTCTAGAAAGGCTAATAAAAATGTAGATATTGAAGGTTATCATATTCCTAAAAATTCACGTGTAATGATGTTATTTGCATCAGCTAACCGAGATGAAGAAATTTTTAAGAATTCTCATAAATTTGATATTGAAAGAAGTTTTAATGAACATCTTGGTTTTGGGTATGGGATACATAGCTGTGTTGGAAAGTATCTAGCACAATTAGAAATGAGTTCTTTACTTGAAGCTATGATACCTTCAATAAAAAAAATAGAGACTAAAAAAACCTGAAACTCTTTTGAATAATACTATTTGTGGTTTTCAAAGATTACCAACTAAATTTATTCCATTTGATACAAAAAAAATATAAAACTAAATTTTAACTTTTAAAATGGCTTAAGTGGAAATTAGTAGAAAATTAGAACCTCCCAAAAAGGGATTTTCGGTATTTGAGTTTGAAGAGCGATTACTTAGAGCACATTCAATAATGCATAAGCATAAATTAGATGCTTTGTTCCTTACTATGCCGGCAAATATAAGATACTTTACAGGTTTTGATACTCAGTTTTTCCATAGCCCAACAAGGCCTTGGTTTTTGGTAATTCCTTATAATAAAAAGCCTATTGCTGTTATCCCTGAAATAGGAAAAACTCTAATGGAGATGACATGGGTTGAGGACATTAGAACATGGGATTCACCTAATCCTAATGATGATGGAATTTCTTTATTATTTTCAGTTTTCAAAGATTTAAAAATAAAATTTAATTCCGTGGGTGCAGAACTAGGAATGGAAATGTCTTTGAGAATGCCTTGGATAGACTTCAATAAACTTTTAGAAAAACAGAAGCAAACCTTTTTAGATGCAACACAAGCTATATGGGAAATAAGAACAGTAAAAACAAAAGCAGAAATTAATCATATAAATTTTATTTGTAAGGCAGTGAGCAGTTGTTATTATAGTTTGCCTAAAATTATTAATCTTGGTGAAACAGAGAGACAAGTTTCAGAAAAATTAAAAAAAAATATTATTGATAGTGGAGCTGATAGTATACCATTTATGCCTGTTGTATCTGGCCAAAATGGTGTTTCGCAAATAATAAGTGGTCCTTCAGATAAGGAGTTAGAGAAAGGTGATTTATTATTTATTGACACCGGATCGACCTATGATGGTTATTTTTGTGATTTTGATAGAAATTACGCAATAGGCAATGCCTCTGATGAGGTAAGAGAGGTATATGATTTATTATGGTTAGCAACTGAGGCTGGAATTAATGCAGCTAAGCCAGGGGCTACTACTGGGGATGTTTGGCTTGCAATAAATAAAATTATTGAGGATAAAAAACTTATAAAAAATAATGTTGGAAGATTAGGCCATGGATTAGGTTTACAATTAACTGAACCACCATCTCACAGCTTTAAAAATGAAACAAAAATTTTAGAGAACATGGTTTTAACAATTGAACCAGGATTAGAATATTTACCAGGGAAATTAATGGTTCATGAAGAAAATATATTGGTAACAAAAGATGGCCCTCAGTTACTCACAACAAGAGCACCAAAAGAATTACCAATAATAAATTAGTAATCTCTTAATTGCTTAAAAATTATTATGCTTAACTTATGAAATATATTTTAACGTTATCACCATTATTAAAGAGTGCATTATTGCTTTGTGCAGGATTATCTATATTTGGATTTGCTGATAATTTTATTATGTTGATTTCAGATCAGGTTGGCGTGGGTCAATTTCACTTTTCAAGGTCATTGATAGCTTCCTTGGCGGTAATTTGTTTTGCTTTTTACTTTAACGAAAACCTAAGACCAAAAAACATAAAAATGGTTTTAATAAGAACTTTTTTCAATGTAATTGCCATGATTTTATATTTTGGGGTTATACCCATGATGCCAATTGCTGAGGCAGGCGCTGGTTTGTTTACATCACCTATTTTTGTCTTATTATTTTCATTTTTAATTTTTAGAGAAAAAATAAAAATAATCCAAATAGCCTCTTTCATAATTGGATTAACAGGTGTTTTTTTAATAT
This sequence comes from uncultured SAR116 cluster alpha proteobacterium, assembly GCA_902539295.1. Classification (GTDB taxonomy): domain Bacteria; phylum Pseudomonadota; class Alphaproteobacteria; order Puniceispirillales. The sequence continues at coordinate 28,794 of CACBIM010000018.1, forward strand.
TAGGAACTCAAATTTCAAGTCTAACTATTTACCATACACTGCCTTTATTAGCTGGAGCTACTTACGCAATGGGCACCATAATAACAAACAAATTTTGCAAAGATGAAAGCCCACTATCATTACTTTTAATGTTTCTTAGTTCCATTGGTGTTGTAGGATTATTAATATCAATCTTTTTTACAGTTAATCCAGTTAATAGTATTCATTTTAACAGTGCGCCTTTTATTTTCATGGGCTGGCAACAAACAAATGCTTATTACTGGTATATAATAGTTTTTCTTGGCTTAAGCGCTGCATTTGCTATTTACTTCATCATCTTAGCATATCAAATATACAAACCTAGTTACTCTTCTATTTATGAATATTCATATCTTATCTCTGCGGGTTTCTTTGGTTGGTTATTTTGGAACCAGATACCCTCTTTGATAAGCCTGATTGGGATTTTAGCAATAATTTTTGCAGGGATAAATATAGCAATAAACAGTAGCCATAATGATGAAAATGAGAAAATTTAATTATCCTCTTTTTTCAACTAATCTAGCGTAAATTGATGCTCCTATCGGTAAAATACCATCATCCAAGATAAAACCGTCATTATGAAGAGGTAGAGACCCTCCGTGTGCTATATTACAATAGGCGCCAGGCACAACTTTCAACATATCAGAAAAATCTTCAGAGCCAGTAACTAGATCTGTTCTGAAAAATGCATTTTCTTTACCAACAATTTCAGATGCAACCTCATGCATAACCTCACTTAATTGTTGATCATTAATGAGAACGTCAAAAATCTCTCTATTATCTAATTCGATTTCAACATTATAGCTTTTTTTCACTCCATCAATAATTTCTCGCATTCTTTTTCTTACAAGCTTTGCAATCTCTTTATCAAAGTAACGCATAGTACCTGATAAAGAACAATCTGAAGGTATTACATTATATGCACTACCAGAGTGTATTTTTGTTATTGATAACACTATTGTTTGAGTAGGAGGCACATTTCTACTTACAATTGTCTGCAATTGTGAAATTAGTGATGAGGCAATAATTATTGGGTCCTTTGAACCTTCAGGCCTAGCTGCATGTGAACCAAATGCTTTGATTGTAATATCAAAAAAATCAGCACCTGCCATTGCAACTCCAGGTTTTATACCAACTTTACCAAGCTCTCCTATCGGCCAATTGTGAAGACCATAAATTTCATCACATGGAAATTTTTCAAATAGTTTATCTGCAAGCATGGCTTTAGCGCCTCCAAGACCTTCTTCAGCTGGCTGAAAAATAAAGATTGCTTTTCCTGAAAAATTTTTGTTTTCAGCTAAATAACGTGCTGCTCCTAAAAGCATTGTTGTATGTGCATCATGACCACATGCATGCATCACACCAGGATTTTTTGAAGAATATGGTAAATTTGTTTTTTCATGAATTGGTAGAGCATCCATATCAGCTCTTAATCCAATTGTTTTTCCAGGTTTATTTCCTTCTAAAACACCAACAACCCCCATTTTACCTATGCCAGTATACGTTTTAATTCCCACACCATTTAAAAACTCATTTACTTTTTTTGAGGTCCTCACCTCCTCCATACCTAATTCTGGGTGCTGATGAAAGTCTTGAAAAATTTTAATAAGATCATCCGAAAAATTTTGAATTTTATCTATTACGGGCAAGTTCTTTTCCTTTCTTTAAAAAGTGCAAAATACTAAATATTAAATAAGTTAACTAAAATTAACTAATTAATTTCAAGTATTTTATATGCTATTTTTTTTGCTTCGTCTTCGGATATATTCTTTTCTTTTTTAATCTCTTTAACAATGATATCAAACATCATTACTTTTTTATCTTCAGTAGTATATTTATATTTTCTTTTTAATTGTTCGTAAAATGTTTGATCATTGTTAAACCAATCATCTGAGCTTTTTTCATTTTGATTGTTTCTAAAACTATTAATTATACTATTAATAAATTCATCCCCAATAGGAACAAACGTGTCTTTGTTAATATCAGGGATATTGTCTTTATTTTTTTCAGGACCAAAAATATTAATATTGCCTAATTTCTTTGGATCAATTCCTAATTGATCAAATATTTTATTAACAGTTTCTTCTCCAATGGGTTTAAACTGTTCTTTTCTTATTAAATTTTCTTTTTCCTTATATTTTCTTAAAGTCTCAGACTCTGTTGAAGGCTCACTATTTTTAAATATACCAAAAAACCAATTAACCGCATTATCACCAAATGGTGTTTTCTGTGAATTTAAATTTGTACCTTCTTCAGCTTTCTTTCTCGCCTCTTCTTCTGCCTTCAGTCTTGCCTCTTCCTCAGCTTTCTTTCTCGCCTCTTCTTCTGCCTTCAGTCTTGCCTCTTCCTCAGCCTTTAAAAAGGCTTCTTCCTCTGCCTTTTGTTGAGCTATTTTTTCGTTTTTAATTCTTTGTTCTTCCTCAGCTTTCTTTCTCGCCTCTTCTTCTGCCTTCAGTCTTGCCTCTTCCTCAGCTTTCTTTCTGGCTTCTTCCTCTACCTTTAGTCTGGCCTCTTCTTCAGCTTTCTTCCTCGCCTCTTCCTCTGCCTGTATTTTTGCTTGTTCTTCTTCTTTTAATTTATTCTCATAAGTTATCTTAAGCTCATCTTCTAATTCTTTATTCTTATCAACAATAACTTTTAGATTACCTTGAAAAAAATCGTCAGAGCAATCAGCATAATTTGATTGCAAACATTTCTTTGCTAGTTTTTGAACTTCAGTTATTTGCTGAGTGCTTAAATTTCGTTTTACTGTATCTCTTAAATTAATGGCTTTTAAATTACCATTAGCAACTGAAATATTTAACCACATATATGCCTGAAGTGGGTCTGGTATTATACCCTCACCAAGGTAATGCATAATTGCTAAATTATTTTGAGCATCAGCATAGCCTTGTCTTGCTGCACGGTTATACCATTTAAGGGCTTTTTCAAAATCAACAACATTCTTATTATTTCCTGATCCTTGGTGATAAATAACAGCCAAATTAAATTGTGCCTGGGACTCATTTCTTTCCGCTGCAATTAAATACCATTCCATAGCTTTGGAAATATCTTTTTTTGTGCCAATGGAATTCTCATACATAATACCAACGTTTACCTGTGAACCAAGCATTCCTTGCTCAGCTGCTTTGAGATGCCATTCAAAAGCTTTCTCATAGTTTTGTATGACACCAATACCATTTTGGTACATAGTAGCTAAATTATATTGAGCTTCCATGACCCCTTGGCTTGCAGCTTTAAAATACCACTTTGAAGCTTCTTCACTATCCTGTTCCAAACCAAGTCCATTACCATAGAAAAAACCAAGATAAAATTGAGATATTGCGTCTCCTTGCTCAGCAGCGAGCCTATACCATTTTGAAGCTTCTACAGCATCTTCAAGAACGCCTAATCCATTATGATAAAACATTCCCATATAGTATTGTGACTTTGCATGACCTTCTCTTGCAGGGCCTTGCAGAAGGGCAAAAGCATCCCTGTAATCTCCAGCTTTTATTGCAGCCTCAACGACAACAAGATTTGCATTCCACTTTACATCTTTTGAAAGGTCAGCAAAGGCAAGTCCAAAATGAAACAGCGAAAGCAGAAATACTGTTTTAAATATAGTTATTTTAAAATTTAATTTTTTATACATATTAAAAATTAACAAAAACCATCTAAAATTTAGATTCTATATCAGAATTTAGAAGAAATATAGTTGATAAATTGTATTTATATAAACTCATTTTTTTCTCAAGACTTTTTAAAGTAAGATTTTCATTATCCTCCTAAATATTGAAACTGATTGGTTTAAGTCTTTTTCCAACTCATTTTTTTGTTTTTCTTTTGAAGCGGACTTATTTTCTTCCCCGTCAATAGATAAGTTTACGTAATTAATTATAGATTTTATATTATCCTCAATTTTCAGCATTTTATAAAGACTTTTCCAATCAATACATCCTTGACAAGTCACATCACCTGTAAAAAATTCTGGTGTTGACCAATCTATATAGTAAACACTTCCTGCAATGTCAGCGGGTGCAGCAACTGTTGCAGAAGTTAAATATGTTGAATTTTGCAAATCATAATTTCCTGCATCTGCACCAGAAAGAAAGATACCCGAGACTAAGACTTGCTTTTGTGTTCCTATAGTATCATCAATAAATTTTGCATTTTCATACTCGAATACAACATTATCACCACCAATTACATCTAATGAACTTCCATCTACTTCTACTTTTGTTGTTCCATCAAAAACTTTATTTGAAGCTTCAAATGAAGCATATAAAGGTTTTTTTGAAATGCTGGCAGAAACTAATTCTGTAGTATTACTTAACTGGTAATTTGATACATCAGCACCAGAAATACTGGAAGTGACAGTAACAGTTTTATTGTTACCTGCTCTCTTATCAGAGAAATTAGCCACAATATTTTCTAATGTAATAGTATCACCATCAATTATTCCATTAATAGAATGAGTAACTATAGCTGATGTGTTTCTATTATAAACTTTATTTGAAGCCTCAAAAGAAGCTGTTAAAGATTTAGGTGAAATGTTTGCAGTAGTTGTTGCTGTTGAGTTCTGTAAAGCGTAATTAGATGAAGATGTTCCTGATATACTTATGCCTGAAACAGTAACTGTTTTATTATTTGCAGCGTTTTCATTTGAGAAAACAGCAGAAGAATTAGATAAACTTACTTGATCACCTGATATCACACCCGACAATTCACCCGTTACATTAGCAGTACTATTTCTATCATAAACTTTACTTTCTGCTGTATATAAAGCAGTTAATGGCTTTTGTGTTATGCTTGCAGTAGTTGTGGTTGAGTTGTTTTGCAAACTATAATTAGGTGAACCTGGGCCTCCAATGCTTATGCCTGAAACGGTTACTGTTTTTCCACTTCCTACGTTCATATCTGAGAAAACGGAACCTGTTTTTGTAACTGTAACTGTATCTCCAAAAATAACACCTGATAAACTGCCATTAACTGTTGCCTGAACTGTTTGGTCATAAACTTTATTAGACGCTGTATATGAAGATGTTATAGGTTTAGGAGTGATATTTGCTGTTGTAGTTGCTGTAAAGTTTTGTAAGTCATAATTTGCAACATCAGTACCACTAATGCTTATACCTGACATAGTCACTGTTTTATTATTTCCAGCATCTTTATCTGAAAAAGTAGCGGCTGAGGTATTTAAATTAACAGTATCCCCAGTGATAGCACCTGACATAGTTGCAGAAGCAGTCGCAGAGACTAATCTGTCATATACTTTGTCACTTGCAGAAATAGATACAGTTACTGGTTTTTTAGTATATGTTACCTGTCCAGTTAAAGTAATTTGATTACTAAAATTTACATGTGTTTCAGTAACATCAGTTGCCGTTAATGCATAACTACCTGCTCTAACATTCCCTGATGAACTTGTAGGAAACCCTCCAGAAGGAGCCACCGTGAATGAAGCAGATCCATTTGCTCCATCATTTAAACTAAATGATCGTCCTGATAAAGTGGATTTTGACTTCATGTCAAACATTGTATTTGTTGATCCCAATCCAACATTGCAGTCAGAACGTGAACAAAACAAATACTTAGCAGTTTCAATTGAGTAGGTGGGTGTATTACTGTATACAACATCACTAGTTTCTGACAATTCTACTAACAGTTGATTTGCAGGTACAATCGTATACACTCCATTAACAAAAGAAATATCGTAATTTGATGAACTTAATCCTGAAGGCGTCAAAGCATAACTTCCTGCAACATTGTTAGATGCATCACTCCTTGCAATAGACAATGATCCACTTAAATTAGTACTGTCTTCACCCCCTACAAAGCCAAAATAGCTTACACCCTTATAGCCAGAAGCATCATTTTCAGTTACAAACTTTGCATCAGCATTTGCTATTATTTGCAAGACTGCTTCAGAAATGTTAGCCGTTGTGGTTGTAGTAGTATTTTGAAGAGTGTAGTTGCTTGCATCCGTAGCACCTATACTTATTCCACTAACACTAACTGTTTTACCATCCGCAACATTCGCATCTGAAAATACTGAACTTGTTTTTGATACCGAGACACTATCCCCAGATACAACTCCTGTAAGACTTCCAGTTACTGTTGCAAAATTAGTGGTGTCGTATGTTTTACTTGATGCAGTATAGGAAGCCGTCACATTCTTTCTATTAACTGTAAGTGTCCCTTGAGTATAGCCACCTATTAAATAGCCTAACCGCTCAACAGCCGACGAAGCTGTTAAGGCATGCGTTCCTGCTGTATAGTTGTTTGATGAAGATTTACTCCCTCCAACTGCAACTGAAGCTTCTGTGCTTAGAGTTTGGGCGACTGTATCTCCATTTTGCAACCCGTTAACAGTAGTAGTGAGTGTTGGAGAAGTTCCATAAGTCACTGTTTTATCATCAGCAACAATTGTTAAGGAAGGCCTCTCACGATAGATAGCATGTATTCCTGCACCCAATGCAAGTGAATAATTAGAGGAGCTTTCATCACTATTATATCGAAAGCGATTTGATCCCGTGCCAACTATTGCTGTCAAGCCTGAACTTCCTGATACGCTTCCTGAATACAACGAAGCTCTACCGTTGGTTCCAAGAGTAATAGACGCGCCACCTGAAAAATTAATATTACCACCAGTAGCCGTGCCAGCGCTGGTTGATTGGCCAGCATTAAGGATTAGTGCTGATGTACTGGTATTCTGGGTGTTAATGTTTTGACTAATGGACAAATCACCAGACAATGACGCAATATAAATTGTCCCTGATGTAAAAATACCATTGTTACTTCCAACAGAGCCAACAGAAAAGGCTCCACTATTTAAGAACAAAAGATTACCAACTCTTGATCCGCTAGTTCCAGCAGAGAAAATTGATATATTATTAGTATTGCTATCTAAATTAACATTACCTGAACCAGATAAAAGGAGTTTATTAGAGACTATCTTCCCTGTGAAACTCCCATTGGATCCATCGTTTATATCACCAATAGCATTAATTGTTAAAGTGCTTATACCAGAAGTTGTAACAGGTGCGTTAATATCAATATTTGAAGTTGACTGAAATAAAATATCAGAACCAGAATTATTTGATGTTATATTGTTATTAATAGTTAAGTTCCCACTATAAATTTTAA
>CACBIM010000019.1 GCA_902539295.1 uncultured SAR116 cluster alpha proteobacterium
AAAATTTGTTTTAAAAAATATGATGAAAAATAAATTTGGCAGAATAATTTCAATTTCGTCTGTTGTTGGATTTACAGGAAACCCAGGTCAGTCAAACTATTGTGCTTCCAAGTCAGGAATTATTGGTTTTACAAAATCCCTAGCTTTAGAGGTTGCTTCTAGAGGCATTACTGTAAATGCTATTGCACCTGGTTTTATTTCATCTGCCATGACAGACAACTTAACAGAAAACCAAAAAGAAAAAATAATATTAAATATACCTGTTAAAAGACTTGGCACTCCAAAAGATGTTGCTAATGCAGTAAATTTTTTAGCAAAAGAAGAATCTTCATATATAACTGGAAATACTATTCATGTTAATGGTGGATTGGCAATGGTTTAATTTTTTTTAAAAAATTGAAAATAGTTCTAGTTTTTATTAATAATATATGTTAATTGCCACGCGATTTATATTAAATTTTTAAACGAGGAAAAAAATGAGCAATACTTCTGATAGAGTAAAAAAAATTGTAGTAGAACATCTTGGTGTAGATGAAGATAAGGTTAACGATGCAGCATCATTTATAGATGATTTAGGTGCAGATAGCTTGGATACTGTTGAACTGGTTATGGCCTTTGAAGAGGAGTTTGAAATAGAAATTCCTGATGACGCAGCAGAAAAAATTCAGACTATTAAAGATGCTATAGATTTTATTGAAGCTGCATAACTTAATATGTTTAAAAGGCGCGTTGTAGTTAGCGGTATTGGAATTATTTCGCCACTTGGTTTAGGCCAAAAAAATAATTGGAAAAGGCTAATTGCAGGTGAAAGTGGAATTGATACTATAAAGTCTTTTGAAGCCTCCGAACTCACCTGTAAAATTGGAGGCGAAATCCCATTCGGTTCTTTTGAAGATGGGAACTTAGATTTAAATGAATGGTTTGACATTAAAGATCAAAGAAGATTAGATAGATTTATCATGTTAGGATTGATTGCTGCCGAAGAAGCTATAAAAGATTCTAACATCGATCTTTCAAATGAACAAATTTTAGAAAAATCTGGAGTAATTGTTGGTTCTGGAATTGGAGGATTGAAGACGATTTCAGAGACTTCAATTTTATTAGAGCAAAAAGGTTCAAGAAGGATCTCTCCCTTTTTTATTCCTTCATCTTTAATAAATTTAATATCTGGTCAAATATCAATTAAATATGGCTTTAAAGGACCAAATCATTCTGTTGTAACTGCATGTTCTACTGGCAGCCATGCTATCGGAGATGCTTCAAGAATAATATCAGATGGAGATGCAGATATTATGATTGCAGGAGGAGCAGAGGCGGCTATATGTAAATTAGGTGTTGCTGGGTTTGCCGCAGCTAGAGCTCTTTCAACCTCATTTAATGAGATTCCTAAAAAGGCATCTAGACCTTGGGATAAAGATAGAGATGGGTTTGTTATGGGTGAGGGAGCTGGAATACTTATTCTTGAAGAATATGAGCATGCGAAAAAAAGAGATGCGAAAATATATGCAGAAGTTATTGGGTATGGAATGTCAGGTGACGCTTATCATATTACAGCTCCTGAACCAACAGGATCAGGTGCTTTAAAATCAATGCAAAATGCATTAAAACGAGCTTGTATAGACCCATCAGATTTAGATTATATTAATGCACATGGGACATCGACGCCGCTTGGAGATATAATTGAACTCCAAGCTGTTTCCAAATTGATGAAAGGCCAACTTGGCAAACTTGTTATGTCAAGCACTAAATCTTCTATAGGCCACCTTTTGGGTGCAGCTGGGGCCGTTGAAGCTGTTTTTTCAATTTTAGCAATGAAAAATAAAATAATACCTCCTACTATTAATCTTGACAATAAGGCAGATGAAGCAAGTAAATTTAATTTAGCTCCAAACTTTTCTGTAGAGAAAAAAATTAGTTATTGTTTATCTAATTCTTTTGGCTTCGGTGGGACAAATGCATCTTTGGTTTTCAAACATCTTTAATTTTTTTTCTGAATGATTTTATACAAAGTTTTTGTAAAAATAATTTGTACATTTTTGTTTATTTTTATTTTAAGTGTAATTTTAATATTATTCTTAAACAAAGAAATACATAAGCCTTTAGATAATTTTGAGGATGATATTGTTTTAGAAGTTAAAAAAGGTGCAAATTCAGAGCAAATTTTTCAGCTATTAAAAAAATACAATTTAGTCCATAGTCGTTTAAAGTATAGCTATTTAGTATACGTTAGAGGAAGTGAATATATTCCAAAATATGGTCAATATTTAATTCCAAAAAATTCAAGCCTTTATTCAATATTTGATATTTTTAATTCAGGTGAAACAATAGAATATAAGATCACCATTCCTGAAGGATTAACAACTAGGAAAATTTTAGAAATTGTATCTAGAGATGAAATTTTAAAAGGTTTAGTTAATCAGAATTATGAAGAAAATGAGGGCGATTTTTTACCTGAAACCTATTTTTTTTCATATGGGTATACAAGAAATTCCCTTTTAGAAAGAATGAAGAAAGAATTAATTAATGTTATTGATTATGAATGGAATAAACGAGATAACTCTTTGCCATACAAAAGTAAGTATGAGGCGCTAGTGTTAGCAAGCTTAATAGAAAGTGAAGCTTCCTTAGATCAAGAAAGAAAGTTAATTGCTTCAGTTTTTGTAAATAGGTTGAGAAAAAAAATGAGACTTCAATCTGATCCAACTGTTAAATATGGGATAGAAAAATTACATAAATTAAAGATAAAAACTATTAAGAAGTCTCATTTAAAAATTGATCATCCATGGAATACTTATACTAGAAATGGCTTGCCAATTACACCTATTTGTAACCCAGGAAAAAAGTCGATCATTGCAGCTTTAAATCCTGTTAATTCAGATTATTTGTATTTTGTTGCAGATAAAAAAGGAGGGCATTTTTTTGCCAAAACACTGAAAGAACATAATAAAAATATCAACTATACTAAAAAGAAAACTCTATCTAAACTCAATGATAATAGTTCTATATTTTTTTCTGATAATGATTTACCATTAAGCAAACCAAAAAATAAATAATTATAACTTGAAATGGATAAATTAAAGCGCCGAGGTATTCTTTTTGTTTTATCCTCACCGTCAGGAGCAGGAAAAACAAGCATTGCTAGATACATTTTAGAAAAAGATAAAAATATTAAACTAAGTGTTTCTTTAACAACAAGAAAAAAAAGAAAAAATGAAAAAGTTGGTATTGATTATGTTTATATCTCTAAAGATTTATTTGAAGAAAAAATAAAAAACAATTTTTTTTTAGAATGGGCAACTGTATTTGGTAATTACTATGGAACATCTCGTGAAAAAGTTCAAAAAACATTACTAGAGGGAAATGACGTACTATTTGATATTGACTGGCAAGGGACACAGCAATTAGCAGATAACAAGGGCTTTGAATTAGTAACTATTTTCATTTTGCCACCATCAAAAGCTGTTCTTGAAAAAAGATTAAACAATAGAGCTCAAGATAGTAAAATTGAAGTAAAAAAAAGAATGTCCCAAGCCAGCGATGAAATAAGTCATTATATGGAGTATAATTATATAGTTATCAATAATAATCTTGAAGATTCTTCAAATCAAGTTTTGAGTATTTTAAAAGCTGAGAGACTTAAAAGAAGAAGACTAGTTAATCTTAATGAGTTTATAACTTTTTTGAGATCATAAAATATTTAGTTACTTTGGGCATATAGGTTACTTAATTTGCAGAATTCACTTGTAGACAAATCTTGTGCTCTTAAATGATCGTTTATATTAGCAATTTTTAATAAATTACTTCCACCAAAATCTTTCAAGCTTTGTCTTAACATTTTTCTTCTATTACCAAATGCTTTTTTTGTTATCTTTTCAAACATATTTAAATCTACATCAAACCGAGGATTTTTTAGAGGTGTGATTTTTATAACACTAGAATAAACTTTAGGCTTTGGAAAAAAAACTGATGGAGGTAATTCAATCTCTTTAATAACACGTGATAATAAATTTGTAATCAATGAAATCCTTCCATAATTTGAATCCCCTACCTTTGAAATTAATTTATCCGCTAGCTCTTTTTGGATAGTTATTGTAATGTCATCAATCAAAACATCCTTATTAAAATTTATTTCCTTCAGCCAATTGATTATTAGCTTTGAAGAAATATTGTAAGGTAAATTCGCAATTATAGATTTTGGAAAAGGCCCAAAATCACTTAATTTTAAATTTAATATATCTTCATGGATTATTTTTAACTTATCTCCACAGATCTCTTTAAGACTTTGCAAACATTTTATCGATTTGTAATCTTTTTCAATTGCAATTATTGAATTAGCTCCTTGAATAAAAATAGATCTTGTTAGTCCTCCCGGACCTGGACCGATTTCAATAATATCTTTATTTTGGCAATTGGCTACTCTTGCAATGTTGTTAGTTATATTCAGATCAAATATAAAATTTTGTCCTAATTTTTTGAGTGGCCTTACTTCATTCTCTTTTATCAAGCTTTTAACACTTGGAAGATGGTTAATTTGGCTAATTAAACTCATTTAAATTAATTAATGATTTCTATATAAGAAGATCTTCTAAGTCTGCTAATATATCTTTCTGATAGTTCAATAAATAATTCATTTTCAATTTCTTCTCTAATTTTTTCTTCAGAAGGAAGTTTTATTTGGGGTTGATATCTCTTACAAACCATTAATACTACATAACCGTCATTAGTTAAAATCGGTTGAGTAAATTGATTATCTGAAAAAAACATTACTTCCCGTCTAATATTATTTGATAGATTATAAATTTCTCTTCTTGCCTCTTCGACATTCTTTTCATTTCCGTAACCTAAATGAAGAGATTTTAAATCATCACAATTAGTGACCTTTTCTAAATCCTTAATAATTTCTTCTTTAATTTTTAAAATTTCAGTTTCATCATCAGAATTAATAGGATGGACCAATTTAATTAATTCTAAAACATCCTCTTTTTCATCCCTTTGACCATTAATTAATTTGCCCTCCACTCTATATATAACATACGTATTATTAACTTTTATAGGCTCAGATATTTGCCCCACTTGCGTTTCTTGGATAATTTTCAATATATCTTTAGTTAAAGACGTCTCTTTTATCCATCCCAATTTACCATTATTTACATTACTCTCTGCTGAAGAAAATTGTTTAGCTAAAGAATTAAAATTTTCTCCTAGATTTATTTTATTAATTATTTCTTTAACAAATTTTTCTACTTCATTTATATCTTGGTTATTATTTACTGAAATTTTTATTTCAGATAATTTATAATGATTTTTCATTAAATCTAAATTAAGTGCTTTCATTTTCTTTTGCACTTTTTCCTCTACATTACCAAACTCTCTTTCGTGCCTTGCTTTTATCATTGATGTCCATAAAACATCAGCTGTAAAAAACCTTTTAATATGCTGAATTGAAACGTCATAAGACTTTAAATTTTTATTTATATTCTCATCACCAGGCCCAAAATTAATTTCAATCAACTTTTCAGCTTGTAATTCTGCTCTACCATAAATATTTGGATACATTTTCAATGCCTGTTGAATCTTTATTTCTTCTTCAATAAGAGAGTTTAAAATATCTTTTGAAAATTTTTCTCTATTTAAATGATTTTTCTCCAAATTTGCTTGATAAAGAAAAATATTTAATCTTTCTTCTAGGTCAAAAGAAGTTATTGGAAAGCCATTTACTTTAGCAACTATTCTTGCTTGATACTCATCGCATAATGGTATTTTTATATTTAAAAAAAATATTAAAATTATAAAAAAAATATTAATAATATGCTTAATAAATTTCCTTGTATATATCATATTATAATAATTTACTCCTCAATAAATGAGATTATTAATAAACCAAGGCCTAATAAAACAACAGAAGGAAGCCAAGTTGCTAGAATTATTGGCATTTGTTCTGATGTTCCTAGTGCAATAAAAAGTCTTTGTATAAAATAATATAAAAAACTTCCAATTATTGAAAATGTGACAGCTTTAACAGGAACTAGTCTGGAATATTTCATAAAAATAATAGCACCACTTAAAACCACAATACCAATAAAAGATAAGGGCTGGGAAAAGATTTTATGAAAATAAACTTTATATCCTAATGATGGCAGTCCAGTATTATCCAGAACCTTAATAAATTTTGCTATTTCATAAAAACTCAAAGAATAAGGTAAATTTGATGTGTACTTCAAATCACTTTTATTTAAAACACTTTTAATATTTAGGGTAGTTGAACTATTAAATTTTTCTCCATTTACCATAGGATTTTCTAACTTCCATACGTAGTTATCTAAATAAGCCCAATCAGCATCAATTCTTTTTGTAGATTGTGTATCTGAATTAATTAAAAAAAATACTGGTCTTTGTATTCTTGCTCTTTCTGTATCTAAAAATGAACCATTAATTATAGTTTCTCCAAGATTAGATCTATCTCTAAGCCAAAGGCCTTGATTAGAAATTGAAATTGAATAATTTCCTTTTCCAAAAATTTTCTCATAATCAACAGAATAAATTTTTTGACTAAACGAAACTATTGGATTCAATACCAGGATTGAGAATAAACCTAATATAAGAGGGACAATAGAAATAATAAAAAATGCTCTCCAAAGACTAATGCCATTTGTTCTAAGTATTAAGAATTCTTGAGACTTTCTCAATTCCAAATAATAAAAAACAGAACCAAATAAAATACTATAAAAAAGAAGTTCATCTGCTCTTAAAGGTAAATTTTGTATGGTTAATAAAAAAAGACTGTCAATTGAAATATTTTCTTTAAGTCTTGTTTTATTATTTAAGTCTATCAGATCAAAAAATGAAATTAAAACAATTAAAATTAACCAACAAAATAATATATATTTTGTAAGTTTAAATAAAAAATAACTAACTAATTTTTGATTAAAATTAATATACATTATTTTTTGCTAAAAATTTACTTGATGAAATTTTACTTTGAAAAAGCACAAATAAAAAACTTAAAAATATTGGAACTGTAGGCACCAAATAAAATATAAACCAAACTGAAGGATTAGTAATAGTAAAACTTCTTGCTGATACTAATAAAATTTGAATTAAAAAGGCAAACATTAATGAAGCTGATATTATATATATTAGATTTCTATTTAAATTTTTAAAACTAAGAAAACCTATCATTGCGATTAATGGTAATGTAAATGTCAGAAAAGGATATGCTAATCTAAAGTGAGCCTCTACTTTTGAATTAAGGTTTTTTTCATTTAATAGTTGAAAAATCGATTTCTCATTTGCATCCAGCCACCTAAATTTAGGGTCGTTTTGTTTTTTAGAAATATTAATTGTATAATTCTTAAATGATAGTTCATTTAAAACTAAGCCATTTTTATCAGTCTCGCGACGACTACCATTTAATAATTGAAAAACTGGTCCAGAAGATGATAGCATAATTTTTCCATTTTTTGCAAAAATATCAACCTCTTTTTTGTTGTTTCGTGTGTCATAAATGAAGATACCTTCAAGGTCAAATTTTGAAGTTCTTTTATCTATTAAAATAGTCAAACCTTTTTGAAGGTCATTAAATACACCCTCTCTTAAAAATATATGTGAAATATTATTTCTTAATTCAAACTGTTTAGATTTAAATTCACCATAAGATTTTGGTATGACATAAAAATTAATTACTGTTACAATTAAAAAATTTAAAATACATACCAAAAAAATTGGTTTAATAATTTGAAAAATACTCGCACCAGATAATTGAAACATTAATGTTTCTTTGTCATTAGAAAACTTATTAAAAATTAATAAAACTGAAAAAAGAGTACTCATTGGAATTATCATCATAATCCACAGAGGCGCTGGTAAAACTGAAATGTATATAAAATCAAACAAAGAAGCACCATTTTCAATTATCAAATCAATTTGCCTAAGAGATTGAACTAACCAAACCATTGATAAAAGTATTATTGTTACATTGATTGAAGTTATAAGAATATTTTTAAATATATAATTATGTAAAATCATTAAATAAACTTATATTATCATTTTATTATTATTATAATGTAAAAATCTTTCATATTCAATTGGGGTCTATTTTGAAATTTATTATTATTAATTCCAAAAATATATCATGGGAAAGCAATCAACTTTTTGTTTTTTTAGTAGATAAAAATTATAAATCTCAATACTTTAAAAAATGGCAAAGTTTAACAGGAAATAATATTAACAATATTATTGAGAAGAGCAACTTCTCGTTTAAGTTTGGTCAAGATCTTCTTGTAAGATCTTCAATAAATTCAATATTACTTTTAGGGTATGGAGAGACGAGAAAAACTAATCTAGATTATGAAAAGTTAGGAGGTATACTATTCAGTAAAATAGATAAACTTAAATTTAAAGAAATTACAATAATAAGTAACTTGGATGTTTCAGAAAATAAACAAAATATTATTATTTCAAGACTATTATTTGGTTTTAAATTGAAGTCATATACGTTCTTGAAATATAAAGAAAATAATAAAAGAAATGGTCTAAAAATTGAAAACATTAAAGTATTAAATAAAGAAACAAAAGCGTTGAACCAGCATCTTAGTTTAAATGCTAACTTAATTTCAGGAATATTTTTTTCAAAAGATTTAACATTTGAACCTCCAAATTTTCTAACTCCCGAGGAATTTGTAAATCAAATAAATTCATTAAAGAAAATTGGTATTGAAATAGAAGTTTTAAATGAAAATGATATGAAACAACTGGGCATGAATGCACTCTTAGGTGTTGGCCGAGGTAGTATCGAAAAAAGTTATCTTGTAGTTATGAAATGGAATGGCAGTCCACATTCAAAGAATAAAATTGCATATGTTGGCAAAGGTGTTTGTTTTGACTCGGGAGGCCTTTCTCTGAAAACACCACGGGGCATGATTGATATGAAAGAGGACATGGGAGGTGCAGGTATTGTAGTAGGGTCAATGAAAGCAATAGCTCTTCAAAAAGTCAAAAGAAATGTAATTGGAGTTGTTGGTTTGGTTGAGAATATGCCTAGTTCAAATTCTCAAAGACCAGGGGATATTGTTAAATCAATGTCAGGAAAAACTATAGAAATTTTAAATACTGACGCAGAGGGCAGGTTGGTTTTGGCTGACGCATTACATTATACTATAAAAAAATTTAAACCAAATTTTGTTATAGATCTTGCAACTTTAACAGGGGCTATTATCTCTGCTTTAGGAAAGGAGAGAGCTGGATTATTCTCCAATGATGAAAACTTATCAGAATATATTTTTCAGACTGGTGAAAAGATAGACAATTTAGTATGGAAGATGCCAATGGACAAAATTTATGGGCAAAAAATGTTAAGTAAAATTGCTGACTTAAAAAATATAGGCACTCCTGAGGGATCATCTATACAAGCAGCAGCTTTTTTACAAAACTTTGTCGGAAAAACCTCATGGGCACACCTTGATGTTGCTGGTGTTGTTTGGTCTGACTTGGTATCAGAAATTCATTCAGGTGGAGCCACTGGGTGGGGAGTAAGACTGTTATTTGAAATAGCAAAAAATAATTATAGATTTTAATCAAATTATTCTTTAATAGAACATTTATATTTCAAAAAATTATTTTATAATATTTTAAAGGATTTAAATATGAGTATTCAACAAACACTATCTATAATTAAACCTGATGCAACAAAACGCAACCTAACTGGAAAAATCAATTCAAAATTAGAAGAATCAGGTTTAAAAATTATTGCTCAAAAAAGGATCCTTTTATCAAAAGCCCAAGCTAAAGATTTCTATAAAGTTCACCAAGAGAGACCATTTTATGATGATTTAGTAAAATTTATGATTTCTGGACCAGTAGTGGTTCAAGTCTTAGAAGGTGAAAATGCAGTATCTAAAAACAGGGAAGTCATGGGTGCAACTAATCCCGCTGAAGCAGAGGAAGGAACAATAAGAAAAGAATTTGCAGTAAGTTTAGAAGCAAACTCCGTTCATGGTTCAGATTCACTTGAGAATGCTAAGATAGAAATTTCTTTTTTCTTTTCACGAATAGAATTAGTAAGTTAATTTATAAAAGAAATATTGCCATCAAAATTAAAATCACAGCTATAGAAATTGCAGATATTTGTGCAAATTTTATAAATCCTACATATATATTATAGTGATTTTTCTCTTGTTTATTGTATGATTTTATATTCATTTAAACCTCAATTTATTTTTCATAATAGCATAAAATTAAATCATTTTCATTAATATTTATTTCTTTATTTAATAGTTTTGCAATTACTTTTGGATAAAGTGAATGTTCAATATTTAAAATTTTTTTTTCAATTTCAATTTCAGAACATTCTTTAGAAATTGATGTTGCTCCTTGAGCAATTATCTTGCCGCTGTCAATCTCTTCATTTACAAAGTGAACAGTGCATCCATGTATTAATACACCTGCTGCTTTTGCTCGAGCGTGTGTATTAAGCCCTTTGAAAGAAGGTAATAGACTTGGATGAATATTGATAATTTTTGATTTAAACTCTTTTATAAATAAAATTGAGAGTATCTGCATAAATCCCGCTAAAACAATTAACTTTGGATTTAGCGGTTTAATTCTTTTTATTAATTCCTTCTCAAAAGTCAGCTTCGAATTATAATCTTTGTAATCAATTATTAAAGTGTTCAAATTATTTTTTTTGGAAATTTCTACCCCTTCACAGTACCTGTCTGAAACAACAGCAGTTATTGGATATTTAATCATACCATTATTAACAGCACTAATAATTGCATTTAAATTTGATCCCCTTCCAGAAATAAAAATTACTATTCCATTTTTGACCATTCTTTAAGGTTTCCTTCAAACAAAACTGAACTCTCAGATCTCTCAATCATCTCACCAATCACAAAGCAATTTTCATTATTATTATTTGCGATTTTAATTACATCATCCACACAATCTTTTTCTGAAAATACAATCATTCCAATTCCACAATTAAATACCTTTAGCATTTCAAAAGTATTCAAATTTCCCTTTTCCTTCAACCACTTAAACTCTATTGGTAAGTGCCAATTATTTACGTTAATTTTTAGTGAAAGGTTATCATCAAAAACTCTTGGAGGATTTTTGACTAATCCACCTCCTGTAATATTGACAGATTTTTTAATTAAATTAAGTGCATTAAGTTTATTTAGGAACTTTGTATATATTCTAGTAGGTTCTAAAAGTGTCTCACCAATAGTTTTTGACCTTCTAAAAGGATCAGAATCATAAAGGCTGATATCATTATCTTTCAAAATTGACCTCACCATGGAAAATCCATTTGAATGGATACCACTTGAAGATAAAGCTATTGCGATATCACCTTTTCTTAAGAATTCCCTACTATAATATTTTTTCTTTTCAATTGCACCTACACAAAAACCAGCAAGATCATAAATGTTTTGTTGATAAATCCCTGGCATTTCAGCAGTTTCACCGCCTATCAATGATACTTCAGATTGTATACAGCCTTTTACAATTCCTTTTAATATTTCTTTTGAAATATTTAAATCTAATTTTCCAGTAGCGTAATAATCTAGAAAAAAAAGTGGTTGAGCGCCTTCAGCAAGTATGTCATTTACACACATTGCTACTAAATCAATACCTATTGTATTGTGTCTTTGCATTTTAATTGCAATTTCAAGCTTAGTCCCAACTCCATCAGTTGATGAAATTAAAAGAGGCTCTTTTAATAAAAGTTTTGACAAATCAAAAACACCACCAAAACCTCCTAGCGATGCTTTTGTGCCAGAAGTATTTGTTTTTTGAACTAAAGGTTTAATTTGATCTATGAATTTATCGCCTACATCAATATTTACTCCAGCATCAATATATGTTTTTGTTTTTTTACTTTTTATAGTAGACATTTTATATGCGCTAGAATTAAACTTTTCGGTTATTGGATAGTGAAATTTATTTTTATCATAAATAAATTTGTTATAATATTTTTTTTATTTATTGCAAATATTCATGCTAAAGGATGTGATGATATTTGGTTAATTGAAAATTTAGAAATACGTGAAATAAATAATGATCCATCATTAGCAAAAAAAAATGCAGAAAAAAAAGTATCTAAAATAGCTTTTGAAAAACTAATAAAAAAAATTGTTCTGAATTCATCAATAAATACTTCTGAAATTTTAAATAAAATTTCTTCTGAAGAAATTAATAGCATGATTGACTTTAAAATAATAAAGTTTGAAAAAATTTTATCAAATAGATATATTGGTAATTTCGATTTTTGTTTTCGTAAAGATAAAATCACTAATTTTTTTCAAGAAAATTCATTTGCCTGGTCAGAATTATTTTCTAGTGAAATAATTGTTTTGCCAGTTTGGAAAAATGAATTTGGGTTAAGGCTATGGAAAGATCCTAACCCAATTAAAAATATTTTAGAAGAAAAAATTAAATCACATGATGGTTTAACTAATTTGATTTTTCCAAAAAAAAGGGTCGGTGTTTTAAGAAGTATCGATGCAAATCTAGCATATAAAGGTGATCAAAAATCTATTTCTAGAGCAATAGAAAGATCTGGGGCTTCAAGGGCATTAAATATTATATTTGAATTGAAAAAAATTAAAGATATTGAAAATGAGAATTATAAAAATTGGGTAAAAGTAAATAATCAACTAAATAATCCACACATAATTTCAGTTACAGCATTTGTGCATAATAAAAATGGTAAAAAATTAAATTCATTTTTTGAAAGAAATTCTTATATTGATATTGAAAATCTAAGAAAACAAATCAGTTTACTCCTTGATGAAATAATTTTCCATTTAGAAGAAAATTGGAAAAGAGCAAATATTTTTATGGGTAATGATACTGATGATATACAAATATTTATTTCTGTTTCTAAAATAAAAAACTGGGTAAAAGCTCTTAATAAGCTAAATTCTTTGCCAGGAATTAAAAATATTTCTACACAAAAACTTACTGATGAGGGTGCATTTGTAAAAGTAACTGTTGAGGGAGGTTTGAATAGATTTATTTCTATAGTGTTTGAAAATAAATTACCTTTTTCTGGCCCGAAAGAAAAACTAATATTAAATTCTGATAAATTATAAAAAAAATTAATTTGAAACAGAAAACATTAAATTTTGGATTTAAAGATAATTATAGTGTCAAAAACTTGTATAAAAGTTCATGTAATGAAATCGCTATAAATTATATTAATCAATGGCCAAAAACATCGATAAATAACAAAATCTTTTGTATATATGGACCTTTAGGGTCTGGTAAAACCCATATATCAAAAGTATGGAGGGAAAGATCAAATGCTGTAATCTTCAATGATATAAGCGATTTAAGTCTTGATTACATTAATCGATTTGATAGAAACTTAATTTTTGAGGATGTTGCTCCAAATAAAAACTGGCCTGAAAATTTATTATTTGAATTTATTAATGAAATTAAATCTTCTAGTTTATCCTTGTTGATAACCTGTAATTCTGATCCTTTGAAGATAAAATGGAAAACAAAGGATTTAATTTCTAGATTTTCTTCTTTTACAAATATAGAAATAAAATTACCTGATGATTTTTTGATAAAAAAATTACTTATAAAGCAATTTGCAGATAGACAATTATCTCTAGATGACGAACAGATTGAATTCATATCTAAAAGAATTGAAAGATCATATTCATCAATAATCAATATAGTAGACAGGGTTGATACTTTGGCGTTACAATATAAAAAAGCTGTATCAAAATATATAATCAATGAAGCAATTAAGTCCCTTTAAATATAAAATTAAATATTTTTTAAAATTTTTAATTTTCCATTATGGACTTTAATTGCAATTTTGCCTTCTATCAATTTCTCTACAAACTGACCAAAAATTTCATATCTCCATCCTTGAAATAGTTTTAAATTATTCTTTTCTCCTGACGCAATCTTATCAAGATCTATTTGTTTTGCGATAAGTTTTGGTGCTACTTTTTTTTCTTCTGATACATGCTTTAAAAGAACTTTTAATAGTTCCAAAACAGCTGGTTGATTTATTTTATTTTGCTTTGGTATGTTTATTACTGGCCAGAATTTTTTTGGAACTTCGCGGGCTTTTTCTAAAGTCAGTAATATTTCTTCTATAATCTTTTTATTTATATCTAATTTTAAGCCTCTTATTCTTTTAAAATCATTTATATCTTTTGGATCATTTGAAGCAATTTCAAGGAGTACTTCATCCCTGGCGATTTTATTTTTTGTCACGTTTCTATTGATTGATAAATGTTCTCTCCACTCAGCTAAAAATTTTAATCTATTAATATTTTCACCTTTGAATGACTTAAATTTTATTTTTTTCCAAGCCTCACTTGGTTGAAGTTTATAATTTTCAATATTAGAAAGGTTGTTCATGTCCTCTTCAATCCATTTTTCTCTATTATTGGCTGATATCTTTTTTTTAAGAATTTTATATAAATTTACTAAATGTGTAACATCTGATAGAGCATAAGAAATTTGTTTATTTGACAAAGGCCTGAAAGACCAATTAGACACACGTGAGGACTTATCTATTCTAATTCCTAATAAATCAAAAACTAAATTTTCATAGCTAATTTGGTCACCATAACCACAAACCATCGCAGCTATTTGTGTATCATAAATAGGAGATGGTAGCTCACCGAATATATTGTAAAATATTTCTAAATCCTGTCTACCAGAATGAAATATTTTAAGGATTGAATTCTTAATCAAGACATTCCAAAACAACAGGAGATCAATACCTTCAGCTAACGGGTCAATAATAAAATTGTGTTTTTTTGAGGCGACTTGTATCAAGCAAAGTTTGGAAAAATACGTAGTGTCACGAATAAACTCTGTGTCTATTGCAATATAATCTTCATTTTCGATTAGCTTTAAATTATTTATTAACTCATTATTTGAAATAATAACTTTTTCCATTAACTTATATTAATAAAGTGGTTATTTTTTTTTAAAGTGATGATTAGATTTTTTTTACTATTTTTATTTTCTTTTTCTATTAACTGTTTAGCTATAGAAGCTCACAAGGCTGAATATATACTCTCATTATATGAAAGTACACAAAGTTCTGGTATTTTCGGCGTAGAGGGTAAATCAATTTATTTATTAAGAGAAGAATGCAATGGTTGGGATACTGAGGAAGACCTTTTGGTGAATTTTCAATTACAAGATAATGTAGAAAGTAACCTAATTTCAAAGTGGTCAACATTTGAAACCTTTTCAGGTAAATCATATCAATTTGATCTTACAGAAAAAATTAATGATCAAAATACGAGTAATTTTTTTGGTTTTGCAAATATCTCTAAAAATAATAAAGACAATATTGCTGTTTATATTTCAGATAAAGAATATCAAGTTAATTTAGATGCAAAAATTGAATTTCCTATTATGCAACTAAAAAATATAATCACTGCTGCTAAACAAAATAAGAAAGTTTATAATTCAAATTTGTTTTTAGGATCTGAATTACAAGTTTCTTATAACGTAGTTTCAGCTATAATTGGCCCTCTAACTCCAAAAACAAACAATGATTTTGGAAGTAATCTTATTCAAGACTACTATTGGCCAGTATATTTGGCTTATTATAAACCAATATTAGAATTAGACAAACCTGAATATACTATATCAGCTAAATTACAAGAAAATGGGGTTATTTTAGAATATATTATTGATTACGGAGACTTTTCAATCATTTCAAGTCTTAAAAATATATCATCGGTTAAAAAAAACACATGTTAATTTTTATTAAGCCAAGCAGCGCCTCGCACACCACTTGAGTCACCGTGCATAGCTTTTAATATTTTTGTTTCTGATCTTCCAGAAAATATCCATTTACTCCAAATTTTTGGTACGTCAGTATAAAGCCTTTCAATATTTGATAAACCTCCCCCAATTATAATTGCATCAGGGTCAAGAAAATTGATAACTGATGCAAAACATCTTGCAACTCTACTTATAAATCTATCCATTAACAAAGAACAATTTTCATCCCCTTTAAGACTATTTCCAACTATCATTTTCAGCGGTTTTTTTTCACCAAACATTTCTAAATACTCTTTTTCAAGAGATGGTCCAGAAATGTATTTCTCTATACAGTCTGTTTTACCACACCAGCAATCTCTTGTTTCTCTTTCTGAACTTGTTTTCCAAGGTAGGGGGTTATGACCCCATTCTCCAGCTAGACCATTTGATCCTTTTATTATTTGTTGATTTATGACAATACCACTTCCAACTCCAGTACCTAGAATAACTCCAAAAACAGAACTGTAATTTTCTCCAGCACCGTCTTTGGCCTCAGAAATTGCAAAACAATTAGCATCATTATCAATTTTTATGCTTTTCCCTAAAATTTGTGATATGTCATTCAATAATGGTTTATCGTTTAACCAAATGGAGTTTGCATTCCTTACTTTGCCAGAAATTGAGGAGATTGAACCCGGAATGCCAATACCAACTTGACATTCTAAACCCAGTTTTTTCTCAGTTTCAAATATAAGATTACATATAGCCTGAAGCGTATCTTTATAAACATTTTGAGGAGAGGGAATTCTGTGCCTATAAATAATATTGTTTGTACTAAAGTCTAAAGCAGCAATTTCAATTTTTGTTCCACCCAAATCAATACCAAGATTGATATCGGTATTCATCATTATTTATTTTATCTTTGCTTCTTTAAATATTACATGTTTGCGAGCTCTAGGGTCGTATTTTTTAAACTCTAACTTTTCTGGTTTTGTACGAGGATTTTTTTTTGTTACATAATAAAAACCTGTATCAGCAGTAGAAACAAGTTTGATTTGTATTGTTGCAGGTTTTGCCATAAGTAACTCCAGTCGAAATTTATATCTTATAAATTCTTATAATAGTCAAGTCGAATATATTAGTTTTTCTATTTTTTTGATCGAGAAGTTCTAATTTTAGGTTCCTTACCTTTTTCATTTATTAACTCAATTCCCATCTCAAGTGTAAAATCATCTAAATTTTGTTTCTTGGGTATGCTAGCGCGCAATTTTTTATACTGTATATAGGAACCAAAGCGACCAGACTTAATTTCAATCGCACCTCCATCAGGATGTTCTCCAAGATTAATAATGGGAGGGGATTTACTTAATTTTTCTTGCATTAAATCATTAGCATGGTTTAATCCAATTGTAAGCACTGTATAATCGTGTGGAAGAGAAACGTAAGTTGTCCCAAATCGTAAATAGGGACCAAATCTTCCAATCCCAGCATAAATTGATTTGTCTTCTCCAGGTGGTTTACCAAGATCTCTTGGTAAACTTAAAAGTGATAAGGCTGTTTCTAAGTTAAGGTCTTCCACATTTATAAGTTTGGGAATACTTGTCCTTTTGGGTTTTTTGTCATTTCCAAGCTGTAAATAAATACCGTAAGGCCCTTTTTTTAAAAGAACTTCTTCATTTGTAGTTTCATCAATGCCAAAAGATTTTTCTCCATCAAATCCCATTTCATGTTCATGGGTATTTTGTTCGGATAACTTCCTTGAATATTTGCAACCTGGATAATTGGAGCAAGCTATAAATGAACCAAATTTTCCAATCTTAAGTGATAATTTTCCATTTGAGCACGTTGGACATTCCCTATCTACAGTGCCATTTTCATTTTGATTAAAAAAATGGTTTTCTAAAGCTGAGTCTATTTTTTCAATTACTTCAGTTCGCTGTATTTCAGTTGTATTATTAATAGCAATCTTAAAATTTCCCCAAAATTCTTCTAGTAATTTTCTCCAATCTAATTTTCCTTCTGAGACTAAATCTAGTTTTTTCTCTAGTTCAGCAGTAAATGAGTATTCAACATATTGCTCAAAATAATTTTCTAAAAAACTAGTTACAATTCTTCCTCTGTCATCTGCAAAATATCTAGGACCTTCTTTGAAAACATAACCTCTAATTTGAAGTTTCTCTAATATACTTGCATATGTTGACGGTCTTCCTATACCTAATTCTTCAAGTTTTTTTATAAGACTTGCATCAGTGTATCGTGGCAGTGGTTGAGTGAAATGTTGATCCTTTATATTATTAATAACATTAAGTTTTTCTCCAATAGAGACTTTTGGTAACAAGTTATCTTCGATTTCATTTTCATTTTTCTCATCGACGCCTTCACTGTAAATTTTAAGGAATCCATCAAAAACGACCCTCGAACCATTAGCTCTTAGTACAACATGATTTTTTATGTCAGAACTATTAGCACTCTCAATATCAATAATAGTTTTATTTAAAATAGCCGAAGACATCTGTGATGAAACTGTTCTTTTCCAGATTAAATCATATAATTTAAAGCAGTCTTCACTCAAAAAAGATTTTATTTCTCTAGGATTTCTATTAACTGATGTCGGCCTTATGGCTTCGTGTGCTTCTTGTGCGTTTGCAACTTTAGATTTATAAACTTTTATCTTTTCAGGACAATATTTGTTTC
Source organism: uncultured SAR116 cluster alpha proteobacterium (assembly GCA_902539295.1). Taxonomy (GTDB): domain Bacteria; phylum Pseudomonadota; class Alphaproteobacteria; order Puniceispirillales. Next base: position 18,445 of record CACBIM010000019.1, read on the forward strand.
CATAATCTAAAACTATCTTTTTTCGAATTTCATACACACTCTCTTTAGATAATTGGACACTATCTGTACGCATATAAGTTATAAGTCCAGTAGTTTCAGAACCTACATTAAGCCCTTCATAGAGCTTTTGAGCTGCTTTCATTGTTCTAGATGCTGAAAAGTTTAGTTTTCTACTTGCCTCTTGTTGTAGTGTAGATGTTGTAAAGGGTGGCTTAGGATTTCTATATTCTTTTTTCTCTTCATTATTATTTACAACTAAATCTGAATTTTCAATACATCTTATTGCTTCAATAGCGTCAGACTCACTTTTTAAGCTTAATTTATCTAATTTTTTTCCCTTAAGGGAAACTAGTCTTGATTTTAAAGTTTCTTCAGCTTTATTTTTTAAATTACTTTCAACAGTCCAGTACTCTTCTGGAACAAAAGATTGAATTTCAAATTCTCTTTCACAAATCAATCTTAGAGCAACTGATTGAACTCTTCCTGCAGACTTGGCTCCAGGTAATTTTTGCCATAACACAGGTGAGAGTTTGAAGCCTATTAAATAATCCAAAGCATTTCTGGCTAAACTTGCATTAATCAATTCTTGATCTAGTGTTCTAGGATTGTTAATTGCCTCCAATACAGAGGTTTTTGTTATTTCGTGAAAAACAACTCGTTCTACTGGGATATCAAGTTTAATTTTTTTATCATTCAATAATTCTAATACATGCCATGAAATAGCTTCACCTTCTCTATCAGGGTCAGTTGCAAGAATTAACTTATTTGCTGATTTTAGAGACGCTTTTATATCCTTTAAAAATTTATTACCTCTGTCTATTAGTTCCCATTCCATCTGAAAATTTTGATCAGGATTTACGCCATTTTTATTTGGCAAGTTTCTTATATGGCCAATTGTCGCCATAACATCAAAATCAGATCCTAGATATTTGTTAATGGTTTTTGCTTTTGCTGGTGATTCAACAAGTACTAACTTCATTAAAAATCTTTCAAAAATAAATTTTAATAATTTCCATGAATTGGCATTTTCATTTTGTTTAGTCAATAAATAAAATTAATTTTCAAATATTTTTGGTTCTTCTCCTTTAACCAGTCTATAAATGTTTTCCTTATGTCTAAAACAAACAATGCCCAGTAAAAAACAGGAAAGAAGAAATTCTAAATTACCGAAAAAAATAAATGATACAATTGGTAAAAAAGAAATAGATAAAATGGACGATAGGGATGACCGCCTAGTTATAGATGCAATTATTACCCAAATTAAACAAACAAAAAAACCTATGGAAAAATTTATTCCAATTAACCCACCTAGCATAGTAGCAATGCCTTTGCCACCTTTAAATTTTAACCAAATCGGAAAGCAGTGTCCAATAATAGAACCAGCAAGAAGAATAAATAAGTAAGTTGTGCTATCATTAGAAAATTCAAAATACTTAAATATAATAATTAAAAACAGACTTTTAAAAGCATCAAGTAATAAAACTAAAAAAGCTAAGATTTTATTACCAGTTCTTAAAGCGTTTGTGGCTCCAATATTTCCACTGCCAATTTTCCTTATATCCCCATATCCCCACAAATAAGTTAAAATTAAACCAAATGGTATTGACCCAACAAAATAGGAAATTGAAAATAAAATTATTATCTCAGTAAAAATATTCATAGCTATTAAAAAATCTTTCTACCGTTTTTCCAACAAGATAAAATTATCCCCTGCATTGGCATTTTTTCAAAACAGGTATTTGATGATAGTGAATTCATACTTTCCCCTTTTACTATCCAGCTTTTATCAGGATCAATAACTGTTAAGTCTGCAGGCCTGCCTTTTGAAATTGTTCCTAGATTAAGGTTTAATACTTTGGCTGGCCCAGAGGTTATTAAATGAATGGCCTTTTCGATTGGTAATTTATCCGAATTAACAAGAGAAAGAGTGGTTGAAAACAGTGTCTCTAAACCAAGGCTTCCTGGTTTTGCTTGAGCAAAAGGTAGTAACTTGCTGTCTCTATTTTGAGGTGAATGGTCTGAACTGATTGCATCAATTATTCCATTCTTTAGCGATTGTTCCACAAATTTCCTATCTTCATCTGATCTTAAAGGAGGTGATAATTTATACCTTGTATCATAATTTGATAGTGATAAATCATTCAATATAAAATAGGGTGGAGAGGTATCACACGTAACTTTCAATCCATCGTTTTTTGCTCTTTCAATTGCTTTTAAGCCTTCTTTTGTAGAAACATGAGAAACATGATACCTACTATTTGTTAATTTTACTAAATGGAGATCTCTTTCAATTAGCATGGCTTCAGTAATTGATGGGACCCCTCTCAGGCCTAATCTAGTTGAGTTTTCACTTTCAGTCGCTTCTGTATCCATCGAGAGTTCTGGAATATCGGCATGCTGAATAACAGGTAAATCTAACATAGTGGAGTAAGATAATATTCTTTTCATAAGTAGTGGATTGTAAATGGGTTTATTTGCATTTGTAAAACCAACTACACCAGCTTGTTTTAAAAGCCCAAGTTCTGACATTTTTTCATCATTCAAACCAATACTTGCAGCTCCATAAATTAATAGCCTAGTTAGATTAAAATTTTGAGCTCTTAATGATAAACTCTCAACCATAGAAGGATCATCAATCACTGGCTTAGTATTAGGTAGGCATGCCATTGTTGTTACGCCGCTTTTGGCGGCTGATTTAAGTAATGTTTCTAAATTATCCGTATGTGATGAACCTGGATCTCTACTTTCAACTCTTAAGTCAATTATACCCGGTATGATAAATGATGCTTCTGAAGTTTTGATTAATTCGTAGTCTGGATTTTTGATTGAAAAAGGTTCAGAGATTTCTAAAATTGAATTTTCATTAATGAGCAAATCTTTATTACTGTTAATATTAAGGTTGCCATCTATAATCCTTATATTTTGAAATAAAGTTTTCTTCATTTTAACAATTTATTTCTTGATAATTTCAACATTTCTAAGCAAGCTATTCTGACTGAAACACCCATTTCAACCTGTTTTTTTACAAGGCTAATTTCATTATTATCAGCCAATAAGGAGGCTATTTCTACCCCTCTATTCATAGGCCCTGGATGCATCACCAGAGCATTTTTTTTTGCTAACTTTAAATTATTTTCATTAATACCAAAAAAACTATAATACTCTCTTTTACTTGGGGTTTCTGAACCGTCCATTCTTTCGTTTTGTAATCTTAAAATCATAATAATGTCAGATGATTTCAATCCAGAATTAAGATCAAAAAATACTTTTACGCCCATCCTTTCAATATCTTTAGGAATTAGTGTTGGAGGTCCAATCACACTTACTTGCGCTCCCATCGTTGTCAATAAATATATATTTGATCGAGCAACTCTACTATTTAATATATCTCCGCAAATTGCGATTTTTAATCCTTCAAGATTAATACCTTCTTCTTTAATTACTGCAGCATCTAAAAGAGCTTGAGTTGGATGTTCATGCCTCCCATCACCAGCATTTATAATGCTACACTCTACATGCTTGGAAAGCATTTCTGCAGCACCAGAATTTGGATGCCTTAAAATTAAAAAATCAGGATGCATAGCGTTTAGTGTAGCAGCTGTATCTATTAGAGTTTCTCCTTTTTTAATTGAAGAGGATGATACAGAAATATTCAAAATATCTGCTGACATAGACTTTGCAGCAATTTCAAATGATGCTTTTGTTCTGGTTGAATTTTCAAAAAATAAATTTATTACAAGGCTGTCTTTCAAAATTTTATTTTTTCTATTTTTCTTTTTTTGATTAAAGTATTGCGCTCTTTCTAAAATTGATTGAATAGTTTTTTTATTCATTCCTTGAATGCCTAATAAATGAATATTATCAAAATAATAATTGAAATTATCCATTTAAAACCTCAAGATTTTTGTTATTGTATACATCTAAAAGTGACTGGAGTATCCAACTTGCTGCCACTGCATCTAGTTTTTTTTCTTTTAATTTTCGTTTTAAATTTGTTTCTTTGAGTAGGTTATCAGCTGCAATAGATGATAGCCTCTCATCATGAAAACAAATAGGTATTTTATACTTCCTTAAGAAAGCGTGAGCAAAATCTCTTGTAGCGTCACATCTCGGACCCTGAGTACCATCAATATTTAACGGCCAACCAATTACAATTCCCCTTATATTTTCTAATTCAATAATTGAGGTTAGTTTTTCAACTGTAGTTCTGAAATTTTTTCTTTTTATAACTTTTAATGGATTTGCAAATTTAAGACCTTGATCACTTATTGCAACTCCTATATTTTTATCTCCAAGGTCCAAACAAATGATCTTATTATTGACGATTTTAGAAAAAAAATTTACATGATTGTAGATTGTCATTTCAATTGTTAACAAAATTCATTTAACGAGTTAAAGGTTATATAACATGCCAATAGATAAAGATACAGTTTCTAAAGTATCAAATTTAGCAAGAATTAAAATTGATAATAATCAGCTTGAAAAAATTTCTAAGGAGTTAGAAGCTGTAATGGGATGGATTGATTCATTAAGTGAAGTTGAAACTTCAGGAATTGAGCCTGTTGCAAACGTAACTGGGCAAAAGCTTCCACTTCGAGAAGACAAGGTTACGGATGGTGGTTATTCTGATAAAATTTTAAATAATGCCCCTGAAAAAGAGGGTGGTTTCTTTGTTGTTCCAAAGGTCATAGAATGAGTGAGATAGTTAGTAAAACCATCCTTCAAATCAAAGAAGGTTTAAAAAAAAGAGATTACAGTGCCTTAGAAGTTACTGATGCGTTTATTTCAGCATCAGAAAGTAACAAAAAATTAAATTTTTATAATACTTTTACAAAAGAAAAAGCAATTGAAATGGCTAAAACATCTCAGTCTAGAATTGATAGTGGTGAAGATAAAATACTAGATGGAATTCCTATAGCTATAAAGGACCTTTTCTGTACTGAGGGAACATTAACAACAGCCAGCTCTAAGATTTTAGGTAATTTCATTCCAAATTATGAGTCAACCGTTACTCAAAATCTATGGGACGCGGGTGCAATAATGCTTGGGAAGGTCGGATGTGACGAGTTTGCAATGGGATCTTCAAATGAAACTTCTTTTTTTGGAGAAGTTATAAATCCCTGGTCTAAAGTAATTAATAAAAACCTTTCTCCTGGTGGATCTTCCGGAGGATCAGCAGCCGTTGTCTCTGCAGGCGCGGCACTTGCAGCCACAGGAACTGATACAGGTGGGTCAATAAGGCAACCAGCAGCTTTTTGTGGGGTAACAGGTATTAAGCCAACATATGGTAGGTGCTCTCGATGGGGGATAATTGCTTTTGCATCTTCTTTAGATCAAGCTGGTCCAATCACAAAGACCGTGAACGATTCTGCATTAATGCTTAATGTAATGTCAGGTTTTGATCCAAAGGATTCAACTTCAGCAAATAAAAATACTCCTGATTTTCTCAAAGCTTGTGGAAATTTTAATTTAAAAAATTTAAAAGTTGGTATCCCAAAAGAGTACCAGATTTCTGGAATGTCATCAGAAATTATTAATCTTTGGGAGACAGGACACGGGTGGCTTAAAGATAGAGGAGCAGATATTATTGAAGTTTCGTTGCCACACACAAAGTATGCTCTACCAACATATTATGTAATTGCTCCAGCAGAAGCTTCCTCAAACTTAGCTCGTTATGATGGTGTAAAATATGGCTACAGGAATTCTCAAAATCATCTTGATGATTTATATGCCAATACTCGTGCTGATGGCTTTGGTAATGAGGTAAAAAGACGTATATTGATTGGAACATATGTTTTGTCAGCAGGTTACTATGATGCTTACTATAGAAAAGCACAAAGAGTAAGAAACCTCATTATTCAAGATTTTAATAAAGTTTTTAAAGATGTTGACGTTATTCTTACACCTACCACACCAAGTGCTGCATTTGAAGTTGGTTCTCAACAAGATCCAATTAGTATGTATATGAATGATGTTTTTACAGTTCCTGCAAGTCTTGCGGGTCTTCCGGCGATGAGTGTACCATCTGGGCTATCGACCAATGGTCTCCCTTTAGGTTTACAAATTATTGGAAAACAATTTGATGAAGAAAATGTTTTAAAAGTTGCTTCAAATATTGAGGATCAAGCTAAGTTCCCATTCCTAAATTGAATTTATAGAAAGATTAACATTATGGAAAAATTTTTAATTCACGGAGAAAAAGATGATTACCAGATCGTTGTTGGTCTAGAAGTTCATGCTCAAGTGAATTCTCAATCTAAATTATTTTCTGGTTCTTCAACAAATTTTGGTTCAAAACCAAATGAAAATGTAAGCCTGGTAGACGCAGCTATGCCTGGAATGTTGCCTGTTATTAATGAGTTTTGTATTAAGCAAGCTATAAAGTCTGGTTTAGGATTAAACGCAAAAATAAATAAATTTAGTGTTTTTGACAGAAAGAATTACTTTTATGCTGACCTTCCACAAGGCTATCAAATTTCACAGTACTCGGATCCTATAGTTGGAGAAGGAACGGTCGAGATCAATTTTCCAGATGGAGCAACTAAAAAAATAGGAATTGAAAGAATTCATCTTGAACAAGATGCAGGTAAATCGCTCCACGATCAGCACCCAAGTAAATCATATATAGATCTTAATAGGTCAGGGGTTGCCTTGATGGAAATTGTTAGCAAGCCTGATATTTCTTCACCAGAAGAAGCTGGCGCGTATATAAAAAAAATTCGATCAATTTTAAGATATCTTGGAACTTGCGATGGTAATATGGAGCAAGGATCACTTCGATGTGATGTCAATGTGTCAGTAAAAAAAGACGGGGACCCATTAGGAATAAGATGTGAAATCAAGAATTTAAATTCAGTACGTTTTGTTATGCAGGCAATTACTACAGAAGCACATAGACAAGTTGAAGAAATAGAAAATGGTAATGAAATTATTCAGGAGACACGGCTGTTTGATGCGGTAAAATCTGAAACTAGACCCATGAGAAGCAAAGAAAATGCCCATGATTACAGGTACTTTCCAGATCCAGACTTGATACCCCTTGTATTAACTGATGAATATATTAATGATATAAAAAAATCTCTACCTTCCTTACCAGACCAAATAAGAAAAAATTTAGTCGATAATTACGGTGTTTCAGAATATGATGCCTCAGTGATAAGTGAAGAAAAAGAAATATCTGACTACTTTTTTTTAGCCTCAAAAGGCCGGGATGGGAAACTTGTTTCAAATTGGTTGACTACTGAATTATTTGGTTCATTGAACAAAAATAATTTAAAAATTGAAGACAGTCCAATAAGCCCAGAACATCTTGGTGAGTTAGTAGATTTTATTTCAGATGGAACAATTTCAGGCAGGATTGCAAAAGATGTCTTTGCTGAAATGTTTGAAACTAAGAAAAATCCCTCTAATGTAATAGATGAAAAAGGTCTGAAACAAATCTCAAGTTCTGATGATTTAATACCAATGATCGAAAGAGTGATTTCAAATAATTTAGATAAAGTTGATGAATATAAAAATGGTAAAGAACAATTATTTGGTTTTTTTGTTGGTCAGGTTATGAAGGAGAGTTCAGGAAAAGCTAATCCCAAATTAGTAAATCAACTATTGAAAGAAAAATTAAATTAGTTTTAGTTTATTTGAAAAAATTGCCTTTGACTTTTAAATGGGAACTCTTGCAACTTTCATATTCAAATTTTGATTAATTATTAAAAAAAAATATTATTTATTTCAAAAAGCTAAAATTATATTATAAGTATAAGAATAAAATTTTCGAGAGTTATAATGCTAACTTTTAAACGCACAATTTTAATACTAACATGTTTTTTAATGGCAGGTTGTATTGGACCATTCTATAATCCTTATCCATTATCAAAACTAGTCGCTAAAGTTGGTCCCCCGCTTAAGCTTAACACTATGTCTGTTGAGGAACAAATTAACGCAGAAATTCAAGCAGAGGCTAAGACTGAAAGCAGTGATGATATAAAAGAAAATAGTGAGGAAAATAATAACGCTGAAAGCTCAGATGTAGTTCAAGAAAATTCTAATGAGTTAAATATTAGTGTAGTTGACGAAAAAACTATAATTGCCCAGTGGCAACTTGATTTAAAAGAAAATCTTATCTTACCCCCTGATGAAATAAAAAATGCAGTTACTAAAAAATGTTTGAATGGAAATAGAGCTCAACTTATTACTTTTTCATCCTCGGAAGGAATGGCTGAAGCAACATTCAAATGCTGGTAAAATTATAAATTTAAAAATATGTTTTTTAGAGTATCTTTAATTTGATCAAGCTTCTGTTTTAAAACAAAATTTTCTTCTTTTAATTTAATTATTTCATTTCTAAGATACTCTAATTCCATACGATTTTGGTTCCTAGCCATTTGCATTTGATTGGCAATGCATTGATTATATTTATTTATGTCATTTGCAGAGCCACTATTCAAAATACAATTTTCTGAACGCAAATTATTATTTTGTAAAATTATAAAAATTGCTATTAGTAAAATGCTTTTTTTCATCTTGTATCTTAAATCTTAAAATGGGAATCTAGAATTTGAACCATTCCTATAAACTTTAAATTCTTTTCCTTTCGCCATAGGAATGCATGTAAATTTAGGCGGTGAAATATTAATTGCAGCTAAATCTGATCCTGTATTTTGAGCCTGAGCAAAACATTCTTCTGCAGTGGTATATCTTAAGCCACTGTCTATGATATCATTTCCCAAGAACCAAATAATTAAAAATTCTATCACGCAATTCTCCAAACTTTATTGATAGTTTAAAATAATATCTACTAATATGAAAACTAAATTTTACGAAAAAACTTGAATTTCATATTTAAAGATACTACCAAAAGGAGAAAAAAAACAATTCCCTCTAATCCCATGATTAAAGTTAAATAATCAGTGGTGTAAAAATTAGCCATGAAAGCAATATTGAAAGATCCTAATGCGCCACTGCCTATTGCTATTGTAAGAAAGCTAAATGTGGAAGATCTCAACTTAGGTGTTGTAGAAAGATAGACTATACTGCTTTGTAATGCTGAGTAAGTTGATGTTACAAAACCTACGAAAAATAAAAGAAATATTAATAATAGTGAGTTGTTATTAAGAGATATAAAACATATAAAAACAAATAATAAGAGTAAAGAAACACAAAAGGGAACTAACTTATTTTTGGGGGGAAATGCTGAAATAACTATTCCTCCAATTAGAGCTCCTAGACCTTCAAGTGATACAATTAATCCAACATCAAAAGCATTAAATGAAAACTTTTCTATTATAAGAATTCCAATTAAAGAAAGAAATGGAAGGCCAAAAATATTAAATAATGGTGTCAAAGAAATTACATTTATAAGATTTGGTTTTTTTGAAATTTCGAATAGAACGTCCTTAAGAGATTCTAAAGATGAGTTTGTTTTTTTGGAATTTTTGTTATGGTCTTTCTCGTAAAAAATAAGGTATGTTGAGAGGAAATATAAAAAAGATAAAAATAAAAAAATAAATTGAGAGTAAAAATAAGTAAGTATAATTCCACCTAAAAATGGTCCAATTAATCTTGTAGCATGCGTTGATAAAACATCGATTGAAACTCCAGTTGGAATTAAATATTCTGGTAAAGAATCGCCTAACATTCTTCTTCTAAAAGAAAAATCAACACTCCATAGTGAGCCACTTAATGAAGATATAATAAATAATCCAACAAGTTGTATATTTGCATTTAAATAGAAGCTAATAAAAACGAGACTGCAAAAAATACCGCAACTCCCAGTAAATAAAATCATAATCTTCTGGCCAGAGTAAAGTCTTCCATTAACACTAAAAAAAATTCCAGTTATAGCTAAAGCAACGAATCTAGCAGTCATTATATAACCAACAATGGCTGCATTGCCTGTTAGTTCCCAACTAATAATTGAAAAGGTAAGGAATTCAAACCATCTAGAAATACTTGTTAAAAAACCTGCAAAGAATAATTTTTTAAATGATTGATATTTCCAAATATCATAGGTTAATTGAAACCCCATTGACTTAATTACGGAAAATTAAATCAGTAGTTTCTAATTTTTCATTAAATTTTAATTGATATTCCGTTGGCTCAGCTGAGCTTATGATGTTCCCTTTTTTTATAACAAATAACCTTGTTGGTTTTAATCTTAATGCTTCAATTTTATTATTGCACTGGAGTATAACTAAATCCCCATTGCATCCTTTCTTGAGACCATATTTATCTAGATGAAGAACTTTTGCTGATGTTGATGTAACTGAGTCAAAACAAGATTTCATTTCATTTTGCCCTGTTAAATGAGCCACATGTAATGCCATGTGTGCAACTTCTAGCATGTCGTGTGAGCCTAATGGATACCATGGATCCAAAACGCAGTCATGTCCAAAAGCTACATTTAAGCCTGCTTTAATTTGTTCTGGAACTCTTGTCATGCCTCTTCTTTTTGGATAAGCATCATGCTTGCCTTGAATGGTAATATTTATTAAAGGATTAGGTACAATATTCATTTCTGCTTCCACCATTAATCCTATCAGCTTTGAAAAATAATAATTATCCATAGAGTGCATTGATGTTAAGTGTGATCCAGCTACCCTTCCATGCATTCCTAGCCTATTAGTATGATAAGTAAGAGTTTCAATATGCCTTGAAAGAGGATCATCGCTTTCATCACAATGCATGTCTACTAGTAACCCTCTTTTCTCAGCTAATTCACATAAAATTTTTATTGATTCAGCACCATCTGCCATTGTTCTCTCAAAATGTGGTATCCCTCCAACAACATCTACACCCATATCTAAAGACTTTTTTAGGTTTTCTAAACAATTTGATCTTAAAACACCATCTTGAGGAAATGCTACAAGTTGAAGGTCAATGTAATCCTTCATTTCCTCCTTTATTTCTAAGAGTGCTTCTACTGCTAATAAACTGTCTCCTGAAACATCAACGTGAGACCTTATAAAAAGAGTACCTCTTGCAATAGACCATTTACATAGATCAAGTGCTCTTTGTTTAATAGCATCTTTAGTAAGGCTTGGCTTTAGTTCGCCCCAGAGTTTAATGCCCTCAAGAAGAGTTCCTGATTCATTTACTCTAGGGAGACCATAACTTAAAGTAGCATCCATATGAAAATGACTGTCAATAAATGGAGATGATACAAAATTGTTATTAGCATTTATCTCGGGACATCCTAATTCTGGTATTTTTGGATCTATGTCCTGAATGAAGCCTTTTTTAATGTATATGCAAGTTTGATCATCATTCCCAAGATTACAATTTCTAACAATTAGGTCTTTCATTTCTGTCTCCTCTAGTGACGCTCGCCTCTTCGAAAAGGGATTAACAAAGCCTTAGGATATCGTGTTCGTTTTGAAGCGATTATCATTGCTACAATACTTAAGAAAAAAGGAAGCATTAAAAAAAATTGATAAGGAATAAATGCTCCTGCAAGTTGTTGGGCCCGCACTTGATAAGCGTCTAATCCTGCAAATAAAAGTGCTCCTAGCAAAGCCCTTTCTGGTTTCCATGCTGCAAATATAACTAACGCTATAGCAATCCATCCACGTCCATTAATCATTCCAAAATAGAATGCATCAAATGCAGACATTGTTAAATAAGCTCCTCCAATTGCCATCAAGGAACTTCCTAAAATAACTGATACTGTTCTGACTAATAATACATCAATACCTTGTGCTTCCAGTGCCATAGGGTTTTCACCTGCCATTTTAATTGAAAGTCCAAAAGGTGTTGAGTTTAAAAGCCAAAAAATAATAATTACACTTAAAAAAGCTAGATAAGTAAAAGGTGTATGTTGAAAAAGGGCTTCACCTAAAAAGGGTATTTCTGAGAGAAATGGAATTTCAAGTTTTTCAAAAGGTATAATTTTTGGAGGAGTTGTACTACTTGGCAAAATTAATTTAAATGAGAAAAAACCTACCGATGAAGCAAACATAGTTATGCCAATGCCAGTAACATGTTGTGATGCACCAAGATAAACAGTAAATATTGCATGTAGTAAACCAAAAAGAGCGCCTGTTAATGCTGCTATTAAGATGCCAGAATAAAGATCTGCACCTAAATATACAGACATCCAACCAACCATAGCTCCCAATGACATTATGCCCTCTATACCTAAATTAAGAACTCCAGATCTTTCACAAATAACTTCACCAAGCGTTGCAAAAATCAAAGGACAAGCAATCCTAATTGTAGCGGCCCAAAATCCTGCAGTAAAAAAAATTTCAAAAAATTCTAAAATCATTTGTTTTGCTCTAAGAAACGCAATTTGTATTGGTTGATTATTAAACTTACTAAAACGCATAAAACTGTAATAGCAACTATGACGTCTGCTAAATATGTTGGAACATTCATTGAACGACTCATTGCATCAGCCCCTACGTATATTGATGCCAAAAAGATCCCAGAAGCAATAACACCAAGTGGATGCAATGCAGCTAACATAGCTACAGCTAT
>CACBIM010000020.1 GCA_902539295.1 uncultured SAR116 cluster alpha proteobacterium
TAAATAAAATTAATTCTGGTGATAGAGCTTCTCTACTTAACTTTGGAAAATATTATTTGAATATCTTGCCTGAAGAAGATTATAATAAATCATATTTATTTTACTCTATAGCTGCAGCTTTTGGAGAAGATGGAGCAAAAGAAAAAAGAGATGAAATTTTGATAGATGTTGATAATGAAAAAATTGTTGAAATACAAACTCAAGCATCTGAAATGTTTGAAAAACTTAGAAAAGGTGAAAAAATTGAAATGTTAAAGGATTAGGAGAATTAAATGAAAGTAAAAGTGCACTGGATTATTGATGGAGTTGCTGAAATTGATGCTGATACTCCCGAAGACGCAGAGAAAAAAGTAGAAAATGAATTATCAAAATTTATGGGAGAAAATAAGCATATTGCTGATAATTTAGGTGCTAGAGCTATACAAGGTAAAGCTTATTTACCTGGGCCTGATGATAAAGATGAGATAATAAAAAATGATGACTAATTTTATTAAAACCCTTTAAGAAGTTCTCCAATTGTATTTTCTAAGCTTACATTATCTTGTTCGATACGCTCTATCTCAGCTCTTAATTCTGCAATTCTTTCTTTTCTTCTTTCCATCACTTCTTTAATTTCTTCTACAAGTTTTTCCAATTTTTCTCCTAGATCAACTTCTTCTTTGTTTTCTTCTTCAGCCATGTTTAGATACCATAATTAAATTAAATTCTTGCTTGTCCTGCAAGCCAGTCAAGGGTTGAAGCTTTATACTGTTTTGGTGGATTATAAAAAAACCTGTGTGAATAACCCGAGTTTTGTTTCTCATCATAATTTTCATCACCGGAATTTTGATCAGGATTTTTATTTCCTGAGTTATTCAATTCTCTATCAATTTTATTTAATACTCCAAGTTCCATATTTTTAAGAACGACAAAAGACTAAAATAGTTAAAAAATATTAATTGGCATGACAATTGCTGATTTAGCTTTAAATATTCACTGGAAGTAAAATGTATCACAAAAATTTTTTTCAATTAATTTTAACTCTAGTAATTTTACAACTTTCGAATTCAAGTATATTTGCAAACACCGTAATAGATTGTGAGTATTTAGCTTCTGTTACTGAAGAGAAAAAAGATCTACCAGCAGGCCTACTATCAAGTATTTCAAATGTGGAAGCTGGAAGAATAATTGGTAATAATCCAAAAAGGGGATGGCCATGGACTGTAAATCATGCAGGAGAAGGCCTCTTTTTTGAGAGTAAATTAGAAGCAACTAAATATGTAAAAAGATATCTCAAACTTGGTGATGTAAATATGGATGTTGGTTGTATGCAAATAAGCTTAAAATGGCATTCTGATAATTTTTCAACATTAGAAGAAGCTTTTGATCCTGTTATAAATATCAATTATGCAGCAGATTTTCTAAAAGAACTTTTTTCTTTTCATCAAGATTGGAATCTAGCTATCAAGCATTATCACTCTTCTGATCCAAAAAAGAATGTTAAGTATCATGAGAAAGTTCTTGCGGCATGGCAAGGCACAGAATTTTTAAATAGTAAAGAAAGTTTTATAAAAGCAAATTTAACGTTACCAATTTCAAAGCCAGAATACAATAAAATCAAAAATTCCATTAATTCGTCAAAAGACTATAAGCTCTCAACTAAAACAATCCAAAAACAAAATTTTGATAGAAAAAATATTTCTAAAAACATAAAAATTGTTTCAAATGAAACGAATAAACCAAGATTTATTCAAGATCGTTGGGATATAGTTCTTAAATTTAGAAAAGAATTTCAAAATAAATAAAAAATATATTTATAATTATTAATCAAAATATTAGTAATTATATATGATCGAATTTCTTGAAGCATTTAGATTAGCCTTTAATCTGATTATTACTTTGGATTCAAATATTCTAGAAATAGTTTTGTTATCTTTGAAGGTAAGCTTGATTGCTCTCACTATCGCATGCTTAATTGGTTTTTCTTTAGGTTCAATTTTAGCATCAAGCAAATTTTATGGAAGAGGAATTGTATTAATTATAATTAATAGTTTTATGGCTTTACCACCAGTAGTGGTTGGTCTTGCTGTTTATATGCTACTCTCAAAATCTGGCATGTTTGGATGGATGAATATTTTATACACGCCTTCAGCAATGATAATTGCTCAATCCATAATTATAACGCCAATTGTATTAGCTTTATCGAGGCAAGTAATTGAAGATTTAAATAATGAATACTCAGAATTTTTTGTATCACTAAAAATTTCAAAATTACAAATTATAAAGACATTGATTTGGGACGCACGTTACACACTAATCACTGTGGCCTTAGCAGGTTTTGGAAGGGGTATTGCAGAGGTGGGCGCGGTGATAATTGTAGGGGGCAACATAAATCATTTCACAAGGGTTATGACAACTTCCATAGCACTAGAAACTTCTATGGGGAACTTACCTTTTGCTCTTGCTCTTGGGATTATTTTATTGTTGATATCAGTTCTAATTAACGCACTTGTAATGGCATTTAATTTGACTACTAAAAAATATGCATTTGGATAAATTTAATAGAACATTAATCAGAATTAAGCCTGAAAAAAATATTAATTGTTTACCAATTTATATTAAAGACTTGTGCCTCAATTTGGATGAGAGAAAAATATTGTCTAGTTTAAATCTTTCTATCAATTCAGATGATGTTACGGTTATTATGGGTCCAAATGGAGCAGGAAAGAGCATTTTCTTAAAAATTTTAAATGGAATTTTAACACCTACATCAGGATGCATTACATGGAATAATAAAAAACAATTTTCAGATACATTAAATACGCAAGCTTTTGTTTTTCAAAAACCTATCCTGCTTAGAAGGTCAGTTATTGCAAATTTAGATTACATGGGTAGTGTTCTTGGATATAAGAAAAAAATTAGTAAAGACAGATTATTAGAAATTGTCCAACTTCAAAAGCAAAAAAATCAGCCAGCCAGAATGCTTTCACTAGGGGAGCAACAACGTCTTTCACTTGTCAGGTCATTAATGGTACGTCCAAATTTATTGCTTTTGGATGAACCCACCGCAAATCTTGATCCGGGCTCAACAAAAATTATTGAAGATATAGTTTTAAATTTAAAAAAGATGGGAATAAAGATCATTTTTGTTACACATAATATCCTACAAGCAAAAAGGATAGCTGATGATATTATTTTTTTAAATAAAGGAAAAATGGTTGAGCATTTAGGTAAGAAAGAATTTTTTTCTAATTCTAAATCTATTGAAGTTCAAAACTATTTAAATGGGATACTTTAAAAAAATGAAATTTGATAAACAAACTATAGAATTTTATAATACAAATGCACAAAAATATTCAACATACTCTTATGAACATGAAAAAGGCGAACTATATAAAAAATTTTTAAATTATCTTCCTGAAAAAGGCTCAATTTTGGATGCAGGTTGTGGAGCAGGTTGGGATACAAAATTCTTTTTAAAAAATGGATATTGTGTTACTGCTCTTGACGCGTCAGTAAAACTTTTAGAGGTAATTGAAACGCATAAAAATTTAGAGAAAATAGAAAGTGATTTTTTAAATTTTAAAAGTAAAAAATTTTTTGATGGTATCTGGGCTAGTTTTTCATTACAACACCTGCCAAAAAGTGATTTCAAACCTGCTTTAAAAATATTAAAAAATTCTCTCTCAGAGACAGGTTTTTTTTATATTGGCATTCATGAAGGAAATGAAGAAATAAGGGATACTCTGGGTAGGTATTATAGTTACTATGATGAAAGTGAAATAAGTGGAATAATCCAAAGTTTAAATTTGAAAATTTTTAGTTTAGATAAATCAGAAAGTAAAAGCTTTGATGGTAAAAAAATCAATACAATGCATCTTTTGATTAAAAAAAATAAATAAAGATCAAGAATATGGAAAATTTAAGAAATGAAATATCAAGGCTAAACTTAAAATCAATAATTCATACTAAAGAAAAATTAAAAGATCAAATTATAGAGACACCTACTATAAAACTTAATTCTCCATATTTGAAAAAAATAAATCCTAACTCAGAAATTTTCATGAAATTAGAATTATTCCAACACACTGGAACATTTAAAGCTCGAGGTGCTTTATCGGCAGCCAGCCAAATTGATGAAAATAAAAGACAATTTGGAATAACTGCAGCTAGTGCTGGCAACCATGCAATTGCTGCTTCTTGGGCAGCAAAAAAGTTAGCAATGTCAGCCAAAGTAGTAATGAGGTCAACTGCTAACCCTTATCGATTAACACAAGTTAAAAATGAAGGTGCAGAAATTATAATTACTGATAAGTTAGATGAATTGTTTAAAATAGCAAAAAAGCTAGTTGATGAGGAGCAAAGAACTTTTATACACCCATTTGAAGGTTTAAGTACCTCTCTAGGAACAGCAGGCATAGGATTAGAATTTGTAAAAAGTATTCCAACCCTCGATGCTGTAATTGTTTCAATCGGGGGAGGTGGATTAATAAGTGGTGTAGCTTCCGCAATAAAGCAAGTTAATGAAAATTGTAAAATTTTTGGGGTTGAACCAAAAGGGGCTGCTACAATGTTCAAAAGCTTCTCAACTGGCAAACCAATAAAAAATGTAACAATAGATTCAGAAGTTGACAGTTTGTCTCCACCAATGACACTACCTTTTAGCTATGCGGTTTGTAAAAAGTATATTGATGAAATTGTTACAGTAAGTGATGAAGAAATTTTTGCTTCTATGGTAATTTTGCAAGAGGAAAGTAAGTTAGCAGTTGAGCCTGCTGCTGCTGCCACTTTATCAGCGTATATTGGACCATTAAAACATAAACTAAAAAACAAGAATGTTGGACTTTTAATGTGTGGTGCAAATATTGATAACAAATCATACTCAAATTTGTTGCTTAAAGGTCAAAATTATATCAATAAAAACAAATCAATTTTTTGAAGTTTGTTGTTTAAATAAATTTTCAATTTTTATATGGCATCTAATTGCATTTCCTTTTTTTGAAAATTGCCAAGGTGGAGTCTCTGTAAAACATTTTTCACCCAAGACTCTTGGGCACCTACTCTGAAAACTACAACCTATCTCAGGAGGACTTTCTTCCACTCTATCTTCAGCTGTTAACACAGGTTTTAAATCAGGATTTGGCTCTAAAACTGCACCTAGTAAAACTTCTGTGTATGGATGAGAGGGAAATTTATAAACCTCTGATGATGGACCAAATTCACATAGTCTGCCTTGATATAAAACTGCGACTTTATCACTTATTGCTCTCACAACTGCAAGATCATGAGATACAAAGATATAAGTAGTACCCATATCATTTTTTAAATCCTGTAAAAGTTTTAAAACAGCAGCTTGCACAGACACGTCCAGTGCTGAAGTCACTTCGTCACACAAAATTATATCTGGCTTTGCTGCAAATGCTCTTGCAACTGCAATCCTTTGTTTCTCTCCTCCTGAAAGTTGTCTCGGAAATCTATATAAATAATTTTCGGTTAATCTTACTTTTTTTAGAAGATCAATTATATTTTCTTTAAGTTTATCTCCACTCAATTGAAAATATAACTTTAGAGGCTGAGATAAAATTTCCTCAACTGTATGGCTTGGGTTTAGGGATTCATCAGGATTTTGAAAAATTAGTTGTATGGCTCTTAGCTGACTGTTTGTTCTATTTCTAACATCACTTGAAAGTGAAATAGTTTTTTTGAAATTTATTGATCCATTTTTAGTGCTCAGAAGTCCTGCAATAGATTTGAGAATGGTTGACTTTCCACTTCCTGATTCACCAACCAATGCAATGGTTTCTCCTTTATTAATCTCAATTTCAATATCTTTTACAGTAATATTCTTTTCAGAAAAGCGGTTTAATAGTTGATCTATGATACTTTGCTTAGAGTATGTGATTGATATCTTATCTAGTTTTAAAACTTCATCCAAATTTTTTGTTTTATGTGCTGAATTTGAATCATACTTTGGTTTACGTTGTTTCTCTGATAATTTATTATGCCAAAAACATCTAACTTTCATTTTTTTATTCATAGGAATAAAAAGTTCAGGCTTTGAGTTTTTGCATTTATCTGTAGCAAAATCACATCTTTCAAAAAAACTACACCCTTTTATATTTTTTTCGAGTTGAGGGGGAGTGCCGGGCATTGCTTCAGGCAATCCTGGCAATGAAAGTTTTGGGATAGAATTAAGTAAGCCATGAGCATAAGGATGGATTGGGACACTTAAAACATCTCGAACATCACCATCAAGTACTATTTCTCCAGCGTACATTACAATTACTCTATCACTTACTTGAGCAATTGCTCCAAGGTCATGACTTACATAAACCATTGAGGTATCTGTGTCTTTAGCAATTTCATTTAATAACTCAAGGACATGAGCCTGAGTTGTTACATCAAGACCAGTAGTTGGTTCATCTAAAAGCAATAATTCTGGACTGCCTGCTAATGCCATAGCTATAGCCACTCTTTGCTGCTGTCCTCCAGATAGCTCATGAGGATATCTCTGAGCTATAATATTTGGTGATGGGAGTCTTACTTTATGTAAAAGTTCTGTTATTTTTAATTGTCTGTCATTAGTGTTTATTGTTGAATGAAGTTTTAATGTTTCTTCAATTTGATACCCTATTTTAAGATTAGGTGTAAGTGATTGACCAGCATTTTGAGGTATCATAGCTATCTCTTTACCTCTGATTTTTTCAAGGTCACGATCTGTCATATTCAATAAGTTATTTGATTTAAATAAACATTGACCAGATATAGTGTAGAGCCCTTGTTTTGTGTAGCCCATCATTGCTAGTGCCAATGTGCTTTTCCCAGAACCAGATTCACCTACAATTCCAACAGTCTCACCTTTGTTGATGTGTGTTGAAATATCCTTTAAAATAGAAACTTCTCTACCATTTTGGCTTTTAAAGCCAATTGATAAGTTTTCAATTGTTTGAATTTTATCACTCATTTAAACTGGTGCTTTTTGAGTTCGATCAATTCCAAGAGCTTTTGCAAATGCATCAGCTGAAAGATTAATTCCGATTATTAGTGAGCTTAATGCGACTATAGGCGCAATAACAGACCAATATGCAAAAGACATCAAACCCCTTCCTTCTGAAATCATTAGTCCCCAGTCTGGAGTAGGAGGGCTAACCCCAAATCCTAAAAATGACAACGAACTAAAAGCTAAGAGCATCCAAGACCATCTCATTGCTCCTTCCACCATTATAGCGTCTCTTACATTTGGTAATAATTCATTCCATATAATAGAGAAATTGCTATGACCTCTTGCCTTTGCTGCCATTATAAAGTCTCTAGCTATTACATCATGTGTAGCTGCTCTGGCCACTCTCACGATACCTTTTCCATAAAAGAAACCTAATGCTGGAATTAGTACCTGAGTTGAAGTGCCAAGAATAACAACAATCAATAGCATTGCCAGTATCCACGGAATTGCAAGAAAAGCATCAATAATTCTCATAACAATATCATCAATTTTTCCGCCAACTAATCCACAAAAAATACCAACAAACCCACCCCATGCAACTGCTATAAGTGTTCCAAAAAAAGTAACTAATAGAGCAACTCTTCCACCCATAAGTGTTCGAGTGAAAACATCACGACCAAGTTGATCCGTTCCAAAAATAAACTCTTCACTTGGGGGTCGTAACATTATTAATGAATTGATCTCTTTATAATCATACGGAACAATAAGTGGACTTATTATTGCAATAATTATATGTAAAATTACAATTGAGAAACCGATCATGCCTGAAGGTCTAGAAAAAATTGAAATAAGTACTTCTGAGACTCTTTTTAATTTTGATATTTGATTTTGATTAACCATAATTTACTTTTAATTTTACTTCCTAATTTGAAGTGTCCGAAGTCTAGGATTAACAACTAAGGTTAAAAGATCTGCAATTAAATTCACACCAACATAAATAAGAGCAAGGATCAAAGCTAATGCTTGAACTACAGGCAGGTCTCTATCCGAAATTGATTCAATAACAAGCCTTCCTAATCCTGGATAGTTAAAAACTACCTCTGTGACAACAACACCTCCAAGTAGCCACGCTATTGTAAGGGCGATTATATTTATGGCTGGGAGTAAACCATTAGGTAAAACATGAATAAATACCATCTTCCAGTAAGGAACTCCCTTCAATTTTGCCATTTGCACATAATCGCTCGACATAACTTGAATAATGTTTGATCTGACCATTCTAAGCATGTGAGCTGTCATAACCATAGATATTGCTATTACAGGTAAGATAATATTGGGTAATAATTCTAAAACAGTCGAATTGGATGAGACAATTACAATACCTGGAAGCCAATTAAGCCATATTGCAACCACTAATATTAAAATTGTTGCACTTATAAATTCAGGTATCGTCATAGAAAATATTGCAAAAGTTGAAATAAAAATATCAGGAAATTTATCTCTCCACAGAGCAGTAACAATACCTAGGATTATTGCTAAAGGAATACCAATCAAAATTGCTGTTACAGCTAAAATTAGGGAGTTTCTTACTCGAACACTAATTATTTCATTAATAGGTTTCTCACCACTCAAAGAGTAGCCCAAATCACCATACAAGGCGTTATAACTCCATGAAAGATATCTCTCAATTGCAGGTGTATTTAATCCAAGTTGTTCTCTGCAGATTTCTAATAATTCACCTTTTGCTTCTCTTTCTAGGTAAGCTGTACAAGCATCCCCAGGAAGAACTTCCACACCAGTAAAAATAATAACAGAGACTAGAAAAATCGTTATAAAACCAAGGCCTAATCTTTTCAGAATTAATAAAAACATTCTTTAAAAACTTAATGAGAGATTTTTAGGTCATAGACCGCAATAAGCGGTCTATGAAGATTTTATTTTAATCAACTGTAACTTTGTGCCATCTAACTGACCAGTTTTCAACTTCGTCAAGATTATTAACTCTTGCTGTTGTTACAATTAATTTGCTTACCGTGTAGGGTATTAGTGTTCCACTTTCTTCCCATAAAACATTTTGAGCAGCTTGATACATAGCTTTTCTCTTTTCAAAATCAAGTTCCTTTCTAGCCATACCGAGGAGCGAATCAAAAGCAGCATTTTTATATAATGATTCATTCCATTTAGCACTACTATGATAAATTTCATTAAGTGCTTGGTCTGCAGGTCTTTGGTTCCATCTAGTCATTGCAACAGGCTTTTTAAGCCAAATATCATTCCAATATCCATCAGAAGGAACAACTTGAATATTTACTTTGATACCGGCAGCAGCAACTTGTTGCTGGACTACTTCAGCAATAGGTGTCCATGTAGGTTCGAGACTACTTGGGTATACTGTAAATTCAATACCATCTGGATATCCAGCATCAGCTAATAGTTTCTTTGCACCTTCAATATCTTGAGGGCAACTTAAATCAGCTCTGTATTGGTCTGATTTCATAACTGGATGATCACAAGTAACTTCAGCAGCACCACCAGTTACAAGATCTGCTAATGCTTGTCTGTCAACAGCCATTCTTACAGCTTTTCTGACCCTTGCATCTTTAAAAGGTTCTAAATCTGTTCTCATCACCATGCCTCTCCAGTTTCCAGTAGGAATTACATGATGCTTAAATTTTGAGTTACCTTCAAAAATTGGTTTTTGTTTGTAGTCAATGACTCTTAGCATATCAATTTGACCAGATAACAGAGCTTGAACTCTAGCTTGTGAGTCTGAAATTGCAATTATATGAACTTCAGCAACACCAGGCGCTCCTTCCCAGTAATCAGGATTTGCTTTTAAAATTGTTGTTCCTTCAGCATCGAATTTATCGACCATAAATGGGCCAGTACCAATCCCAGTTTTTGCAATAGTATCTTCTGAGCCAGATGGCAGCATTCTAAGTCTATAGTCAGTTAGGTTTAGAGGCAAATCTGCAAATGATGTACTAAGTTTCATTTTTACGGTATGAGAATCAACAACCTCCACTGATTCAATCATACTTATACCTTTTGCTGCAGGAGACTTATTGGCACTAACTCTCATTAATGAAAATTTGACATCCTCAGCATCAAAGTCTGAACCATCATGAAATTTAACTCCTTTTCGAAGATTAAATGTCCATTCTGATGCATCAGCATTGGCACTCCAAGATGTAGCAAGTGATGGAGATGGTACGCCATTAAGATCATTTCTGACTAATCTATTCATTGTTTTTTCTATAACTTGGAATAAGCGACCTTTTGTAATAGGGTCCAAATTTGTATCTTTCCCAAATCCAAGATCGTGTGAAACTTTAAAAACTCCACTCGAAGCATATGAATATGAAAAAGAAATAATTATAGAAAAAAATGAAATAAATATTACTTTAATAAAGTTTTTCATAATAATAATTTCCTTCCAGATAAATAATTATATTTATATAATTTTAATTTTATTTCATAATTATTTTGGGTTTTAAACCACAAAATATGTTATCCTTTTAATTGGGATAAATCCCACTCAATTGCCCCTTTAATATTTTATTTCATTTAAAATAAATTGAAGTTAGGGTTAACTATATTTCAAAAAATTAATTTTAAATGTCAGATATAAATAAATATATTTTTGCAATTGGTGGTGGAGGTTTCACTCATAGAAAAGACAAAAGTCTAGATAATTTTATTTTATCAATTAAAAATAAAGAAATTTTAAAAATTGGTTTTTTACCCACGGCCAGTAAAGATAATTATGAAAAAACTGAACTTTTTTATGAAAGATTCAAAAAAACAACACATAAATTATCACATTTTGAATTATTAAAGAAAACAATTGGTTTTCAAGAATGGGTTTTATCTAATGATATAATATATGTTGGTGGTGGGAACACATATTTTATGCTTGAATTATGGAAAAAAAATAATTTAACAAATATATTTAGGAAGGCATATTCTAATGGGATTATATTATGTGGAGTTAGCGCAGGTGCCGTTTGTTGGTTTGAAAATATTTTATCAAATTCTTTAAATAAAAAATTCATACATTTAAAAGGTATAGGTTTGATAAATTTAAGTTGTACCCCTCATGCATCATCCGAACCAGAAAGAGTAAAAGTTTTGCAACATAAGGTTAGAAATGGAATAATGCCACCAGGCATAGTAATAGATGATGGCGTTGGAGTTCTTTTTATTAATGGTGAAATAAAAAAAGTTTTTACTGCAAGGAAAAATCACAGTGCCTATTTTATTGATCAAACAAATATAAAAAATCTTGAACAATAAAAAAATACAAATTATCAATTAATTATAAAAATTTGAAAGAAAATAAAATTCCTCATCCAAGTCAGAAAATTTTTAGTATTGATGATGCAAGAGAATTAGCAAAATGGCGATTGCCAAGACTTGTTTTTGATTTTGTTGATGGGGCTTCTGGAAATGAGTTTCTATCCACTAATAACAACAAAGCATATGAGAATATTAAACTTGAACCAAGAGTATTAATAAACGTAGAAGAAAGATCTCTAAAAACTAAATTTCTAGATACTGAGTATGGTTTGCCATTTGGTTTTGCACCTATGGGAATGTGCAATCTTACTTGGCCTAATGCAGATACTATGCTTGCAAAAGAAGCAATTAAATACAATATTCCTATATGCTCGTCTATGGCGGCTTCAACTAGTTTAGAAAAAATATATGAGCTATCTAATGGTCTTGCCTGGTTTCAATTATACATTGGCCAAGATGAAGATTTTGTTGTGGATTTGCTAAATAGAGCTCAAGATTGTGGATATAAAACAATTATTTTAACCGTAGATGTACCAATCCTTGCAAGAAGATCAAGAGATAATAGAAATGGCTTTGATATCCCTTTTAGAATGAGTATTAAAAATTTTATTGACTTTGCTACTCATCCTAACTGGTCATTAAGAACTCTATATCATGGCGCTCCCACAAATATGAATTATGTAACTTCGAAATCTGGCAAGAGGTTTGTTAGAGGTGAGAGTAGAGGTAAAATCGACTGGAACACTCTTAAAATGTTAAGGGACAAATGGAAAGGACATTTGATTGTTAAAGGAATAATGAATGAAGATGACGCAATCAAAATTAAAAATTTTGGTGTAGACGCAATTTATATATCCAATCATGGTGGTCGCCAATTAGATTGTGCTCCACCTTCCATAAATGCTTTGCCAAAAATTCGTCAAAAAGTAGGTGCTAAATTTCCATTAATAATTGACAGTGGAATTAGAAGTGGCAGTGATATTTTAAAGGCGCTCGCACTAGGAGCAAATTTTGCAATGATTGGTAGACCATTGATGTATGGTCTTGGGGCAGATAGTCATCCTGGCTTAATCAAAATATTACAAATTATTGAAAACGAGTTAAGCACTGCTTTAGGGTTGGTAGGATTGACGGATATTAAAAATGTTTCACGAAATATATTATCAAAAAATTTACTTGAAAATATTAGTTATGAATAGTTTAAACTTAGGGTTGTAAGTAAGGATATTATGAGTAGCGAGAAAAAAATCAGGGGTGGATCTCTAATAGCACGTGCTTTGCGCGATAAAGGTATTGAAAATGTATTTACATTATCTGGAGGTTTTTGTAATCCAGCACTAGAGGGTTTCATGGAATGTCAAGTAAGTGTTATTAATTGCCCGCATGAACAGATTGCTGGACACTTAGCAGATGGACATACAAGAATAACTAGAAAGCCTTCTGTTTGCTTAGTTGGCCCTGAAGGTTTTGCAAATGCTGTCCCTTCAATGATGGAAGCTTGGGGTGAGCGTTCTCCCATCATATTTATAACTGGATCAAGCACTCTTAAAAGACAAGGATCAGGTGGGTTTAAAGAAATTGATGACGTCTCAATAGCTGCTCCTTTAACCAAATATAGCGCTAGTATTACAGATGGGAACAGAATAAGAGAATTTGTTGATAAAGCTTATAAGATAGCTACAAATGGCTATCCGGGAGCTGTTCATTTAAGTGTTCCAGTTGACATTATGTTTTCATCTTATAATGAAGATACTGGACTTCAAGAGAGGCCATTTCGTCAGTCAGTTATGCCATTAGCCAAAGCTTGGCCTGATCCAAATCAATTACAAAAAATTCAAGACTTATGCTTAAATGCTGAAAAACCTATTCTGATAGGTGGACATGGAGTTTGGTGGTCAAAAAATGAAAAAGGATTGGAGAAAGTTGGAGACGAATTAAATATACCTATCTTTAATATACCCTATCATCAAAAACTTTTGGGAGAAGAAGCTAACGCATATATGGGCTTAGCAGACATTCATCAATACCCACCATCCAAATTTGCTTTACATGAATCTGATCTAGTTCTAATGGTAGGTGGAAGGTTAGATAATCAAATGAACTTTGGTAATCCTCCATTGTTTCCGGACACTACTAAGTTGATTTGCGTAAATGGCTCTCATGAAGAAATTGAATTTAATAGGGCTGCAGATATATTGCTTTTATCTGACCCAGAGCCTTTTTTTAATGCTTTGCTTGATTTGAAAAAAAATGGCAAATGGAAATTAAGTAAGAATTGGTTTGAGCTGAATAAATCTAAGAGAAAAGAATGGGTTGAAACTTCGCTTAATGAATTAGAAAAGGAAACTAGTGAAGCTACGTTTAAGGGTGAAAAGATACACCCTCTTCAATTGGGTTTGGATGTTCAGGAAGTTATGGGTGAAGATGACTGGTTGGTAATTGATGGTGGCAATACACACTTTTGGTCAGAAATAGCAATAAATATTGCTGGTTGGAAAGGAAAAAAATTAGGAGGCATTCTTCATCCTGGAACATTTAGTATGCTAGGTGTAGGTGTTTCTTTTGCAATTTCTGCAAAGAATACAAATCCAAATTCAAATGTAATACTCATAAGTGGAGATGGGGCTTTCTTATCTGGGGGTCTATCTGTTGAAGCTGCATTTCAAGAGAATAAACCGATAATTGTGGTTATTGATAATAATGGCGGTTTAGATTGTATTTCGCAACAGCAGGAAAGATTATTTGAAAGTGGTAAACATTTTGCAACCGATTTTCGTGATATACCCTTTCATACAATGTTTGAGGGTCTTGGTGGCTATGGTGAGCTTGTGACGAAAAGAGAAGAACTTATTCCTGCGATTAAAAGAGCTATAAAAAGTGGTAAGACTGCGTGCATTAACGTCAAGGCAAAAGGTGTAATTAGTCCAATTGTTCTTGCTACTACCAATAAAAGAGATAAAGCTTCAATAGAGTGATTATTTAAAATGGCAACACTATCTTCACATCTGCTTAATGCTATCACAGGCGAACATGCAAGTAATGTCAAAATCACTTTATCAAACCTAGATAGTAATATGTCAAATTTAATTTTAGAAACTAATACTGATGAAGGTGGAAGGTTAAGCGAGAATATTGAAAAAAAACTTTACAGGTCGTGCGAATTTGAGATGGTCATTTCTACAGAAGATTATTTTAAGAAAAAAAATCCAGACAAATGGAAAAATAGAATAATATCAGATATTGTAATCCGTTTCAAAATGGAAGATGATAATAAGAAGTACCATATACCTTTAATAATTTCGCCAAATGGTTATTCAGTTTGGTGGTCAGAATGATGAGTTGAGATGGGCGGATCTGGTTTAAACATGTCAAGGCGTATTAGGCGAACCCCTTACACAGATAAAGTTGAGGATTGTGGTGTATCAGGGTTTACAGTTGTTAATCACATGCTACTACCAAAGCTATTTAATAAAACAGTAGAAGAAGATTATTGGCATTTAAGAGAAAATGTCCAAATCTGGGATGTATCCTGTCAGCGTCAGGTTGAAATTATAGGTTCTGATGCAGAAAAATTGGTACAGATTATGACCCCTAGATACATTGGCAATATGAAAATTGGTCAATGCCTATACATCCCTTTACTAGATGAAAACGCAGGAATGATCAATGACCCTGTTTTGCTTAAATTGGAGGATAACCATTTTTGGTTATCCATCGCTGACTCTGATGTCCTTTTGTGGACCAAAGGGTTAGCTTATGGTCTAAACTATGACGTCAAGATTTTAGAACCTGAAGTTTATCCTTTAGCAATACAAGGTCCGAAAGCAGAAGCATTAATGGCAAGTATTTTTGGAGATAAAATTAAAGAAATTAAATTTTTTAATTTTAAATTCTTTGATTTTTTAGGCTCAAAGCAATTAATTGCAAGATCAGGATACAGCAAGCAAGGTGGCTTTGAGGTTTACCTGAATGGTTTTAACTTAGGTTCAAAATTATGGGAAGTAATATGGGATGCTGGAAAAAAATTTAATATTACAGCTGGGTGTCCAAACTTAATTGAACGAATTGAGGGAGGTTTGTTATCATATGGAAATGAATTTACAATTCAAAATAATCCATTTGAATGTAATTTTGATAAATTTTTAAGCACTGATTCAGATCATACCTATATTGGAAAAAACTCTCTTGAAAAAATTAAAAATGAAGGGGTAAAAAAAAGAATTAAAGGCATTCTATTTGACAGTGTGCCTTGTCCCCCATGTGCAAAACCTTTCCCTGTTTTATCAAAAAAAGGTGCTAAAATAGGTCAAGTAACATCGGGCATCTATAATCCAAGAATTAAAAAAAATACAGGTTTGTCAATGATTGATATAGAATTCTGGGATGAAGGGAACATAATTGAGGTTCAATTAGGTGATAATAAGATTACAGAAGGCATTATTAATAATATTCCTTTTTCCTAATAATAAAAAAAAGAAGATTTTAAACCTTATTTAATTATATTAATTAGTCTTTAATTGTACTTTTCTCAGATAACTGCATTACGTTTTTTCATGCGTAGATTTTTGGTTGCTTGATCTGTACCGTCGTGATGTGTTCCTAACCAAACGTCAAGTGGTACATCCATATTACCATAGTTACAGTCATAGTATCTATGGTGCAACTGGTGGTGAAAGTCAGCAGAATCCAAAATTTTGGTTTCTTTATTCATAACCTTTTCAAATCCTGAATGAGTGAATGCAGGGTTCAAAGTCACCAAAATCAGGTGGATAATAACGACAACTGGATCAGACGGGATTATAAAATGGATCAGAGGAGAGGATTGGTAGATAATGTTTTCAATGGGATGCATTGAGATGCCTGACCAAGGACCAGTATTAACATTTCTATGATGTGTAATATGGACATGTTTGAATAGAAACGGGTGATGCAATAGGCGGTGAATAAAATAAAAATGAGTTCCTCGAATTAGTGGAAAGCATAAAATCCAGGCAAAAAATTGGATAGGACTCTCAGTAAATGGCACAATATTAACCCATCCATTTGCAACGCAAGTTAGATACAAAACCTCATAAGCAGTCCAAACAGTTACTCCACTTGCAATGCTCCAAAACATGTTGTCATAGACTTGATTATTAAATTTAAATAACTTGTTGTTTGTTGACATTTCTCGTTTGAGAAACTTAAACCTGTCACCTTGAATTTTATAGACGTGTAAGTACAGGTGCAGAGAACCTGCTATTAAAAACAAAAGCGCCGTATTGCGAAGGAATATTAGAAGCACCCAATCTAAAGTAAAGTTCTCCATTGTTTGCAGGCTTGGTGTCAGATAATGGTAGATCGCAAAACCTAGTAAGATAAACATTAGGAAACGTGAGATACTTATCCAGCGTCTCACCATCCAATTGAAAATCTTGACTGGCTTAATTGGCCAATCAAATAGAGGATTGTAATTGATTGGTTCCTCTGGACTATAATTCCATATTTTTCGGACTTCTGAAATTTTTTTCATATTTTAAGATAGTTATCATTAATATATCATTCAAGTACTTAAGCAATTTCTCTATTGCCCTGGTAAAGATTGACACCTTTTCTAGATCCTTTTGTAAGAGCTTTAGATTGAACTTTTCTTAAATGTAAATGAAAGTCTAGATCTTTTTTTGAAAATAATGAATTAGGTGGCTCATATTTTATAAAGTGATTATATTTGTCCTCACCTCTAGCTAAAATGGCATAATCTTTATCTGCATGTATTTGTTTTATTTTTGGATTTAAATACCTAATAGCAATTCCAATTCTTCTGTCATTTGAAATATTTTGTCCTGATCCATGAATGGTTAAACCGTGATGTAAAGACATTTCTCCAGGTTTTAGGATTATATGAACCTTGTCTTTTTCTAAAATATCAACTTTGATTTCTTGGCCTCTTGATAGAAGGTTATCTTTACTAAATGTATCATTATGTGGAAGAATAGGATTTCTAAAGCTTTCTTTTACAAAATCCATGCAACCAGAGTTTTTGTTTGAGATGGATAATGCTAACCATGCTGTTACCTGGTATTCATTGTTATCTAATCCCCAATAAGTTAAGTCCTGATGCATTGAGACTATAGACTTGCTTTTTGGCTCCTTAATAAAGAACTCAACTGACCATATCAAAATATTCTTTCCGATAACATTTTCAACAGCATCTAAAACTTTCTTGTTAAGAGCTATTTCACATGCCATTGGGATGACACATTGGGAATTAATTCTTTTATATGTATTTAATGAGAGTGGAAGGCTTCCTTCAAATTCGAACTCTCTCTCTATTTTTTCTAATTTATTTCTATAAGATAAAGCCTCTTTTTCTGAGAAGATCTCAATTGGGAAGATGTAACCGTCTTTCCAGTAATTTTCAAAACTTATCCCATTTTTTGACATAGATTTATTCCATTTACTCGTTGTAAATTTATAGCTTTTAAAATAATGATTAATGAAAAGTATCTTTTTGTAAATATAAATTAGGTGATAGTAAATGGCACATTTAAGAATTAGAAAATTCAATACTAAAGAGACATATCCTGAGCAGAAACTTGATAATGACTTATCACAGGCCGTGGTGGCAAAAGGGACAAATGTTTTTTTGAGGGGGCAGGTTTCACAAGATCTTGAAACCAGAGAAACATTGTATGTAGGTGACCCCAAATTACAAACAAGAAAAACGATGGAAAACATTGATCTTTTGTTAAAAGAGGCTGGAAGCTGTATGGATCATGTTTGCCGAATTGTAGTTTATTTAGTAGATATTCGTTATAGAGAAGAAGTTTATCAGGAGATGGGAAAATGGTTAAAAGGTGTGTATCCTTGTTCTACAGGACTAGTAGTGCCAGCTCTAGCAAGGCCAGATTGGCTTGTGGAAATTGAAGTTACTGCAGTAATACCAGATTAATTTTTTTACTTTGCTTAGGAAAATATAATGCACAATTCAGTTTTAAATGATCTTAAAAATCTTGCGTCCAAAGATTTAACAAATGCCACTGCCATGCCTAAAGAACTTTATTCATCTAATGAAATATTAAATCTCGAGGAAGACCTAATATTCTCTAAAGAATGGATTTGTGTTGGAAGAGAAAATGAAATACCAGAAGTAGGAGATTACTTCACCTTTGAACTTGGAAAGCAGCCTTTGATAGTTTTAAGGGATAAAAATAAAAATATAAAAGTTCTGTCAAATATCTGTCTTCATAGAATGATGAAAATAGTTGATGGCAAAGGAAATAAAAAAAATTTTACTTGTCCTTATCATGCTTGGACCTATAACCTTGATGGCAATTTGGTCAAGGCAAAATATATGGATAAGACTGAATGCTTTGAGAAAAAACACCTAAAATTACCTGAGTTGAAAACAGAGATTTTTTTGGGGTGGATTTATGTAACATTGAATCAAAACCCTGAGAGTTTATCTGAAAATCTTAAGAGCTTAGAGACTATGGTTACACCATATAAAATGGAAAACTACATTAATATAATTTCTGAAGAGCATGAATGGAGCACAAACTGGAAAATACTTACTGAAAATTTTATGGAAGGTTACCACTTGCCTGTAGCTCATCAAGGTACTATTGGGCCTTACTTTAATGTAATGGATACTGAATTTGACTCAAAAGGATCCTATGATTTTTTTACCTATCAAACATTTACAAAAAATGAAGACGCAATTGTTGGAACGGCTCACCCAAGCAATAAGTCGTTAACTGGCAAATGGAGGCACACTTCAATACTGCCAACTATTTTTCCAAGTCATATGTTTTCACTTGCACCTGATCACTTGTGGTATTTGTCTTTGCAGCCGAATGGCACAGATAAGGTAAAGATCAAATTTGGAGCTGCAATTGCACCAGAAGTTTTGGAAGCGCAGGATAACCCAGAAGTTTTTTTGGAAGAAACAAAAAGGATTTTATATGAAGTCCAAAATGAAGATCGTTTTGTAGTTGAAGGAATATGTAAAGGTGTAAACTCGCCATTGGGATCGCCAGGTCCACTAAGTTGGTTAGAAAGGGAAAATCATGAGTTTACACAATATATTGCTAAAAAATTAACAAATTAATTAAAGGAGATAAGAATGACTTTCTCTATTGTAGGTTTCTGTGAAGAGACTGGAATGTCGGGTGTCGCAATAACTACTTCAAGTATTGCTGTTGGAAGTAGATGTCCTTGGGTGAGAGCAAAAGTTGGTGCCGTTACTACTCAAAATGTTACTGACCCAAGTATAGGAAATGAGGTCTTAGATCAAATGGAAAGAGGATTGTCTCCTTCTAAAGCTATAGATAAGGTTTTGGAAATCCGAGATAATATTGAGTATCGTCAGGTCGCAGCGGTAGACAGCAATGGTAAAACTGCTAGTTTTACAGGCAAGAATATTTTGGGTAAAAATTCAGTATCAACTGGAAAATCCTGTATTGCAGCGGGTAATCTTTTATTAAAAGAAAGCCTTACTCAAGAAATGGTAAGTAACTTTGAGAACAATAAAAGCATTCACTTAGCTGAAAGATTAATTTTAGCATTGAAGGCTGGGATTAATCATGGTGGGGAGGAAGGCCCAACTCATTCTTCAGCAATTTTAGTTGCGGATAAGCATCAATGGCCTCTGGTAGATTTACGGGTCGATTGGACTGAGAAATGCCCTGTACAAAAGCTTGCTGAATTATGGGTATCTTACCAACCCCAAATGAATGATTATATTTTAAGAGCTGTAGACCCTTCACAGGCTCCTAGTTACGGTGTGCCTGGAGACATTTAGCTTTTAAGACAGTCTGTGTAAAAGTGTTTCAAGCATTTGATCACATAATATTAATTGATCTTCACTCACAAATTCATCAGGTTTATGTCCTTGATCCATTGAGCCAGGTCCACAAACAACTGTTGGAATTGCGAGTTTCTCATCAAAAAGTCCGCCTTCTGTACCAAAAGCTACTTTGATGGTTTTATTTTTTCCAGTTAGTGAAGAAACAAAAGACACAATTTCAGAATTAATATTTGTGTTTAACCCAGGGTATTGATTGGTAATATTTATTTTTATATTTGCATTAGGAGCTTTGTTTCTTACTTTTTCTAATAGCTTTGAAATTTTCGTTTTTAATTCTGATAAAATTGCAGAAGGTTTATCTTCTGCCAGATTTCTTATCTCAAAGTCTACAGCTGCATAGTTAGGGACAATGTTTAGAACAACACCACCTGAGATCCTTCCAACATGTAAAGTTGTATAAGGGATGTCGTAATCATAATCTTTTACCCCATTTTGTGATATTTCATTTTGCAGATCTCTAATTTCAGAAATTAAATCACATGCGAGATGAATGGCATTAGTACCCTTTGGAGCAAGCGCAGAATGAGCTTCAACACCTTCACACTCAGCTCTTAAAGCCGTTTTACCCTTATGGCCAGTAGCAATTGACATGAGTGTGGGTTCGCCCACGATACACATCTCAGGCTTAAACTTAAGACCTTTGATCAAATCTATAAGTGACCTTACACCAATGCATCCGACTTCTTCATCATATGAAAGCGCAAGGTAAAGAGGTTTTTGTAAATTTAAGGTTTTAGCTTTAATAAATGCATTAACCGCTGATGCAACAAAACCTTTCATATCAGCTGTGCCCCTTCCATAAAATAAGCCATTGTCATAGGTGCATTTAAATGGAGGCTTTTCCCAGTTTTGACCATCTACAGGAACAACATCAGTATGCCCAGATAACATTATTCCGTCGGATTTCTGTGGGCCTATATATGCAAATAAATTAGCTTTGGTCTTTTCTTCATTTTTTATAATCTTTGGTTTAACCCTGTCACATTTTATTAGGTCTGCAATATAATATATCAATTCTATATTTGCATCTTTACTTACAGTTGGATAAGAAATCAGTTTTTCTAAAATGGAAACAGTATTAATATTTTGCATATCTAATTTATAACTCTCTTAATTAAAGAAATAAATTAAAATGAACATGTTAAAAAGCTCAATATTTTTTGACTTCTCTATTTACTAACCAAACACCAGTACATGTAATAATAAATCCAATGATACCAAACGTATTTAATTCTTCTTTAAAAATAAAATACCCTAAGATAGCAGAAACTGGCGGTGCTAAAAAAAATAGACTAGCTGTACTAGACATTTTTCCTCTGCTAATTAATAGCATCAAAATAGATATAGCTCCAATTGAAACCATTAAAATAAGCCAAGACATAGAAATAAATAAATCTATTGTAAGGTTAAATTTAAAAGGCTCTGTAAAATTAAGAACTAAAGCAAAAAATATAGCTGCAGATATAGCTTGTATTGTATTGCCTCCAAGTATTTCCATATGTTCTAGATAGCGTTTTT
Source organism: uncultured SAR116 cluster alpha proteobacterium (assembly GCA_902539295.1). Classification (GTDB taxonomy): domain Bacteria; phylum Pseudomonadota; class Alphaproteobacteria; order Puniceispirillales. The sequence goes on from CACBIM010000020.1 coordinate 21,588, forward strand.
GTATTACTGTTCCAAATGAAATTGCCGTTAATGCTATACAGCATGATATAAATCCAATTAATGGAAGCTCCCCACCTAGTCGTGGCCAAATTACTATAATCATTCCAAAAAAACCAAGAAAAATCCCTATCCATTTTTCAGTTGTAATTCTTTCTTTAATCAAAATTACTGCAAGAAAACAGGTTAGAATAGGGTGTATGGAAACAATTAAAGAAGATAAACCAGCTGAAGTGCCTTTTGAAATAGCGAAAAAAACACCCCCTAAATAAAACCCATGCAATAGAATGCCAACAACAATTATATTTGGTATATCTTTAATTTTAGGCCAGTTGGCTTTGAAAATTAATACAATTAATGCAAATAAAAAGCTTACAATTATGAACCTAACTGCTAGCATACTAAAAGGTCCAGCATCACTTAATCCAAGTTTTGCTGCAACAAACGCACTGGCCCATAAAAAAATGAATAAAATTTTTAGAATAAAATCTAACATTATGAGAAATATAGAGTAATTGATCAAATTTTATAATAAGCAAATTAGTTTTGTAATAGATTTTAATTAACTGATCGATAGTTGGTTGATAGTTTAGACACAGCAATTTAATTTAAGAGGGTAATCATGAAAGGATACATAATAGGCAGAGGTAATATTATTGATAAAAATAAATCAGAAAATTACAAGCCATTAGCAGCAGCGGCTAATAAAAAATTTGGTGGAAAATATCTTGCCAGGGGCGGAAGGTACATAACTAAAGAGGGAATTGAATATGAGAGAAATGTTATTATTGAGTTCCCATCATTTGAAAAGGCGAAGAATGCTTATGAAAGTGAGGAATATAAAAAAGCTCTTGGTGTATTAGGCAATGGTATGGAAAGGTTATTAGTAATTGTAGAGGGTGAAGAGTAGATATAACTAATGAGATTAAATCAATGTCATAATTTTCAAGATTTTAGACTTCTAGCTAAGAAAAGACTTCCATCACCAATTTTTAATTACATAGATGGAGCAGCGGATGATGAAATAACATATAGAAGAAACACTCAGTCTTTTAATGATATAGACCTTGTGCCAAATGTGCTAGCTGGTGTTGAAAATATTGACCTTAAGACCAAAATCTTTGGAAAAAAAATTGATATGCCAATTTTTTGTGCTCCAACAGCTGTGCAAAGATTATTTCATCACGAAGGGGAAAGGGCAGTTGCAAGGGCTGCTGAAAAATATGGTACAATGTTTGGAATATCATCTTTGAGTACTGTTAGTGTAGAAGAAATTAACAATATTATAAAAACGCCAAAAATGTTTCAGTTTTATTTTCATAAAGATAGAGGGCTTAATACAAATATGCTTGATAGAGCAAAGGCACAAAACTTTGATGTTCTTGCTTTAACTGTTGACACTATAACTGGAGGTAATAGAGAACGTGACTTGAGAACTGGATTTACTATTCCACCTAATTTTAATATCTACAGTCTTTTAGATTTTTTAATGAAACCGACGTGGACTTTTAACTATTTAACTCATGAGAAATTTGAATTACCACATCTAAAAGAATTCATTAAAGAGGGCACAAACGTCATGACTTCAATTGGTTCATATTTCTCAACAATGCTTGATCAGTCAATGAACTGGAGTGATGCAGAAAAGTTATGTGCACAATGGAATGGCCATTTTGCCTTAAAGGGTATAATGAGTGTTGAAGATGCAAAAAAAGCTGTTGATATCGGATGTACAGGAATAATGGTATCAAACCACGGTGGACGTCAATTGGATGGATCAAGAGCGCCATTTGACCAATTATCTGAGATAGTAGATGCTGTAGGAGATAAAATTGATGTTATATGTGAGGGCGGAATTCAGCGGGGTACACATGTTTTGAAAGCTTTGTCCTTAGGTGCTAAAGCTTGCTCTGGAGGGAGATTATATCTCTATGCATTAGCAGCAGCGGGTCAAGCTGGTGTTGAGAGAGTTCTCAATCAAATGCGCAATGAATTAGAAAGAGATATGAAATTAATGGGTTGTAAAACAGTTAATGACTTGAGTAGAAAAAACCTAAGATTTCGAAATTAAATATATTTTTATGGAAATAGAAACAAAAACTGCAACAGTAAATAATATTAATTGGCATTGGGCTGAGGCTGGTGATGGAGAAGCTGTTGTGTTGCTTCATGGTATTCCAGAAAGTTGGAGATGTTGGAAACATCAAATTCCTAAATTAGCAAGTCAATTTAAAGTGTATGCAATTGATTTAAAAGGGTATGGACTTTCAGATAAGAGTGAGGGTGATTATTCAATGAATAACGTGGCCTCAGAGATATTGGATTTACTTGATTATTTAGAGATTGATACCTTTAGGCTTGCTGGTCATGACTGGGGTGTAGCAATTAGTGATAATATAATTGATCAAGCCCCGCAAAGGGTCAAAAGGTATGTTAGGTGTTGTCTGTCTTTACATAATTATGACCCGCGAAATTCTTTACACCATCAATGGAACTCTGAAAATCCTGAATTAGCTGCAAAATTGATGAATAAATCTGAAGCTTATGTAAAAGTATGGTTTGAAAGTTCTTGTAAGCCAGAATTAATTCCGGATGAAACTGAGATAAATGAAATAATAGAAGATTTTTCACATCCTGGTATTGGAGATGCTGTTCCAAGATACTTCAGAGATATACCTAAAAATAAACCTGTAGATTTATCAAAATTTACTATGCCTATTTTATATATTCATGGCGAACATGATCCAAGGCAACCACTTGAATATTGTGAAGGTATGGAGAAACACTTACCAGGTTTGCAAGCAATTCTTGTGCTTGATGCTGGGCATTTTATTACAAGAGAGAGACCTGTTGAAACTACTAATGCAATGATGTGGTTTTTTAATTCAATGCTTGGTTCAGGTTTGAAATTATTTGATAGATCAAAAGAATTAGGACTTCCCACAAAACCTACTGCAGCACCATCAAAAAGTTTTGGTGTAAACTCTTTGAAGTTTGATTGAGAATATTTTGGCAAGGCATAGAGGTAAATTCGATAAATACAATAATGCGCCATATGAATTAAGTCGCTCTAGAATAGAAAATTTCATCAATTGCCCTGCCTGTTTTTATATGCAACAGGTAGAAAAAATAGATTTTCCTTCAACTCCAGGTTTTAACATTAATGAGGCAACTGATATACTTTTAAAGAAAGACTTTAATTACTATAGGCTTCAAAAAAAACCACATCCTTTTTTAGTAAAACAGGGTCTGCCTAATTTAATTCCTTACCAACACAAACATTTTGAGCTTTGGACTCAAAGTATGCATTTTGGAGCTGAGAATAGATTTCATTATGATGACAAAATTAATAATCTACGAATAGGTGGTGGTCTTGATGATGTTTGGTTAAATACCAAAACAAATAAATTGCATATTGTAGATTATAAAAGCACATCACAAAAAAGTGATAATGGGCCAATTAATCTAAATGATTATTGGAAAGGTGCATATAAGCGTCAAATGGATCTGTATATTTGGGTAATGAGAAATAAAGGTTTTGATGTTGATGATGTTGGCTATTTTTTATATTGTGATGGAGATAGATTTACTGACCATACTTTTTTAAATGAAACAAATGCTCTTATGGAGTTTAAAATAACTCTCATTCCTTATAAATGTGATTTGAATTGGATAGAGACTACTCTAAATAAAATTCATGAAAATTTAAGGTTGGAAGAAAGACCAAAACACAGTGATAATTGTGAATATGGGAAATTCATTCATGAAATCAGTGAAACGAGTAAAAAATTAAAGATTAAAACGCTTTTTTAGCTATCAAGCTCTGCCAATTTTACCAGATCAAATCCATTGTCTATTAGGCCTTGTTTAATAGATTTAGCTTGATTAAGCGCTTCTTGTTTATCTCCATGTATACAGATACTTTTTGCTGGAACATGAATTTTTTTACCGTCAAGTGTTTCTATTTTTTCACCATTTGCAATATCAATTGCTTGCTGAACAGCTTTTTGAACATCTGTTATTAAGGAACCTTCTAAACTTCTAGAACTCAAATTTCCATCTGACATATAGGCTCTATCAGCAAAACCTTCTTCAACGCATGCTATCCCATAGTAGTCACCTGCCTTTATTAACTCAGAGTTTGTAGGTGCCAGTAAAATCAGTTTTTTGTCTATAGCTTTAAATCCTCTTACAATTGCTTTGGACAGATTTAAATCCTCACAAGCCATGTTATTAAGTGCGCCATGTGGTTTCATGTGAGTAACTTTTGAATTTAGAGTAGAAGCAATTCCTAGTAAAGCTCCAGTTTGATATGCAATTAAATTTTCTATATTTTTTTCAGAAAGATTTAATCTCCTTCTTCCAAATCCTTCAATATCAGAAAAACCTGGATGAACGCCGATATCAACATTGCTTTTATTGCATAGCAAAATGACATTGCTCATAATATTTTCATCACCGGCGTGCTTCCCACAAGCTATATTTGCTGAATTAATTTCATTAATAATATCTTTATCATTTCCCATGGTCCATCTTCCATAGCCCTCAGCAACATCTGCATTTAAATTGATTTTCAATTTCATTTTTTTTCCCATATATTATTAATAAAATTAGTTTGATTGTGGCATGAAAAAATTTGATTTTCAATTAGCAGGTGATACCGGAATTCACTTTTACCCAAAGGTGAGTAATAAAAGTTATATTGAAAATTTACTAAGCTGTCTTAGAGAAAAAGGACCTAAAGGTATAATAGATTTAATTCCTAGTCTTTCTAACTTATTGGTAGTTTTTGATCCAACAAAAATCACTTTAGAAGCATTGATTCAGTATGTCGATAAATTAGAAATAGACGAGTATAACAATAAAAAGAAATACCCTTCAAACTGGGAAATACCAATATGTTACGATGAAAAATATGGGTTAGATCTTCAATTTATTTCTGATAATTGCAATTTATCAATAGATGAGGTTATTGAAACTCATCAAAAACAAATTTATCAAGTTAGCATGATGGGCTTTCTTCCCGGCCTCCCTTTTTTAACAGAACTTGATAGTAAGCTCAAGATGCCTAGAAGAAATAATCCTCGAAGTTTAGTAGCGTCAGGCAGTGTTGGAATAGCTATTAATCAATCTGTAATATATCCTCAAAATAGTCCTGGAGGATGGAACTTAGTTGGAAGAACACCAATAAATATTTTTGATCAGCGGAAAAAAGAAGCTATTTTACTTTCAATTGGTGATTACATCAGTTTCAAAAAAATAATCAGAGAAGAATTTGAAGATATTTATGAAAAAAATAAAATATCACCAGTAACAATAAAAAAAACAAATCATAATGACTGACATCCAAAAAGGTCCATTTCTAAGAGTTGTTTCAGGTGGGCAAACAACTAGTTTGCAAGACAGAGGAAGATTTGGATTTCAAGATAAAGGTGTTCCTCCATCTGGAGTATTAAATCAAAATGCAATGAAAATTGTTAATAAGCTTGTCGGGAATAATACTGATGAAGCTGTTTTAGAAATTTTTCTAAGTGGTCCAATATTGGAGGTTAATGCTAAAAATGCACTTGTTTCATTAATAGGTTCTAATTCATCTAGTATAGAAATTATTAACAGAAACGTCAAAATAAGACCTGGCCGTTCAATTAAGGTTTTTGAAAAGGATATTATAAAAATTAATTCAGGAAACAAAAATTTAATTTCACTTTTTTCTATTTCTGGGGGTTTTAATGTTACTAAAGTATTAGGAAGTAAATCAACAAATCCAAGTGTTATAATGGGAGGATTTAAAGGCAGTTTTCTTGAAGATAATATGGATTTGCCTCTCAATAATAATATTCATAAATATCATGAAACCCTAATTCCTAAATTCAAGTCACACGATCAAGTAAAAATCTTCAGAGTAATTATCGGACCCCATGTGGATAAATTTACTAATGACGAAATAAATAAATTTTTATCATCAAGTTGGAAAGTGACTAAAGATATTAATAGAATGGGTATAAAACTTACTGGTAATAAAATTAATTCTATAGCAGGACGTGACATGCTTTCAGATGGAAATCAAATTGGTTCAATTCAAATTACATTAAGTGGTGAGCCAATAGTATTATTGCCTGATAGAGGAACTATTGGAGGTTACCCCAAAATAGCTACAATAATTAGTAGTGATCTTGAACTTATTCCAAGCCTAAAAATAGGTCAAAAAATTCAATTTGAAAGTATCAATATAGATGAAGCTAAAAAGATAAATATAGAATTTGAAAGAAAAACAAACAAAAATTTGTCCAGTATTATAAAAATTTAATTACTTTTTTTAGAGGTGATAAGTTGATCTCTTCAATAACAGATCCACTTCTAGTAGAAAGTATATCAATAATAATCTTTCCTATGTCGTCTGGTTCAATTGCATTTGATTTATCTTCTCCAGGCATAAAATCTAAATTATTAAAAAAAGATGTCCTTACCATTCCAGGATTAATTAAACTTACATGAATATTTTTTTGAACAACTCTCCTCTCTGATAGATTGAGAGAAACCTCTCAATCCAAATTTGGCAGCTGAATAAAGGCTACCATTCTTGCCGCCCTTTAATGCTGACTCTGACCCAATAAATATAATATTTCCTTTCTTAATTTTTTTTAAATGTGGAAGAATTTTGTTAGTTAGAATCATATGAGAAGTAAGGTTAGTAAAAATAAAATCATTTATTTCTTTGGAGGAAAATGTCTCTAAAGTACCAAATTTTCCAAACCCGGCATTGCTTACCAAGCAATCTAAATCCTTATGTTCTTTAATAATTTTTGCAATGGTATTCAATAAAATTTCTTCGTTTGAAAAATCTGTTTTGTACTTTATATAATTTTTCATTTCAGGATTAAATTTTGAGTGATCTCTTGCCAATCCAATAACTTTTGCTCCACTCTTAAGTAATGACAATGTTATAGAGCGACCTATTCCATCTGAGCTTCCTGTAACTAATACTTTTCTTTCTTTTATCATCTTTCAACTCAAAACTTAATTTGATTTACAATTAAAAATTAAACTTTCTGGGGCAAAATTAAGAGATAAATTTTTACAAAATTCAGTCATTTCTTCCTCTATTTCTTGTTTGTATGAAACCTCTGATTGATTTTGCTCAAAAGGACCTAAAAAGAGTTTTTCAT
>CACBIM010000021.1 GCA_902539295.1 uncultured SAR116 cluster alpha proteobacterium
CAGCTCGATCTTGAAAAAACTGAGGCAGACACAAAGCTTAGATCAATCCAAAGGCAATACGAGATTGAGAAAAAGCAAGCTGTTTCAATCGCAACAGCAAATGCTCAGGAAGAGGTAGAAACTCAATATTCTGTAAAGCTTACTGAGCAAGAACTTAAAATAAAGAGCATGGAAACCCTAATTTCTGAGCTGAAGAAAAAAAGTTCTCAAGGCTCTATGCAATTGCAAGGTGAGGCGGGTGAAATACTCTTAGAAAAATGGCTAAGAGATTCATTTCCAACTGATCAAATCGATGAGATTGGTAAAGGCCAAGCAGGAGCTGACTGCTTGATGAGGATCTCTTCGGGTAAGGGCATCGAAATTGGTTCAATCCTTTTTGAAGGTAAAAGGACAAAAGAGTTTTCATCAAAATGGGTTGAAAAACTTAATAAAGACGTCTCAAATAAAGGCGCTTCTATAGGTGTCATTGTAACCGAAACCATGCCAAGAGAGATGAAGCGTTTAGATATTGTCGATGGAGTATGGGTCTGTGGTTTTAATGAGGTAATTTCACTCACCAGGGTCCTCAGAAATGCTCTGACTGAAATTGCAAAAATTAGGTCTGCGGAGAGCATAAGACAAGATAAGGCTCAATCAATGTTTGATTACTTAATTAGTAAAAAATTTGCTGACACAATGAGCCAGATGCTGTCACCAATTTTTAAAATGCAAGAGCAATTGCTAAAAGAGAAAAATGCTTTCAACAAGCAATGGGAAATTAGGGAAAGACTTATTGATGACACCATTGGAGGCGCTCATATGCTTCACGGTCAACTCCAAGGCATTGCTGGTGCTGGAATGCCCGAAATTCATGGTTTGAATGATATGACAGATATTGGTGTCCTGGAAAATAAAAACTAGAGTTTTAAAGTTGTATGGGGTGAGACTATTCCTTTCTCAGTGGGCCCGCGAAGACCTCTGTTAATGCATAGGATCCAGAACTATAAAATCCCCAGATGTTTTGTTTTATAGTGATGGCAAAGTGCAGTCTCTTAAATTGTAATGCACAAATTCTATGAACTTCGTTTTAATATTTGAGGAGAGATAGTAATGAGTAAATTGTATATTGCGTATGGATCTAATCTAAATAAAGATCAAATGAAGTTGAGATGCCCCAACGCGGAGCCATTAGACAAATTAATTCTAAAAGGCTGGAAATTAGTTTTTAAAGGGGTCGCTGATATAATTAAAGATGAAAAGTCTGAAGTGCCTATTGGTATTTATAAAATTACTGAGCGATGCGAAAGAGCGTTGGACAGATACGAGGGCTATCCCATTTTATATCAAAAGAAAATGATTAACGTGAATACTCAAGGAAATGACACTATAGCTCTTGTATATTTGATGGACAAAAAATTTGGATTAGGGCCACCCTGTGAGCAATACTATGACGTTATAGAGCAAGGCTACACAGATTGGGCGTTAAATAAAGCGTATCTAAATAACGCTGCCAAACACTCTAATATTGAGCAAAGTGGAACGTCTCATCACCCAAGAAAATGGTCGCAAAATAAACTTCAAATTCTAGATTTAGATAGACTCAGTCAAAGGGGGAAATAGTGAGATTATTTTGGGTAATTTTGTTTGTATCTTTTAGCTATCATTTGTTTTCTAATGCTGTTCCTTACATGGTAATAGATGGTGAATCAATGCTTCCAACGCTTCAAGATGGAAGTATGGTCTTTGTTACCAACAACAAAATATTTAATAAAAAAATTGAACGTGGTGACATCGTTACCTTTAGTGTAGAAGACGCAGAAGATCTCTACATTAAAAGAGTTATAGGTATTCCAGGTGACACCATCCAGATTGAAAAGGGAGTTCTAATTTTAAATCAAAAATATATTGAGAGAAAAACTAATAATGAAATGAACGAATTTATTGAAAATTTATCGAATAACGTTTCTTACAAAATTTTAGATAAAGAAGACACTTACGAATATGATAATACTGAGAGGTATGTGGTCCCTGAAGGGCATTACTTTGTTCTTGGTGATAATAGGGATAACAGTCGCGACAGTAGAGATTTAGGATTTATTGCCTTTAATGATATTAAAGAAATAATGCTTCCTGAAACAAACATAATTTACAGTGTCAGTTTCTTATTCTAGGTCACGCAAATTCTCACTGTCATTGAAACAATTACTCTTAAATTCAAAAAAGTATAAACAATACTAAGTAAAGTTGGACATATAATTGACTGAAAAAAATTCACAATTTCCTAGTAATTTTAAAAACTACATTCTTACAGAATTTCAAAAACTCATTGATGAGGAATTGGAGTTAAGTATAGATGACTTGTTTTATTTTTTTCATGAAACAACGATGGAAGATGAGTTTCATGAATTGCTCATTGAAGCAGACATCAAAAAAATAAATGAATACCTCTTCAATTATCTCGACATGTATAAGTTTTTCATCTTTGAAAGGCATGACGAAACTGACCATAAAGTTGCATTCCAACAATTAAAAGACTTTATGAAAGAAAGTGAACTCAAAAGAGCTAAAAAATTTTTTAATTAATTTAAATTATATGTCATTGTTAATTTTTTCACAGTGGCCGTGCCAGCTCAATGAAAAATGCTTTCGAGTTCCGTTATCTATTTCATGAAAGTGAAAATTCTCAACAGAATTAATGAGATTGTCATTTTTGAAAATTGTTGTGTTAATGAATATATCGTTGTCATGATCAACGTGATGAGAAATTATTACATCTTCGTTATTTTCTACAACTTCTTGAAAATAAATCTTTAAAGCCTTATCAGGTCCTTTATAGTTAGATGACTTTTTGCTAACCCTAATTAAATCTCCATTAACAGCAAATTTAAAATTAAAAATGGTGTCTTTTAATCCCTCTCTTATTTCTTTGTGAAAGTTTCTTGCGTATGGAGGTATTACTTCTAAAGGTGCAGATACTCCATTTTCAGTATAGGAAAATCTTTCACTTCCCATAGAATATTTACAATTGTATTCCTCATTGGGATTGTAACCACTTTGGTATTCAGCTCTCGCGGGAGAGAGTAAGTAAACAAAAATTACTAATGATGTGTATATTTTTTTCATGTTTGCAATGTGGTCTTTGTTTAGGGCAAAAAATTGTTCCAAAGAAGATCTTTTGTGATAATTTAAAATTAAATTTTAAATAAAGCGGTAAACAGCATGTCTGAAATGCTATCACAAGCTAATGACACACTTCGTAACTTATTCGGTTTCTCAGAATTTAGGCCTAATCAAAAAGAAATTATAGAGCACGTACTCAGTGAAAAGAAACTTTTAGCAGTAATGCCAACTGGAGCAGGAAAGTCACTGTGCTATCAAATCCCTGCAATAGTATCTAGTAAAAGAACAATAATTATTTCTCCTTTAATAGCTTTAATGGATGACCAGCTTTCAAGTATGAAATTACTAGGTGTAAAAGTAGAAAAAATTCACGCTAACATAGACAGGCAAGAAGCAATTGATGCGTGGCTCAGATTTAAGAATGGCGAGAGTAAAATTATTTACATGTCACCTGAAAGGCTTATGACTGAAAAGATGCTTCAGTCATTGCAATCGTTAGACATAGGATTATTTGTAATCGATGAGGCGCATTGTATTTCAAAATGGGGGCAAAGCTTTAGAAAGGACTACGAGGCTCTATCGCAATTAAAGGAATTATTTCCTGAGAGTAATGTTATAGGGTTTACTGCAACTGCAGATGAGGCAACTCGATTAGATATTGCAGATAAAATAGCTGGTGGTAATGCAAAAATTATTGTCAGGGGTTTTGACAGGCCAAATTTATATCTGTCAATTAAATTGAAAAGGAAATGGCAGAGCCAGCTTTTAGAGTTTTTATCAAACCGAAAGCAAGTCTCTGGTATTGTCTATTGCTTATCAAGAAATGGCACTGAAAAAGTAGCTTCATTTTTAAGTGAGAATGGATTTAATGCGTGCGCCTACCACGCAGGATTAGATGGTGACACAAGAAGAAAAGTTCAAGACAGATTTATGACCGAGGAGGGCATGGTAGTTGTTGCGACTATCGCCTTTGGTATGGGAATAGATAAACCAGATATTCGCTACGTCGTGCACGTTAATTTGCCAAGTAGTTTAGAGGCTTACTACCAGGAGATTGGTCGCGCTGGAAGAGATGGCCTAGCATCGGAGACACTTTTAATTTATGGGTTAGATGATCTTGTACTCAGAAGGCGTATGATAGAGGAGAGTGATGCAGAAGATGAGTATAAATTAAGGGAGCATAAACGCTTAGACTATCTCCTGTCTTACTGTGAAACGCCTGACTGCAGGCGAAAACTTTTGCTAAATTATTTTGATGACAAAATTGACGAATGCAATAATTGTGATAACTGCTTGGACCCGCCAAAATTAATTGACGGAACTGAACTCGCTCAAAAATTACTATCAACAATTTTTAGAACAGGCCAATACTTTGGGCAAGTTCACGTTATTAATGTCCTTAGAGGAATGGAAGAAAAAAATATTATTGATAAGGGCCACAATAACTTGTCGGTTTTTGGTATCGGTAGTGAATACAGTAAAGATTTCTGGCAATCTTTTGTAAGGCAATTACTTGCGTTTGGTCACTTGCGACTAAACATTCATAGGTATGGTTCACTCCAAATAACAAATTCAGGTATGGATATCCTTAAGAATGGGAAATTATTTCAATATAAGGAAATTAAAAATGAAAGTAAGGTCAAAAAAATTTCAAGGGAAGTTGTAAGTGACTTAGATGAAAATGATCAAAGTTTACTTATGAAGTTAAAAGAATTGAGACTTAATATTGCTAAAGAGAGTAAGTTACCTGCTTTTACAGTTTTCCATGATATCGCTCTCAGAGATATGGCAGTTCTGAAACCGAGAACATCAGAAGAATTTTTGGAAATAAATGGCGTTGGCCCTTCAAAATTAGAAAAATGGTCGTCTCCATTTATGAAAATTATAGAGGAACACTTGAAGGCAATAGAAGAAACACATTAAAAGGAATTGATGTATGAATAATTCTTGACTTTAATTTTTTTTATATTATTATTTTATGTTAATTATGCCAGATTTATTCTGGCTTTTTTTTATTCTATTTTAATTTTCTATAAAAAAATTCTTTTCCCCCCTTTTTATATTAATAAATGAGCGTAATCACTTTCGTTGATTTGAAAAAAAGAATCGTTATTTAATCAACTCCTTATTCATAAATTAGACCTTCTTGTTTTGTGAAAGGTCTAATTTATGAATAAGGAGTTGAATATGTTCAACAGAAAAAAAAGCAAACTTTTTAAAATCTCTACGTTAAAAAATAAGTTAACAGATGTCCAAACTACACTGATAGCTTTTGACTTTGAATTAATGGAAATCTGGACACCTGATGAGGGTGATGAAAAACAAGTGTGGTTTAACCAGAGTAAAAATAAAACAATTGAAGTGACGATTGTGAGTGACGAAGACGCAAACCGAAACGATGTTGTTACTGAACTCATAGACATTTGGATTGAATTGAAAGAGCTAAAGGATGGAATTCTTATATTCTTGAATGAAGAAAATGACTTTATTGAAATGAAAAGTAAATCACCTTTAGACGAGTTCAATAGGCAAGTTCAATTAACAAAAGAAGAATGGGAAAACAACGAGGTGGAATTTAATTTTATTTATAATAAAAAATTAGATCCAACTGTTCTAACCTACCTCAGGTTATCTGAAGAAGATAAATTAAAAGTTACGCACTAGAGGGCCGTATCCAGCATTTTCCTCCTTATTATTTCTTTGAAACTTTAGTGAAAAGAAAGAATAAGGAGGAAGAAAAAAAATTAAACAAATCAGCAGAATTTTAAATTTGAAACGATAAGGAGATAAATATGAAAGATAATAAGTTTTATATTAATTGCCCATACGAAGAAAAAGATTTAGCTAAAGCACTTGGAGCCAAATGGGACAACGACGCAAGAAAATGGTATGTGCCTGAGGGTTTAGACAAAAACAGGTTCAAAAGATGGAGACCAAAGACAAATGCTCAGGGTAAAAAGCCCCATCTCTGGGTAGTCAAATAAAATTAAATACCAGGCAGGTCACTTGATCCTGCCTGTTAATTTTTTCTAATGACCACCAAATGCATTCCAACCTAGTTCATTTAATTCTTTGTGTAATGTTTCCTCTCTTTTTTTACCCTCTTCAGGGTTGTAGTTCTCTTCTGTGTATATTAGGCACCGTGTAAAGAATTTAGTTTTAATTTTTGCAGTTTTGTGACCTCTGATATGATTGAGCATTCTGTGAACTGGAGTCAATCCAGTCAATCCAACGTAACATTTTGGAAGAGTTTCATCTCTTTCATTGACAATGAAATTCACTATTTTATAAAAGATTACAATAAAGGCTACTTATCAAAATATATTCATGAAATAATATCTAATTCATATATTGCAGATAGATATTTCAGCGAACCATATCTTTATGAACTTGGTACATTTAAATAAATTTTGATAAGTGATGACAAAAATAAATACATGCTTAAGGTATGGGATAATTTAGAGAAAATTGAAATATTGGAATATCTTAAAAGTGACTATTCAACTGTAAAGGTAAAATCATAATTGTATGGGGATCATTCATGGGAACAAAATATAAATATATAAAATATCAATAAAATCAGTTACTTATATAGAAAATAGATCACCCTTCCTCCGCCATTTAAAAATGTTTAATTTTTTTGAATGCAAATTATTTTGTTGCCGAAACAAAATTTAAACATGCCCTATATGTTATCTTACCATCTACTTGTCGGTTTTTAGACATTGCAATTATTTTATCTTTTATGTTTGAAAGCTCTTCTTCTGATAAATTTTCTTCTGATAATAGTCCTCCTGCTAAACCTATTTTAAAGAGGAGTTCCCCATCTTTTGCAGCATCGTCATTAGTAGATAGCGATGTGTAGACTTTATCTACTTTAATATTTTTAAATCCTGAAGAATCTAAAATTTGTTTTATATATTTTTCTTCGCTAAAGGCAAATGGACCTGGCGTACGTGTTACTTTAGGAAATTCTCTATTAAGATGTTTAATAATAATATTGGCTGCAGCAGTAAAAAACTCATTTTCTAAGACATTTGTCCAGCAAACAAAATGTAATGAACCACCATTTTGAATTGAATTATAAATATTTTTAAAAGCCACAATTGGGTTTTCGAAAAACATAACTCCAAATCTAGAAATAACTTTATTGAAAAAATTATTTTCAAAATTATAGTTTTGAACATCGCAATATTGAAATTCTAAATTTTTAATATTTGAAAAATTTTTCTTTGCCAAATTTAATAAAATTTCGGAAATATCAGCTCCTAAAACATATCCGCCTTTTCCTGCTAATTTTGATGCTTCAAAAGATGTAATACCACCTCCACAACCAATATCTAGAACCTTATCATTTTTTTTAATACTTGCTCTTGAGAAAAACTCTTTAGTCAAAATAGTGAACCTCTCGTTAATTGCATCGTCTTCTTTAACCCATTTTTGACCAATTCCTCTATTCCAGAACTCGTATTGCTCATCATTAATAATTGTGGGAGGCATATTAAATCTAAAGTCTTGTTATATATTTGTTCAGTTCTCTAGGACCATAATCTAATTATTGTTTAAAACTATATGATAAAAAAAATTTTTTTAAAATTGCTAATAAAATTTAATTTTAGATTAAATTGTGGGCTGAAAAATTAATTGCTAATATAATATATTTAGCAATTGCAAACTGGAGAAGATGTATATCTTTACCTAGACCATTTTAAAATAGAAAATAACTTATGACTAAATTAACTATTATAGGTGCAGGTAGCACAGTATTTACAAAAAATATTGTCATTGATTTGCTTTTAATTGATAGTTTTAAATCAATAGAAATAGCTTTGATGGATATAAATGAAAACAGACTAGATAAAACGTATCAAGTACTGAAAATAATTTCAAAAAAAATGGGAGTTAATCCTAAATTTACACTGCATACCAATAGGAAAGAAGCATTGAAAAATGCAGACTTTGTCCAAACAACAATCCAAGTTGGGGGCTATAAGCCTTCTACAGTAATTGATTTTGAAATACCAAAAAAATATGGCTTAAATCAAACAATAGCTGACACTATTGGAATAGGAGGAATAATGAGAAGTTTAAGAACTATTCCTGTTCTTCTCGCAATAGCAGAAGATATTGATAAAATTTGTCCAGATGCAATTTGGATGCAATATGTAAACCCAATGTGTTCTAATATGATTGCTATTAATAAATCTTTCCCTCAAATTAAAAGTTTGGGTCTTTGTCATTCTGTTCAAGGAACGGCAGAAATGATTGCTGAAGACCTTAAAGAGAGTATTGATGACATTGAATATTTATGTGCGGGCATAAACCACATGTCTTTTTACCAAAAAATTACTAAAATTAGTACAGGTGAAGACCTCTATCCAAGACTTAAAAAGTTTGGTTTTGACGTTGTTAATGATAAAAAAGTTTCTTCAAGAACCAATAGAATTGAAGATTCAGGCAAGCATTTACATGAGAAAGTTCGTTATGAAATTCTAAATCGTTTTGGCTATTTTGTAACTGAATCAAGTGAACATTTTGCGGAATACGTTCCTTGGTTTATAAAATCGGGTAGAAATGATTTAATCGATAAATATAAAATTCCTATAGACGAATATATTGATAGGTGCAACTTTTACGAAAATTTATGGGTCAATCTAGAAAAAGACATAAGTCAAATTGCTGATCAAGAGATAAAAAGAAGTAACGAATACGCATCATTTATAATGGACGGATTTACAAACAATAATCCTATAATTATTTATGCAAATGTAATGAACAATGGTTTAATTGAAAATCTACCGACGAATTGTTGTGTCGAGGTACCATGTAAAATTGACGGTAGTGGATTTGTCCCACAAAAAATTGGTAAATTACCAGAGCATCTATCAGCTCTAATGAGAACAAATGTTAATGTTCAAATTCTTACTGCAGAGGCCGCTCTAACTAAAAAAAGAGAACATATTTATCATGCAGCTCTTTTAGATCCTTTAACATCATCTAATCTGTCTATTGATGAAATTTGTTCTATGGTAGATGAATTAATAGAAGCACATGGAAACTATTTGCCAAAGTATATTTAACTAATTTTAGATCATAATACTTTATATAATATTAAATATTTAAAAGCGATTTATTGAAATGAAAGACTTTTCTGATTTTGATGTTGTGGTTATAGGTGCAGGAGCTGCTGGTTTGTCAGCTACTTCAGAGATTATACAGAAAAAGAAATCTGTAATCTGTATTGAAGCCACGAATACAATAGGTGGCAGATGTTATACAGATAATTCAATTTTTAGTTTACCATGTGATTTAGGCGCGCATTGGTTACATAGTTTTAGTGGCAACCAAATTGCAGAATATGGAAAAAAACAAAAAGAAGATTTTCGAATTTATAAAATTAATGAAAAATTTCTAGTCTATGACGGTATAAAACAAGTCAATGGAAACAATCTTTTTAAAATTATTGATAAATTAAAGTCTCTAAAAGCAAAATATTCAAATACATTATTATACAAAAAATGTATTGATGTTCCTTTTAGTGAATTAATTCCGAATGAAATTAAACAAAATGAATGGTATCATACAGCACATCAAGCCATAGGAGCATGTTTAGAAGGAGTTGATTTTGATAATTTTACAACTGCGGATGCTTATTTAAATTTCAAAAATACCGGTGTTGGTGACGGTTTTGTTAAAGAGGGGTATGGAACCCTTTTAGCTCATTATCGAAAAAATCTTCCAGTGAGATTAAATACAATAGTGAGTGAAATAGATTGGTCTGGTCCATTTCTCAAAATCAAAACCAACTCAGGTACAATTAAATCTAAAGCTTGTATTATAACAGTTTCGACTGGAGTTTTAAATTCAGGTTTAATTAATTTTAAGCCATTATTGCCACCAGAAAAATATGAAGCATTTGCAGGTGTAAATTTAGGATCTTATAACCATATAATTTTACAGTTTAAAGAAGATTTCTATAAATATTTTAATATTCAAAAAGACGAATACTTTTTTTCTAAAATCAATTCTCTTTCTTCATTTCCAAGAGGTTTTTTTGGGACTTTAAAACTTCATAACAGTAATCTATCTTATCTTGATGTTGGTGGAAAATTTGCCTTAGAACTGGAAAAGGAAGGTCTAAAAGCCTCTGTAGATTTTGCTATTAATACTTTGAAATCTTCATTTGGAAATATTGTAGATAAATACTTAATTAAATCTCATGCAACATTATGGGGGAAAAATAAATTTTTTTCTGGGGCATATTCAAGTGCCCAACCAGGCAAGGCGCATCTGAGGAATAATTTAAAATCCTCTATAGCAGATAAAATATTTTTTGCAGGAGAGGCTATATCTAAAAATTACGGAACAGTTCATGGAGCTGATATGAGCGGTAAAGAATGTGCTCTTATGGTCATAGAAACTTCTAAATTGTAAATTAATTATTTTTTCTCCAAATATAAGGTTCAACAAAACTACCCTGCCAGATCCCTTTCTGTTTTATTTTGGCAATTTCTTCTTCATTTACGTAATCTTTTGAAAAATATCTATAAGCAATAGCCCAGCCTTCTTTTACCATGGTTGAATTCAAATTGATTCCACCAGAAAAGCAAACAGCAATTAACCGGCCATATTTATCTTTATCTTTGAATTTGCATTTGATTTGATTTTGGTTAATTAGAGATTTTAAAAATGTTGTAGATTTATACCCACATGAATATTTTTTGCCATTAAAATTTTGACAAGTTTGTTTGGTCTCAGGAGCGTCTATTCCATGTAGTCTAATTATTACTTTATTATTTTTACTCTTAACTGTGTCGCCATCACTAACATATACCTTCCCAATAAAATCTACGTTGTCTAAACTTTCTGTCTGAGCGAACGAAAATGATATGGATTGAAAGTAAATGTTTAATAATAAAAATAAAAATATTAATTTTAAAAATTGTTTCTCATTTGTCACTATAAGAGAAAATCTATTCATTTTATGTCTTTTTTAACCTTAAAGATCAAATTTAAAATGTATACATATTGTACATTTATTAATTTGATATTATATGTTCTTAAAATCAATTTATTTTTTAAATGTTTAAATTAACACAAAGTAAATACATTCCTTTAAGTAAAGTTGAGGTCCAATTATATATTGATGATAAGTTCTCAACTAGACATATTCACTTAGATAGTGAAAGTAATGAAAAATGTTTTGTTGTTGCTTTCAAAACTCTTCCAAGCGACTCAACAGGTGTTGCTCATATTTTAGAACATACTGTTTTATGTGGTTCAAAAAAATACCCTGTCAGAGACCCATTTTTTATGATGACAAGAAGGTCTCTTAGTACATTTATGAATGCTTTCACAGCATCAGATTTCACAGCCTATCCATTCTCAACACTTAATGACAAAGATTTCAGCAATCTCCTCTCAGTTTATTTAGATGCAACTTTTTTCCCTAATTTAAATGAATTAGATTTTATGCAAGAAGGTCACAGATTTGACTTTATTAAAAATGATAAATCACAAGATCAAATTGTTTTAAAAGGTATTGTTTACAATGAAATGAAGGGAGCTATGAGCTCTATATCAAGTCAAGCAGATCAGGGTTTAAATGAGAACCTATTTCCCAATCATACTTATGGTTACAATAGTGGTGGTGATCCTCAAGACATTCCCAAGCTTTCATATCAAAATCTTTTAGATTTCCATAAAAAGTATTATCATCCCTCGAATGCTATCTTTTTTACCTATGGAAAAATTGACATTCCATCTCTACAAAATCAAATTGAACAAAATGTTTTAGAACACTTTACTCCTAATGCAGAAAAGATAGAAGTTAAAGAAAGTAAATATTTTAATGAACCAAAATATGCTCTTAAAAACTACAAACCTCTTTCCGATGACGAAAATAACTATCATGTTTTAGTTAGCTGGTTACTTGGAACTTCACTTGATCCTGTTGATAAAATGGAAGCAAAATTGATTGAGAGTATTTTGCTCGAAAATTCAGCCTCTCCTTTATCTAAAGCTCTTGAAGTCACAAATCTAGGAAGTGTCCCTTCAGATATGACTTCTTTTGATACTTACAAAAAACAAATGTATTTTACAGCTGGCCTTGAGGGCGTTTCAGCTAATAAAGAAATGAAGGTAGAAGAGTTAATTATTAATGTTTTTAAGGATTTGATTAAAGATGGAATACCTCAAGATTTAATAGATGCATCACTTCATCAACTAGAAATTAAATTAAAGAAGATTAGTGGAGGTTTCCCCTATGGACTCCAATTATTAATGAGTTCAATGCCATATATTCTTCATGATGCTGATGTTGTTAGTTCATATGATTTGGAAACATCACTTGAAACCCTAAAAAACAGAATAAATAAAAAGGGTTACCTTGAAAGTAAAATTACCGAGATGTTTCTAGATAACACTAGTCGTTTAACTTTTCAGTTAGTTCCAGATAAAAATTTTGACGAAAAACAAGATAATAGGATTAAAGAATTTTTAATTTTAAAACAAAAATCCTTAAGTGATACAGAAATTAAAAAAATAAATAAATTAAATGCTGAACTTGAGATTAGGCAAAATAAAAAAGACAATCCAGATATTCTTCCAAAAGTGACTGTAAGTGATATTGGAAATTCAAAAAAGTATCCTAAATTTGAAACTAAAAATAAAGATGGTATAAATAGATTTTTTTACAAAGCTGGTACAAACGGAATAGACTATTTTCAAAAGATTTTCCCAATACTAGAGCCAACATTTGATGATTTAAAATACAGTTCCCTTTTTTCAGATATAATCTGTGAAGTTGGAATAAAAAATAAAGGCTATGAGGAAATTCAAAAAAGGCAATCAAGCACTGTTGGACAGATAAGTTCAAACTTTTCTATTTTGCGTGAAAAAAATAAAGATATTTTCAACCTTGCTTTTAAAATAGGCGGTTATTCTCTTCAATCTAATTTAAATAACCTAAAAGATTTATTTATTGATACGCTTGAATATTTCAGACTAGATGAAAAAGAAAGGATTAATGATATTACTAAAATGCATATTTCTAGTTTTGAGAGAAACCTTGTCAATTCTGGACATTATTTCGCAATGGCAAACTCAGATGCACAAATATCTAAATATGGTGCTATTTCTGAATACTCAAATGGTATTTCATATTTGAAAAACCTAAAAAAATTGAAGTTCTCTGATGGAAACATAGATGTTGAAAATTTGATAGATAATTTTCAAAGTTTAAAACGAAAGATTGTCACTAAGCCAATTACTGAGGTTTTAGTTACCTCTGAAGAACTTCATAATATTGAAAATGATCATTCTATTCTGGAAAATAGAAATTTTTTTGAAATTAAAAAAATAAATTTAAATTCTGATGAAGTTGCATGGATAACAGAAACAGAGGTCAATTTTTGTGCTCAATCATTTAAAACAGTCGATTATTCACACAATGATGCGCCAACTTTAAGCGTTTTAGGTGCAGTATTAAGAAATGGTTTTCTTCATACAGCTATTAGGGAAAAAGGTGGTGCCTATGGCTCTGGTGCGATGCAAGATATGAATGCTAGAACTTTTAAATTTTTTTCATATAGAGATCCAAATATTGAAAAAACTTTTGAAGCATTCAATAACTCAGTGAATTGGGCTTTAAAATCAATTACAAAAGAAAAATTAGAGGAAGGAATATTAAATGTTATATCATCAATAGATAAACCTTCTTCTCCAGCCAATGAAGCTCTCTCTGATTTCAATTCAAATAACAATGGATTTTCTCAAGAAATGAGGAAAAAATTTAGAGAGGACATTTTATCTGTCACTATTGATAAACTTGTTTACGTAACAAAAAAATATTTAACCTGTGAGCCAAGCAGATCTGTTTTAACTAGTAAGAAAAATAAAAAAACAATTGAAAATTTACACTTTAAACCAAAATATATTTAATTTTTTCTTTAAATATTTGTTATAATTTCAAATTTAATATTATAAATAGAAATTTGTGATTTAATCAAGCTAGTCAAATAATGAAGATTCTTAAAGGTACTATTTTAAGCTTTAAAAAAAATCCCTTTTTTAACAATATCGAAGAATCTGTAAATATAATTGAAGATGGCGGTATCTTAATTAAAAATGGAATTATTGCGGAAGTTGATAATTTTTTAACTATTAAGAAAAAAAACCCATTAGCAAAAACTTATGATTATGGAAGACACCTCATAACTGCTGGTTTTATTGATTGCCACATGCATTACCCTCAAACAGGTATTATAAGTAGTTTTGGTAAGAGATTAATTAATTGGCTTAATGTTTATACATTCCCAGAAGAAAAAAAATTTATTGACCCAGAATATGCATCAAAAATAGCATCACTTACACTTAATTTATGTCTACAAAACGGTACAACTACTGTTTCAAGTTTTTGCACTTCATCACCTACAAGTGTTAACAAATTTTTTGAAGAGGCCAATAAAAGAGAAATGTGCGTCGTGGCAGGAAAAACGTGTATGAATAGAAACGCTCCTGAATATTTATTAGATACAGTTAATTCATCATATGACGAAAGTAAAAAACTAATTGAAAAGTGGCATAAGACCAATCGTCTTGTATATGCTATTTCACCAAGATTTGCTCCAACATCTACTCCTAAACAGTTAGAGTGCCTTGGTAATTTATGGTCAGAGTTTCCTGATTGTTTAATGCAAACTCATCTTTCTGAGCAGGAGGAAGAAATACATTGGGTTAAAAATTTGTTTCCCAATGCAAAAAACTACCTCAATGTCTATGAGCAATTTGATTTAGTTAGAGAAAACTCAATATTTGGGCATTGTATACATTTATCAGATAAAGAATTGGATATTTTACAAGAGAGAAATTCTTCAGTTGCCCACTGTCCTACATCAAACCTTTTTATAGGATCAGGCATATTTAATCTTAAAAGTTTCAACAAGAAAAAAATCAAAGTTGGATTAGCAACAGATACCGGAGGAGGGACTTTTTTTTCTATGTTGAAGACAATGTCTGAAACTTATAAAATATCTCAACTGTCACAATTTTCAATCCATCCAGCTCAGCTATTATGGTTGGCAACAATGGGCTCTTCTACTGCACTAAATTTACAAAAAGAAATTGGAAATATAGAAAAAAATTATTTTGCTGATTTAAATGTAATTGACCTTTCCTCAACACAAGAAATAGATCAAAGAAAATCAAGAGCTAATAATATTTGGGAAGCTATTTTCCCAACTTTGATAATGGGTGATGACAGAGCAATAATATCGACTTGGGTAAATGGAAATGAAATATAATTTGAATAATAATTTTACTTATTGAATTACATCTGATTAGGCAATTGCCTTTTTCTTAGGTGAATTAATATTTTCTACAACTTCAGGAACAAGATTATATTCAAAATTACATTTCGGGTCCAAAAGCCTGCATGTTTTCTGTACCTCTTCTTCACTTATGCTCGCTAAAACTAGCCAGAAATGCTTATCCCTATAAATGCTAAAACTCCTTAGTATTGTCGTTTGACCTTTGTTAAAATAAACAGCTAACAAAATCCAGGTTATTGCAAACATCCACCAAGCAACGCTTAAGGTAATTAAATAAACTGAAGAAACTACAAGTAGAACTTCCCAAAGTTTATTTTGGATTAGCCAAAAAGGAGGCAATATCCATGACATTTGAGATTGTGATGCGTCAATTATATCGACTTTTCTTCTTAGGTCTCTTAAAACCTCATAAATTGTATAATCTTCTATAGGATGAATAGTATGTTTTTTAAATAATTTTTCAATTTCAATTGTTTCATCAGAATTTGTGAATTTAAATGTACAACCAAGTGAACCAAAGGTAATTACTTCAAAAAAAACTTCTTCTCTTTTAATTGTAAGCAAAGTTTTTTTATCCTCTTCGGATAAAATATTTGATAATTCTAAAATAGATCCATGAAAAGGTTCTCCATCTACAGCAACAATGACATCCTCTTCTTTCAGTCTTAAGTTTCTTGCTCTACACTTTAATTTTAATTCAGATATTTTTAAAAATGATGCTGTTTCTTGAATTTCCTCTAGATCATTAAACTCATTATTTTCATCTAAGGAAATTTGAACATCATCTTCTATTGTTTGTTCTAAATCTATTTCAGCCATTGTTATATATTTCTACTTATGGAAATGATATCTTATCCTGTTGTTCTTCAAAGCGCTGCTTAATATCATCATTTTGAGAAGATACGGCTTGCAGAGTAGATAATATTGCAGCTTGATTGAGTGATAATTTTCTCAAAGTTTCGCTATCTGTATTTTTAATCTTTGAACTTAGAGATGATATTTTTTCAGCAGTTTGGTTTCCAACTCCAGAAATTTGTTTTTTCATTTCTAAATTTATTGATTTTATTTGTGATTTGGACGCTCCTTGTACGAGTTCTGATATTTGTTGCGTAGAATCACTCATCTCCTGTGTCAAAGCCCTCAATTCAACTACCATTTGATCATTTGAGTCCGTCACAATTGTTTGAAGGCCCTCCATACTTTTAATAAGTTGCCTATTCACGTCAAGTAATTCTGTTTGTTTTTGAAGTGCGCCTTCTAATTTTGATAATGATCCGTTTACATTTTCAACATTCTCAGCAAATACTACTAATGCTTCTTTGCTTGTTGTAGTCATTACAGATAATTCAGAAAGTGATCTAAAATATAAAAGTGAAGTAAGCAAAATTGCAAGAATTGCAGTTCCTATTGAAACAGAAAAAATAATGGTTGTATAACGGTGAATTTGTTTCACTGAAGCCTCCAAGTTTCGATGGTCTCTTTTTACTCTATTATATTCAGTAGTAACATCAGTTGCTGCGTCAGCTGCATCTAATGCTAATTTAATACTTTCGTGAACTGCATTAGTATCTGTACTCATGCTAGTCTCCCATTTGAATTATTCATATAAGTCTTTTGCAATTTTTTACTTTCTTTTAAAGAAAAATAAGCACATTCCGTGCCAGTTATTCTTTTTACCTCAAGAGATGGAATAAATTTTGACTTAAAGCCAAAATAATTACATCCCCATCTTCTTTTTGGGTCGTGTGTTACAAATAAACTTGAACAATCATTACAATTTAACTGTTTATTCATTTTCTTAAAATACTTTTAATTTTTGTATACATGTTTGCTATTGCAAAACGCATACCAGCTAACAAATTTAAAAATGCACAAGCAAAACTGATATATGCGTGAATTAATTTATCTTGTTCTAAAAACTCCATACCTTTAAGAAAAATTAACAATGCAACCCCGTAAAAGACTGCTGTACTTATGATTTGTCCCAAACTTGTTCTATTTACCACTTTTGTTTCCTTCTATTAATTCCCCATGTTCATTGAACTGCATGTCTTCAGGTATTTTGATTTCAGGTTCACTTGCAAATTCACCTCTGTCAATTTTATATATATAAGCTAATGCAACAGCCACAGCTGTATAAAGCTTATCACTGATTTCTTGTCCAATTTCTCCTGTAAAAAATAAAGCTCTTGCTAATAATGGTGATCTGAATAATGTAATGTTTGCTTGTTCTGCTCTTTCCATAATAGCTTTTGCCATCGCTCCTTTTCCTAAAGCAAGAATGGTAGGAGCACCTTTAGAACCGACTTCATATTTTAATGCGACAGCAAAGTGTGTGGGATTTGTTATGACAGCTGTTGCATCTTTAACATCATCAAGAGCTGATGCTTGTTTTGCAGCATTAGCAGAAGCCTCCATTTGCTTGCGTCTAATTTTTGCTTTAACTTCTGGTGATCCTTCCGTTTGCTTAAATTCATCCTTTATTTCTTGTTTTGTCATTCTCAAGCCTTGAATAAAGATATGCCTTTGCCAAAAATAATCAATTGCAGCAATAATTGCTAAACCTATTAATAAAACGAAAAGTAATTGAGGAAATGATTTTCCCATGACTATTACAGCCTGGGATAACTCTCTTTCAGTAAGTTGTATCATATCGTCTAGTCGCTCATAGACAACAACAGCAGTTAGACCAAAAAGAAGTAATACTTTTAAAATAGCCTTTACGAGTTCAGCTAAGGCTTTTTGAGAGAACATTCGCTTCAGTCCCTCTATAGGATTTATTTTTTTCCCTTTAAATTGTATTGCTTTAGGAGCAAAGTTAATTCCTCCCACAGCTAACTGGGTTAAGACCACAACTAAAAATATTGGTATAGATATGAAAAAAATTATAGTAACTATAAAACGTAATGCATAATATAAAATATCTAGAATTGACTTTTTATCATTTACGATATCTGACCAGTCAAAAAACATTGCCCAATAGGAGAGAAGCATCTGAGAAAAATATGGTATTAGGTAAACAAAGCCAAACATCATAATAATCCCTGTAAAAACAAACATTTCCTTAGAGGAAAGTACCTGGCCCTCTTCAGCAGCTTTTTCTAATTTTCGGGAGGTTGGTTCCTCGGTTTTCTCTTGACCATCTTCTGATTCTTCAGCCATCGTTAATACCTAACATTAAATCCTCAAGTGCTTCTATAGATGAAAATATTAGATCTGAAAAAGCTAAAGCCATTGTTCCAGTTGAGAAATATAAAATAATAAATGCTCCCAGAATTGTTACTGGAAATACAAAAGAAAATAAATTTAATTGTGGAGCTGACCTTGTCATTATACCAGCTGCAACATTAATCATAAGTATAATCCCTACTACAGGCAACATTATTAAAGATGCAGCTATAAACATGGATCCTGCAGCTTTTATGCCTGCTCCAATTAGTACCATTGGAGGTGGCATTGAACCTATTGGAAGAATTAAATAGCTTTCAAAGAATACTCTTAGCATTAAAAGGTGCCCATCTAGTGAAACAAACAAAACTATTAGAAATAAGTTTAAGATCACACTTACTACAGGTGTTTGACCTCCTGCTTGTGGATCTATTTGGGCAGCATAACCTAGTCCTGCACTTGTAGCCATTTTTTCACCAGCCAAAGCAACTGAAGAGAACCATATTGTGACAATTAAGCCAGCAGTAATGCCAACGGCTATTTCTACAAGAACAATAAATATAAAATTGAGGCTATTTAATAAATTCTCTGATGGCAATCCTGTGAAACTTACAACTGCTAGCCCTAAAATAAAAGATATTACAACTCGAATGGGTGTCGGGACACCCCTCATACCAAATAATGGAGAAGAGATTACAAATGAACCAACACGGACTGTTGCAAGAAAAAATAAAGGTAATATAGTAACTACATTATTAAGATTTAAACCAGGGAAAGCACTAACATTTTTTGTTAAAAGGTCTAGTTCGATCATTAATTTAATGCCGATATTTGATCAAAAATAAAAGTAAAATAATCTGTGAGTGATATAAATACAAAGTTAGCAGTTAAAAGAAGTGTGAGCATCACTATAATTACTTTTGGCACAAAACTGAGTGTCATTTCATTTATAGATGTTGCTGCCTGAAAAATACCTATAAATAAGCCAATTGCTAAAGCAATTAATAAAACAGGTGCAGAGGCTAAAATTATTTGCCAAAACGCCATTTGCAACATGTCAATATTTCCATCGAAAGTCATTTTATCTATACCGCTACAAATGTACTAGCAAGAGAGCCTACTGTCATAGCCCATCCATCAACGAGTACAAATAAAAGCAATTTGAATGGCAAAGAAACTAACATTGGTGAAAGCATCATCATGCCTAATGACATCAAGATGGATGCTATAACCATATCAATCACAAGGAATGGTAAAAATAATAAAAATCCAATTTGAAATGCAGTTTTAAGTTCAGAGGTTATAAATGCTGGAAGTATAACCGAGAAAGGAACATCACCGGCACTTTCATAATTTCCTGTCCCAGACATATCTGAAAACATTGATAAATCATTTTTTCTAGTATTCTTCACCATAAATTCTTTGATTTGCCTACTACCACTACTAATTGCTGCTTCAGCTGATAATTCTTCAGCCATAAAGGGTGTAATACTTTCATCATAAATTTTTGTGAGTGTTGGTGACATAATGAAAAAACTTAGAAATAATGCTATAGCAATCAGAACTTGATTAGGTGGTGTTTGTTGTGTTCCCATAGCCTGCCTTAAAATTGATAAAACAATTATTATTCTAGTGAAAGAAGTCATCCCTAATACAAGTGACGGAAGAACTGTCAAAGCAGTCATTAGGGCAAGTATTTGTAACGAGAGAGAATAAGTCGTCTCGCCATTGCCTTGATCAATAATATTTAATGCTGGCATACCAGAAGCAATTGATTGAGCAAAAACTGGTCCTGAAAAAAATGTAATTATTATAAAAAAAGTGAAGATAGTATAATTAATAAGTTTTACCATTATGCACCTACATCACTTTTATTTGTTTCAATTGCATTTTTGGCATCTTTAGAATTCAATAAAATTACAGAAGGACTTTGCCCTCTGCCATGAACAATTAAAAACTTTTGATTTTGGGCAGAAACAAGACTAGCTTTTGAGATATTTGACAAAGCAATAGTGCCGTCTAATTTAAGAAATTCACTACCTGAAAGATGAGAAAAAAGATTTTTCCCTTTATTTTTTGAAAAGTATAAAAAACCAAGAAGAATTGCTATAAAAAGCATTACAATAATTATTCTTCCCCAGCCTGGATCTTCTATGCCCATAAAAACTCCAAATTAAAATATACTTTGGAAAAGGCAAAGACCATGCCAAAAATAAAATACTAAGAAATATGGGAAAACTGTTGGGAATTAAACAGTTTGTTAAGGCTTATAAACTATAAATGTCAAGATTTTGACTTAAAGATTTTGAACTCTCTCCTCTGGATCAGCAACTTCTGTAAATCTTATTCCAAATCTTTCACCAACCATAACTACTTCACCTTTAGCTATAGTTGTGCCATTAGCTAAAATATCTAATGGGTCACCTGCCAATCTGTCTAGTTCAACCACGGATCCTTCATTTAATCGAAGTAAGTCCCGGATCTTTATTTCGGTGCTACCTACCTCAACAGTTAGTTTAACTTCAATATTTTCAAGAACTCTTAAATTTTCTGAGCTTCCACGTTCTTTAGTTTCTGTTTCAGCAACAGTTTCGTTAATTTCTTCTGTAACAGTTTCTTCTTGATTTTCTTCAGCCATAATAAGCCTCCATATTAATTTTCATCTTGAATTTTTTCTATTCGTTTAGTTAAATTGACAGCTGATTGGCCAGCAATTTCTCCAATTTCACCCTCAAATATTTCAGTTCCTTCTACAAGCAATTCAATACCTTCACTTACAGAAATTGGCATTGTATCGCCTACATTCATATTTAATAGTTTTGGCATTTGCACAGTTGGCTCACTTAATCTAGCTGTAACATGAAGTGGTATATCTAAAACAGCTTTCTCTAATCTATCTCTCCATGTCAAATCATCGTCTATTACATCAGATTGAACTCTGGAGCGTAGTTGTGAGGCTATAGGTTTTAGTGTTTGAAGCGGATAAATTATATCAAATGTTGCTGCATCAATGTCTGGTAATTGAACTACAAAAGAGCAAATAATAACAAGATCACTTCCATCTACAAAAGATGCAAACTGAGGATTAACTTCTCTTCCCTGTTCTCTTAAATTGATTGGCATAAGATCACGCCAAGAAACTTCAAGGGCATCATTTAAGCCATTAGATATGATTTCTATTACTCTTTCCTCAGTCGCGGTAAATTCAGTCCTGTTATTCTGATCAACTGAGATTTCTCCACCATAATATGAATTAGTTAAAACTGAAATAAAACTTGGGTGCAAAACAGTAAGCAACATCCCTTTTAACTCTTCGATTCTGCTTGTATTAAGGCTCATAAAGCCATCAATACTACTACAGTATTCATCAAATGTTTTAACTTCTGGAGGAAAGGAGCTTATTCTTGGTTGTATTCTAAGCATAGGTAAAAATGTACTTCTTGCAAGTCTTGCGAAACGTTCATTTATCAACCTAAGAGCATAGTAATCTCCTAATAATGAAAGATCATCAGAACCAAAAACAAAGGGACGAACTTCTGCTTCAGGGCCTATATTTCCCTCAGTAGAGATAACTCCAGATTGTAGCCCTGCCATGAGTGCATCAACTTCATCCGTAGATAATTTTCTAGAAGAAGACATTTAAATTCCCGATCCTTTAAAATACAATTTATTGCAACACAAATGAAGTAAAGTGAACTTCATCAATTCCTCCAAAATTTTCTAAAACCTCTAATTTTGAATTAATTGCTTCTTGAAGAGATGAAGCTAAAGCTTGTCTTCCAGCTTTCCCTTGAATACTTTCTTCAGTAAATTCACTCATAGTTCCTAGAATCTCTGATCTAAGTGCTAATTGATGTGCTTCAACATTTGCCATAACTCTGTCATCATATTGAGTTGAAACTCCAACTGATATTTGTAGAAACTTTCTTGAATTCATTAAATTTGTGGTAAATGAACCAGGAAATTCATAATATGTTGTTAGAAAAACCTGATTTTCTGGTGTATCTAACGCTATTTTGTCAGGTGTTGAGTTGTCATCTTCTTCAATTTCTTCTTCACCTTCTGAATTCTTTTCAATTATTTCGTCAACCTCAGCAGAAGGATCAGCTGCAGGAGACGAAAATAGAAAAAATCCTAATGCTAGACCCGCTAACAATAAAACAATTCCACCAACTGCACCTATAATTATTGGTAATAGTTTACTACTTTTTTTCTCTTCTTTCTCTTCTTCAGCCATAATTTATTTCCTTATTTCAATTATAAGTTAATTATACTTTAATATTTAGAAGACTTTCGTCTTTAGTATAATTCTCATGATCATTAATGTCATTTGAATTGTTTGTGCCAGCTGATTTAAATTTATTTTCTCTCTCTCCTTTTTCTGAATTGCTAAAGCTTTGATTAAAGGAGTTTTCAGAAGAAAAGTCCTCTAGTTCAAGGCCTACCTCTTTAAACATCTCACTAAGCTTATTTTCTTCATTTAAAATCATGGAAGAAGAAGCTGCATTGTCAGTACTGACTTTCACAAAAGTGGTTTTATTAGAAACGCTGATTTTTATTTTTAGTTTTCCAAGGTTTTTTGGGCTTAAATGTAATTCTATTTCATTTATTTTTGAGGCATGTGATCGATTTATTTTTGAAACAAGGTTTGATGCCCATCTTTTGTCAGACATATCCAGTGTTTCTTTAATATCATTGTAAATTTGGTAATTATTAATACTAGAATTTGACTGTGTACCATTTTGATTTCCATTGCTTCCATAATTAATATTATTAGAATTATTGGCAGCATTAACTTCAAACCCAGAATTATTTAACAAAATTTGATTACTAAAATTATTTTTTGACTGACGCGAAAGAATATTTGATGACTGTAGATATTTAGTTTCAAAAAACTTTTCAGTATTTTTTTCAGAAATAATTTCCTTATTGTTATTTGAAATATTTAACTGTTTATCTATTTTTAAATCTTCTTTTTTAATTTTTGTATTATCTTCTCTAATTATTTTTACTTCTTCTGCTTCAGGGTTGTCTGAACTGTCAGATGAGTTATCTTTATCAACACTAATTCCTCTACTATCTTTTTCAAGAACATTATTTTTAGGTTTAGATACATTATTTTCAAAGCTATTAAAGATATTTTCTTCATTACCTTTTGATGGTTTATTTTTATTTTTTGATTCAGATTTGGTTAGTGTTTGATGTGTATTAAAAAAATTATTGCCGTGTTGATGATCGCTTAAATTATTATTAACTTCTTCACTATTTTCATTTGAAATATTACTTTTTTTATTCAAAACCACACCTGTTGATATTAATGATGGAGCATCATCAATGTTAAGAGTTTTATTTGTAGGCTTTATGTTTTCTTTGTTTTCTTCGTTTCCAAAATATTCAATTATATCTTTATTTTCATCTTTCATTTCTAAGTAAGGATTTTTGTCTATACTAGTTTCAATTTCTTTTTGAAAACTTTGAGTTTCATCTAAAGGGTTGTTATAAATATTAACTAGAATTTTTTTATTATTCTTGGTTCCGTCAAATTTAGTTTTATCATTGTCTTTTTTAATTTCTTCCTTTGAAATAGGGTCATTGTTAATGGTTTCGGAAGAGAAAATTTCACTAAAGAGCTCAGTGCTGAGATTATCTTCTGTTTCTTTAGATAAGTCCAATGAAATACTTTGTTTTTCTGGTATTGATTTTGAACCAACAGCAACCATTTTTAACCTCTTATTGTACAATAATTTGGTTTTGCAATATTGATGCCATCATTTAGGTCAATTAATTTTTACTTTATTAATACCTTGTATTTCTGCATCTGCTTTGTTTTCATTTTCTATACTCAGAGATTTTTTTATTTGTTTTGATTTTTCTTCAGATCTGCTTTTTCTAATTTCATGCTCAATAAATTTTCTTTCCAATTGAAATATTTCACTATTTATTTTTTCAAGTCTTAATTTAGCTAATGATATTTGATTGAAGATTTTTTCCTGTATATTTGATGCAGACTTTAACTCCCAAGCAGAAGTAGATAGGTTAGTAATTCCATCATTTTTCAATTCTTTCAATTGAACTAAAATTTTTTCTACCTTAATTTTTTCTTCCTTTAGAGGTTGCATTCTTTGAAGAAATTTGTTTGATGCAACTTTTTCCTTTAAGGCTAAAAGATCAAATATATTTTTCCTTTGCATCTTAATTGCCAAACATTTGCATTAGTTGTGCCGCGGATGAATTGAAGTCTTCCTTTTTATTTTCCTTTTGTTTGATGAATTCTGTGATTTTAGGCCATGCTGTAATAGCTTGATCTAGTATAGGATCTTGTCCTTGGGTGTATCCTCCCATCATTAGTAAGTCTTTGTTTTCAAAATAAGTTGTAATCAACTGCCTGAATTTAATACTTGCGGCAATATGATTTTCATCTACAATTTCATTCATAACTCTGCTAACTGAAGATGAAACATCAACTGCTGGATAAATTCCAAGTTGTGCTTGATCTCTTGAAAGCATTATATGACCATCTAAAATAGCTCTTGCTGTGTCAACAACTGGATCATTTTGATCGTCTCCATCTGCAAGAATTGTATAAAAAGATGTTATAGTTCCTTTGCCAGCTGTTCCTGAACCAGTTCTTTCAATTAATGATGGTATTAATGATATCACTGAAGGTGGATATCCTTTTGAAGTTGGTTGCTCACCAAGAGCAAGCCCAATTTCTCTTCTAGCGTGAGCTACGCGAGTAAGTGAATCCATTATAAGCAAAACATCTTTTCCTTTATCTCTAAAGTATTCAGCAATTGCTGTAGCTCTGTTTGCTGCCCTAATTCTTAATAAAGGAGATTTATCTGCTGGCTCTACAACCATTACAGTTCTTTTTTTTGTATCCTCATTAAGGTTAGAAGATACAAAATTACCTACCTCTCTTCCTCGTTCACCAATTAAACCAACCACTACTATCTCAGCTGTTGTGAACCTTGTAATCATGCCTAACAGTACTGATTTGCCTACACCTGAACCTGCAATAATTCCAAGTCTTTGACCTTTGCCAACTGTAAGTAATGAATTTATAATTCTCACTCCTACATCTAGTGGATTATTTACTGGCAGTCTATTAAGTGGATTGATACTTTCTCCAGCTAATGGCCAACTTTCATTTACTCCATGAATCATATTGCCATCTAGTGGTTGCCCTAATGCGTCTACAACTCTTCCAAGTATTCCTGGGCCAACAGGTATTGAATAGCCATCATCAAATGCAACAACTTCTGAGCCAACTAGAACTCTTGAATTTGGTTGGTGCATTGAAGCTAAGTTATTGCCATTTGAAAATCCAATTATTTCGGCGATAGCAGGATTTCCATCATCTGTTAAAACTTTGCAAAGTGTTCCAATCGTAGCTGGAAAACCGCTGCATTCAATTGTATTGCCATCATATCTGCTTACCCTGCCAGAAAAGATTTTCTTTCTCTGACCATTAACTGAAGAAACTTTTTGAATTGTATTATGT
>CACBIM010000022.1 GCA_902539295.1 uncultured SAR116 cluster alpha proteobacterium
ATTTCTGTTGGTTCATCTATGGATGCATATAAGTCTGCATGTTGGCATTTTGGAAGATCTGCAAGAATTCTAATTGAAAAAAACAACGAAGAAGCTTTTAAAAAAATTATTGCTGAAAATTATGATGCTGCTGTTGTTTTGAAAACTAAAGAATTAAAAGATGAATACTTTATTGATGGAAAAATTATTAAGAAATTTGCCAGTTCTCCAATTACAGATCAAGATAAATTAGCCAAAATAGTCATCTTTAAAAAAAGCGAATTTTAAGGGGTGTAAAATTGAAAGAGGTCAAGACCAAAAAATCATTACTAAATTTACAGTCTTACAGACCTGCCGTAGCAGAAAGTAAGAGTTCTGAAATTATAAGGTTGTCTGTTAATGAAGGTGCTTTAGGACCTAGTCCAAAAGCATGTTTGGCAATTAAAAACTGGTCAAAACAAAAACATTTATTTCATAGATATCCTGACCAAATTGATCAAAATCTCATCAAAGCAATTGCAAGTAGATACGGTTTGAATAAAGAAAAAATTGTTTTGGGCAATGGATCTGATGATTTAATTCAATTAATATGTAATACTTACTTAGATCCAGGTGATGAAGCAATTTATACAGAATACGGATTTTTAGTTTTTCCGCAAAGTATTATAATTGCTGGTGGCAAGCCAATAATGGCTAAAGATGTCAATTACACAGCGAGTTTAGATAATATTTTGTCCAAAATTTCAAAAAAAACAAAAATTATTTTTCTTGCTAATCCAAACAATCCTACAGGAACAATGGTAGGAAGAAACGAAATTTCAAATTTTATAAAAAAAGTCAGGTCAAATATACTAATTATTTTGGATGCAGCTTACGCTGAATATGTTGATAAAATTGAATATAGTAATGGTTTAGAATTTGTAGAAAAATTGAATAATGTTATCATGCTAAGAACTTTTTCTAAACTACATGCTCTCGCTTCTTTGAGATTAGGATGGGCTTACTGTCCAGAAAAAATCGCAAATATTTTGAAATCTGTGAGACCTGCATTTTCTGTTAATTCATTAGCTAGCTTTGCTGGTACTGCAGCTTTAGAGGATGTTGAATTTCAGAAATTATCATTTTCTCACAATCTCAAAACTAAAAAATGGGTTTTCAAAGAACTTAAAGATCACAATATTAGTTTTATTCCTAGTGAAACAAACTTTTTTCTTTTAAATTTTCACACCAAAGAAATAGCTATCAATGCTTTGAGGTTCTTAGAAGAGAAAAATATTTTTGTAAGAGGAATGCAACCCTATAATCTCAGTAATTATTTAAGAGTAACCATCGGTACTAAAAATGAAATGAAAATCTTCTTAGAATGTATCCTTAGTTTCTTAAAGGATAAATAAGTGATTACTGAAAAAAAATTTAAAACTGTTGCAATCATTGGTGGTGGGTTAATTGGCTCTTCATTAGCTCACTCAATCAGAGAAAATCATTTATGTGATAATCTAAAAATTTTTGATTCTAAAGCTGACGTTCGAAAAAAACTAAAAGAAATTTTTAATTCACAAGAGATTTATGAAAATTTGAATGAAACAGTTACTGAAGCAGATTTAGTTTTTCTATGTGTTCCTGTAGGTTCAATGAGGGATGTAGCAAAAAGAATTTCAAATTTACTTAAAAAGGGTTGTATTTTAACTGATACTGGATCCACAAAAAATTCTGTCATTAAAGATATTCAACCATTTATAAAAGAGGATGTTTGGTTTATTCCTTCACATCCACTAGCCGGCACAGAGAATTCAGGTCCTGGTGCTGGTTTTCCTGAATTGTTTAAGGGTAAATATTGGGTTGTTGTGCCTTATTGCTCTATACCTGATGAAATATTGGAATGTTTTAAAAACTTTTTATCTGGAACTGGTGCAATTATTGAAACTATGAAGCCGGAGTATCATGATAAGATTTTGGCAATTACATCTCACCTGCCACATTTAATTGCTTATACCATTGTTGGTACTGCAACTGATTTAGAAGATCAGACTAAACATGATGTCGTAAGATTTTCTGCAACAGGTTTTAGAGATTTTACAAGGATAGCTTCTTCAGATCCAATTATGTGGAGGGATGTTTTCTTAAACAACAAAGATGCAGTTTTAGAGATGCTTCAGAGGTTCAGTGAAGACCTTACTTATTTACAGAGAGCCATTAGGTGGTCAGAATCTGATAAGTTGGTAGATTTGTTTACAAAAACACGAGAAATTAGAAGAAGTATTATTGAGGAAGGTCAAGATCAATAGAATTCTAATTGATCATTTCATTAATAGATTCGAAAATAAGTTTTAAATTTTTTTGCTCCGAAAACTGATGATTAGCAGATTTTACTATAGTGAGTTTAACATCACCACTTTCGATTTGTTCCATTATATTTAAACTTGTTTCTATAGGAACATCTGTATCTTGGCCGCCATGCAAAAGGTGGACTGGGCAATTTATTTTTATTTTTTTGTTTAATAATAGGTTCTCTTTGCCTGAATTAATTAACTTTTTTGATATAATATATGGACTATCACCATAATCACTAGGAATTTCTACATAACCTTTATTGGATAGTTGAAATATTTCTTTATCATTAAAATTATTTAAAATATTTTCTGTGAAATCTGGTGCAGGGGCAATACCTATTAATCCATGTACCTTTTTTGGGTATCTTATTGCATTTAAAAGCATAGACCATCCACCCATCGATGAACCAACTAAGATAACTGGTTCTTTTGTTAATTCATTGATTATTAAGCTTGCATCATCAGCCCAATCACCAATTCCAAATTCAGGAAAATTTCCCTCTGATTGACCATGTCCTCTACAATCAAAACGTATGTATCCTATTCCATTTTCTGAAAGATGTTTTCCAATGGCGATTGCTTTTGTGCCATGCATATCTGACATTAGCCCATGGAGAAAAATTACATATGGTGACTTGCCCGATTGTATCGAATATGTAATATACATACCTGAACTATGGTAAATTTTTTTCATAAATTTATGACTTTGGTTTAGTTTTTTTTTAAAATTTTATTATTAATTAATAAATGATAAAACGCCAACAAAAATGTGTAATCCAAGTGCTGCCAGCATTAAACAGTGGTGGAGTTGAACGAGGTACTCTGGAGATTTCTGAATATCTTGTAAAAAAAGGTTGGAGGTCAGTTGTTATTTCTTCGGGTGGCAAATTGGTTAATAGGCTCACAAGGAATGGAACAAAACATATAAATCTTCAAACAGATACAAAAAACCCACTAAAATGGAACAACTTGAGAAAAAAACTAAAGAATGTTTTTGAAGATGAAAAACCAGATATTATTCATGTAAGGTCAAGGGTTCCAGCTTGGACAGCTGGAAAAGTAGCAAAAAAAATGAATATTCCTTTGATTTCAACAATTCATGGGAGTCATTTGTCCAGTTCTTTACTCAAAAAATATTATAACAGCGCTTCTGTTAATGCAGATAAAATTATAGCAATTTCTGATTATGTAAAAAACAACATACTGAAAAATAATCCTGAAAAGAAAGATATTATTAAAGTTATACATCGGGGTGCAGACATAGAAATGTTTAATCCAGAAAATATACCAACAAGTCGTATTATTCAAATTTCAGAAATGTTGCAACTTCCTGATGAAGCTAAAATAATAATGCTTCCAGCAAGGCCTTCAAGTTGGAAAGGGCATGAAATTTTAATTAAATCATTTAGTAGTATAAATAATGAGAATATTATCTGCATTATGCCTGGTGCAGATGACAACGGACATTACATTACTAACTTAAGAAATCTAGCAAAAAAATACAATGTTTTAGGAAAAATGGTTTTTCTTCCCTTTTTGGATGATTTGCCTGCCGCGTATATGCTAGCAGATGTTGTTGTCGCGCCTAGTCTAAAGCCAGAACCCTTTGGAAGAGTTATAATTGAAGCACAAGCTATGGGCAGACCAGTAATCTCTTTTGACCATGGTGGAGCATCTGAAAGTATTAAAAACAATATTACAGGTCTTTTAGTTGAACCAAAAAATGAAAAAGAGCTTGGCAATGCTATAGAAAAGCTTATAAACATGACTGAAATACAAAGGAATAAAATGGCAAATTTATCAAGGAAGCATATTGTAAATAATTTTTCACTAGATAAAATGAATAAAGAAACTATTAAACTTTACAGCGAAGTTTTAAAAATTAAATAAATGGGTGTTTTTATAATAATTATTTTGAAAATTAGAGGAATTATGTAGCTTGCCCACAATATCTTTTCCTGATGGATCAAAAAAAATTTTTAAGAGCAGTGTTTCTCCTTTAAGCATAGCCGAAGGTATATCAAATTCTCTAAAGAAGAAAGCTGTTATAGCAAAAGTCAATGGCGAGTTTTGGGATTTAAATAGAGAAATCTCAGAAGACTCATATGTTTCTATTCTAAGAAGAGAGGATAAGGAAACTTTAGAAATTTTGAGGCATGACTGCGCCCATATTTTAGCAGAAGCGGTTTTAGAAATTTATCCAGAGACTCAAGTAACAATCGGTCCTGTTGTTGAGAATGGGTTTTACTATGACTTTTATAGAGAAGAACCATTTTCTTCGGAAGATTTAATTATAATTGAAAAAAGAATGCATGAAATCGTTGACAGGAATGAGAGAATAGATCGTGAAGTCTGGTCTCGAAGTGATGCAATTAAATTTTACAAAGATAAAAATGAGCCATTTAAAGTTGAATTGGTCAATGATATTCCAAAAAATCAAGAACTAACATTTTACACTCAAGGAGATTTTATTGATTTGTGTAGAGGTCCCCATCTTAGGTCAACTCTTGATACAGGTCATGCGTTTAAACTTATGAGTGTTGCTGGTGCTTATTGGAGAGGGGATTCTAAAAACCCAATGCTTCAAAGGATTTATGGAACTGCTTGGACTAATGATAAAGAGTTAAATCAGTATCTTTTGATGATAGAAGAGGCAGAAAAAAGAGATCATAGAAAAATAGGAAAAGCACAAAAATTATTTCATATTCAAGAAGAGGCAACAGGTTCTATTTTTTGGCATCCCTCAGGATGGTCAATATATCAAGAGATAGAAGCCTATGTTAGAAGAAGGTTGAAAAGAGCAAGTTATCAAGAGGTTAAAACGCCACAATTAATTGATAGAAAATTGTGGGAAAATTCTGGGCATTGGGATAAATTTCGTGAACATATGTTTACAACCGAAGCGGATGAAAAACAAACACTTGCGTTAAAGCCAATGAATTGTCCAGGTCATGTACAAATATTTAAACAAAGTCTCAAATCATTCAGAGATCTGCCGCTAAGACTTGCAGAGTTTGGCGCTTGCCACAGAAACGAACCAAGTGGTGCTTTGCATGGAATAATGAGAGTAAGAGCATTTACACAAGATGACGCACATATTTTTTGTACTGAAGAACAAATTAATCAAGAATCAGTGTCATTTTGTGAGTTATTAATGAGTATTTACAATGACTTTGGCTTTGAAAATATTACAATTAAATTTTCAGATAGACCTGAAATTAGAGCAGGGAGTGATGAAACATGGGATCAAGCAGAAAAAGCTTTAATGGATGCAAGTGAAGCAGCTGGATTAGAAGTTATAATGAACCCAGGTGAAGGTGCATTTTATGGTCCAAAGTTGGAATTTGTATTAAGAGATGCAATCGGAAGAGATTGGCAGTGTGGTACTTTGCAGGTTGATTTTGTATTACCTGAAAGACTGAAAGCAGACTATATTGCAACGGATGGCTCTAAAAAAAGACCTGTGATGTTACATAGAGCTATTCTAGGTTCAATGGAGAGATGGTTTGGTATTCTTATTGAGCAATATGCAGGGAAATGGCCATTATGGTTAGCACCTTGTCAAATAGTAATATGTACAATAACTCAAGATGCTGCTAATTATGCAAATGAAGTTAAAACCCAATCAGAAGATAAAGGCCTAAGAGTTTTATTAGATAATAGAAATGAAAAAATAGGTTATAAAATTCGAGAACATTCAGAAAATAAAATACCAATATTATTTATTGTAGGTAATAAAGAAATTGAAAGTAAACAGGTTTCTGTAAGAAGATTAGGGTCTAAGGAACAAATTAATTTAGATCTTGCTGAGGCTTTAGATAAATATAAATTACAAGCTTTGCCGCCAGATCTTGCAAGAGATGTTAAATAATTATAAGTTAATATGATTTAAAAAAAAAGGAGAAATAAAAATAGCATTAAATAATCAAGGTGGAACACCATCAAAAGAAGGTCCTAGAATTAATAGTGAAATTTTTGCTGATAAAATTAGATGTATTGGAAAAAATGGCGAACAATTAGGAATTATGAATATAGGCAAAGGATTAGAATTAGCTGTAGAGGAGGGCCTTGATCTTGTAGAAATATCACCAAATACTGATCCTCCAGTATGTAAAATACTAGATTATGGTAAATATAAGTATGAAGCTCAGAAAAGAAAAAATGAAGCTAAGAAAAAACAAAAAACTATTGATGTTAAAGAGATCAAATTAAGACCTAATATTGATGAACATGATTACCAAGTTAAACTTAGAAAAATTTTTGAATTTTTAGACTCTGGTGACAAAGTGAAAGTAACAATGAGATACCGTGGGAGAGAGATGGCTCATCAACAAATTGGAATAGATGTTTTAGGAAGAGTAAAAACGGATACTGAAGAAAAGTCTAAGATTGAATTAGAGCCAAAACTAGAAGGTAGACAGATGATTATGGTTTTGGCACCAGGAAAATAATAATTTAATGTTGATTATTTTGTTTTTATATTGTATTTAACGTTGAATGTTTTTTGGCTGTAAAAGGGCTGCCAACAGAACAAATATTATTTTAACCACTTCAAGAAAGACGTGCGAAATGCCCAAAATGAAAACAAAAAGCGGTGCCAAGAAAAGGTTCCGGCTAACATCATCTGGAAAAGTTAAAGCACCAGCAGCTTTTCTCTCTCATAATTTAAGAAGACGATCACAAAAAATGAAAAGACAGGCTCGTGGTACAATGATCTTAAATGAGTGTGATGCACGCATTGTAAGACGTTTTTTACCTTACGCATAAGCAGGAGTATTTATGGCAAAAGTTAAAAGAGGCGTTGTAACACATGCACGCCACAAAAAAATTATAGATGCTGCTAAAGGTTATTATGGTCGCAGAAAAAATGTTTTTAGAGTAGCAAAACAAGCTGTTGATAAAGCAAGGCAATATGCTTATAGGGATAGGCGAGTTCGCAAAAGAGACTTTAGATCTCTTTGGATACAAAGAATTAATGCTGCTGTAAGACTACATGGCATAACTTATAGTCAATTTATTTATGGCTTTTCAAAAACAGAAATTGAATTAGACAGAAAAATGTTGTCAGAAATTGCTATTGCAGATCCTGATACGTTTAAAAACATTGTGGAAATGGTCAAATCTAAATTGTAAGGAATTTTATTTTTATGCAAGATTACGATAAGCTTAAAAATGAAGTTCTGATTAAAATTAAAGAAGCTAATAGTTTAGATGATCTAGAAAATCTTCGTGTTCAAGTTTTAGGGAAAAAGGGATCTATAACTTCTCTTATGAAACAACTTGGTTCATTGGAACCTGATAAAAGAAGAGAAGTTGGGCAGATACTTAACAGTCTTCAAAAGAATATAA
This sequence comes from uncultured SAR116 cluster alpha proteobacterium, assembly GCA_902539295.1. Taxonomy (GTDB): domain Bacteria; phylum Pseudomonadota; class Alphaproteobacteria; order Puniceispirillales. The sequence goes on from CACBIM010000022.1 coordinate 7,659, forward strand.
TAAAATCCATAGATAATAAAAAATCCTCTCTTGAAGAAACTTTTTTAAATAAAAAGCTTAAAAATGAGGCTTTAGACATCACACTTCCCACAAGACCTGAAAATATTGGCAGAATACACCCATTGTCTAAAACTATGGATGAGGTTATTTCTATATTTGCTCAGATGGGATTCACTGTTGCAGAAGGGCCAGATATTGAGAGTGATTTCTATAATTTTACTGCATTAAATATCCCTCAAGAACATCCTGCAAGGCAAGAACATGATACCTTTTATTTTAATGAAGATGAAAATGGTGAGAGAAAAGTTTTAAGAACGCATACTAGTCCTGTTCAGATAAGAACAATGGAAAAATTAAAGCCACCTCTGAGGGTAATAGTGCCTGGTAGGACTTACAGAAGTGACCATGATGCTACTCACAGTCCTATGTTCCATCAATGTGAAGGATTAGTTATAGGTGATAAATTAAATATGAGTCATTTGAAAGGTTGCTTAATAGATTTTTGTAGAATTTTTTTTGGGATTGATGATTTGCCAGTAAGGTTTAGACCCAGTTACTTTCCTTTTACTGAGCCGTCTGCTGAGGTTGATATTGGCTGCTCAAGAAAAAGTGGAGAACTGATAATTGGAGAGGGAGATGAATGGCTTGAAATTTTAGGTAGTGGAATGGTTAATCCTAGGGTTTTACAAAACTGTGGTCTTGATCCAAATGAACACCAAGGATTTGCTTTTGGGATGGGACTAGAGAGGGTTGCAATGTTAAAGTATGGAATACCAGATTTAAGACCATTTTTTGACTCTGATCTGAGATGGATGAAGCATTATGGATTTTTTCCTTTTGAGCAAACTTCAATCCACCAAGGATAGAAAACAATGAAGTTTACTTTAAACTGGTTATTAGATCATTTAGATACTGACAAAACACTATATGAAATAGTTGATAAGCTTTCGATGATAGGTTTGGAAGTTGAAAATGTAACTGACAAATCAGAAAAATTAAAAGATTTTATTATAGCAAAAGTAATTGATTGCAAGCCGCATCCAAATGCAGACAGACTGAAAATTCTCTCTGTTGATGATAAATCAGGTGATATTCATCAAGTAATATGTGGAGCTCCTAATGCAAAAAAAGATTTGATTGGTGTTTTTGCCAAACCTGGAATGTATATCCCAGGGATAGATCTAAAATTAGAAGTTGGTGACATTAGAGGAGAAAAATCTTTTGGTATGATGTGTTCAGAGAGAGAGCTAGAAATTTCAGATGAGCATGATGGAATTATCGAATTAGATCAAAATGCAGAAATTGGTACTAGTTTTTTAGAGTGGTCTGGACTTAATGATCCTGTAATAACAATCGGTATAACTCCAAATAGGGCAGACTGTCTTGGTGTAAGAGGTATAGCAAGAGATCTGGCCTCTGCAGGATTTGGTGAATTAAAGTCATTAAATATTAAAAATGTTAAGGGAACTTTTAAAAGTCCAAAACGATTTGTAATATCGGATGAACTTCTTGAAAAAAAATTAGTACCTGTTGTTACTAGTAGATACTTTAAAAATTTAAATAATTCTAAAAGTCCAAAATGGATGCAACAAAGGCTAGAAGCTATTGGCCAAAGATCCATTTCAGCATTAGTCGATATAACTAATTATATTATGTTTGATTTAAACAGGCCGCTGCATGCTTATGACGGATCTAAAATAGAAGGCGATAAACTTGAGATTAGATTTGCTAAAAAAAATGAAAAAATAACCACTCTTAATGAGAAGGATTACTTTTTGTCAAACGAGGATATTATAATTTCTGATGCAGAAGGTGCTGATGATTTAGCGGGCATTATGGGAGGCATGAGAACTGGTGTATCTGACGAAACAACTGATATGTTTTTAGAGATTGCTGTGTTTGACCCAATAAGTGTTTCTAAAACTGGAAGAAAGATAAATCTAATTTCTGATGCAAGATATAGATTTGAGAGAGGTTTAGATCAAGATTGTCCAGAATGGGTCCATAATTATATTTCAGATCTTGTGGTTGATATTTGTGGAGGTGAAGTAAGTTTTTTAGAAAAAACTGGAAGTGGTCCTAACTGGTCTCGAGAAATTACATTTGAAACACAACAGGTTATTAACTTAACAGGAGTTGATGTTAATGAAATAACAATTGAAAAAATTCTTTCTGATTTAGGTTTTAAAATAAATAAAAATAAGGAAAAATGGTCTGTTTTACCTCCACCGTGGAGAAATGATATTGATGGCTCAGCAGATCTGGTTGAAGAAATAATCAGAATTTACGGTTATGAAAACATTCCTGAATCAAAATTATTTAGCAATGATGTTATACCAAAACCGGCAATAACAAGAGAAAATAAACGCCTTTTTTCTGTTAAGTCTTTATTGGCTGGAAGGGGTATGATGGAGTGTATAACATATTCATTTATATCTTTTGATAAAGCAAAATTATTTTCTATTGATGACATTGATCAATTAATTATTTCAAATCCCATTAGTAGTGATTTGGACTGTATGAGGCCTTCACTATTTCCTAATTTATTATCTAGCAGCTCTAAAAATTATAAAAGAGGTGAAGAGAGCGGTTCTTTTTTTGAAGTTGGTCCAATTTTTATTGATCAACAACCAGAAGATCAGATAAACAAAATTTGTGGTTTGAGATATGGTACAACTGGTTTTAAAGATTGGACTAATAGTAATCGTGACTATGATTGGTTAGACGCCAAAGCTGACGCTGAGGCAGTCATAAGACTTTGTGGATTAGATCCTTCAAAAACACAACTAAAAACTTTTGATACAAATATTTATCATCCAGGTAGGAGTGGTATTTTTTCACTTGGTAAAACTATAATTGCAACATTCGGAGAAATACATCCCCTTATTCTTAGAAAATTTAATCTTTCAGTAAATGTAGTAGGGTTTGAAGTAAATATTGAAAATGTTCCATTACCTAAGAAAGTAACGTCTGTAAAAAAACTTTTGAAATTAGATAATTTACAAGAAGTTAAGAGGGACTTTTCTTTTATCATAGATAAAACTGTTTTATCCGGAGAGATAACAAGATGTATATCGTCTATAGATAAAGATATAATCAAAGAAGTAAGGGTTTTTGATTTATATGAAGGTGAAAAATTAGAAGACGATAAAAAGTCTTTAGGAGTAACTGTGTTTCTTCAACCTAAATTAAATACCTTTTCTGAGGAAGACTTAGAGGGGTATTCTAAAAGAATTATTGAAAATGTTTCCAGCAAACTAGGTGGCTATTTAAGAGATTAAATACGATTAATAGCACTTATAACAGCTTTTATTGGTGCAAGCGTAATTGATGTATCAATTCCAACACCGAATACACTTCTGCCATTTTCATCTGGAACTTTGATTTCGACATATGCAGCGGCTTCTGCAGTTGAACCTGAACTTCGTGTATTTTGGCTAAAATCACTAAGTCTGAATATTAAATTAAACTTTTCTCTCATGGCAGTAACGAAAGCACTTATTGGACCATTACCAGAAGCTGAGATATCGATATTCTCATTATTATAAGAAATGGTAGCTTCAACTAGCTCTTTACTATTATTTCTTGAGAGCTTTTTACTACTGAAATTAATTAATTTATACTTACCTTCAAATAAATACTCTTTTTCAAAAATATCCCAAATAATTTGCGAAGTTATTTCTTTACCAGAACTATCTGCTAACTTTTGTACTGATTGACTAAACTGAATTTGAGCTCCTCTCGGTAGAAAAATATTATGATCTTGTTCAAGTAACCAAGCTGAGCCAGCTTTCCCTGATTGTGAATTTACTCGGATAATTGCTTCATAGGTTTTTCCAATGTCACTTGGGTCGATTGGCAAGTATGGAACTTCCCACTTTTCTTGATTTGATTTTGATATAGCTTCCATACCTTTTCTGATTGCATCTTGGTGACTACCAGAAAAAGCTGTATGAACTAAAGATCCAGCATAAGGGTGTCTTTGATGGACTGGTAATTGTGTACAAAATTCTGCGGTTTCAATTAATTGGTTTAAGTCTTTAAAATCTAGTTTAGGATCGACACCCTGAGTAAACATATTTAGTCCAAGTGTAACAATGTCTACGTTTCCTGTTCTCTCTCCGTTTCCAAATAATGTCCCTTCAACCCTATCAGCCCCAGCCATGATAGCTAATTCAGTTGCAGCGACTCCAGTACCTCTATCATTGTGAGGATGTAGTGATAGAATTACTCTATCTCTATTTGAGAAGTTATTGCTCATCCACTCTATTTGGTCGGCATAGATATTTGGAGTCGACATTTCAACGGTAGCAGGAAGGTTAATAATAACTGGATTTTTTTGATTTGCCTTCCAGCAATCTAATACTTCCTCACAAACTTCTAAAGCATAGTCCAGCTCAGTTCCAGTAAAACTTTCAGGTGAATATTGTAACTTTATTACACCTTCATCAAATTTATGAAGTTTATTTAAAATATATTTTGCACCATCTAATGCTATATTTTTCACACCTATTCTGTCTTGTTTAAATACTACCCTTCGTTGAAGTGTAGAAACTGAGTTATACAGGTGAACAATAGCTGAATTGCAACCTATCAAGGCCTCAAAAGTATTATCTATAAGGTGCTCTCTAGCTTGAGTTAAAACTTGAATTGTAACATCATTAGGGATCAGTTTATTTTCAATTAAATATCGACAAAAGTTATAATCTGTTTCTGAAGCGGCAGGAAAACCAATCTCTATTTCCTTAAAGCCCATAGATACTAAAGTTTTAAAAAGCTTTAATTTTTTTGGAGTATCCATTGGCTCAATTAATGACTGATTTCCATCTCGCAAATCAACACTACACCATGTTGGTGCATTATTAATAATTTGGTTTGGCCACTTCCTGTCCTTTAAATTTATTCTTTGAAAAGGAGTATATTTGTTTTTTGGATCAAATTCAGACATTTTTAAATATTATATTATTTTAAAGCTTTATACTATCTAAGAAAATATTGATTACTTTTTAGTAAAATATTATTTACATATAAAGCTAAATTTTAATTAAATAAATGATTGATAATACTAAGATAAGAAATTTCTCCATAATAGCTCATATTGACCATGGTAAATCAACTCTTGCTGATAGAATTATTCAGTTCTGCGGTGGACTATCTGATAGGGAGATGAAAGAACAAGTATTAGACAATATGGAGCTTGAAAGAGAAAGAGGAATAACTATAAAAGCACAAACTGTCAGGCTTAACTATAAATCATCTGATGGTCAAAAATATATATTAAATTTAATGGATACTCCTGGTCATGTAGATTTTGGATATGAGGTTTCTAGATCATTAGCAGCATGTGAAGGATCAATTCTAGTAGTTGATTCCACGCAAGGGGTGGAGGCCCAAACCTTAGCAAATGTTTACCAAGCTATAGATGTTGATAATGAAATAGTTATTGCTCTTAACAAAATTGATTTACCTTCCTCAGAACCTGAAAGAGTAGCAAATCAAATTGAAGACGTTATTGGCTTAGAGGCTGGAAATGCTCCTCATGTATCAGCAAAAACTGGTAAAGGTATAGATCAATTATTAGAGAAAGTTGTTTCAGAAATACCAGCGCCTAAGGGCAAAATTGATAATGATTTAAAAGCCTTATTAGTTGATAGCTGGTATGACTCTTACTTAGGAGTAATGATACTTGTACGTGTAAAAGACGGTAAAATTACTAAGGGCCAGAAAATTAGGTTAATGTCTTCTGGAATATCATATCAAGTTGAAAAAGTTGGTGTATTTACACCATCAATCAAAAATGTCGATTACTTGGGTCCTGGTGAGATAGGTTTTATTACAGCTAGCATTAAAACAGCATCAGATTGTAAGGTTGGAGATACAATTACTGATGACAGGAAGCCTTGTGAGCAAGCTCTGCCAGGTTTTAAGCCGTCAGTCCCAGTTGTTTTTTGTGGTTTGTTTCCAGTTGACTCTTCCGAATTTAATCAACTTAGGGAAAGCTTATTGAAGTTAAGTCTTAATGATAGTTCTTTCTCGTTTGAGGCAGAAACTTCTGCAGCCTTAGGTTTTGGATTTAGGTGTGGGTTTTTGGGTCTTTTACATATGGAAGTTATAAGAGAAAGACTAAATAGAGAATTTAATTTGGAACTCATTGCAACAGCTCCATCAGTTGTATATAGAGTCAATCTCCAAAAAGGAAGTCAAAATGCATTGCATAATCCTGCTGATTTGCCAGACCCAACACTAATTGAAAGTATTGAGGAGCCTTGGATTAAAGCTACAATTTTAACACCTGACGAATATACAGGATCAGTACTTTCATTATGCACTGAGAGGAGAGGAATTCAAGTTGAGCTTAAGTATACAGGTACAAGAACAATGATTGTTTATATGCTTCCCTTAAATGAAGTTGTTTTTGATTTTTATGATAGGCTTAAAAGTATTACAAAAGGCTTTGCAAGTTTTGACTATTCTATTGATGAGTATAAAAAGGGAGATCTAGTAAAAGTTTCAATTTTAGTTAATAGTGAACCTGTTGACGCACTCGCTATGATTATTAATAGAGAGCAAGCTGAGCTAAGAGGTAGAGCTATTTGTTTAAGATTAAAAAATTTAATACCTAGACAATTGTTTAAAGTCGCATTGCAAGCAGCAATAGGTGGAAAAGTTATTGCCAGAGAAACGATCAGCCCAATGAGAAAAGATGTTACTGCCAAATGCTATGGAGGTGATGTTTCTAGAAAAAGAAAACTATTAGAAAAACAAAAAGCAGGAAAAAAGAAAATGAGACAATTTGGAAACGTTGATATCCCACAAACTGCTTTTTTTGAGGCACTAAAAATTTCTGATTAATATTTAGCTATGATAATTAGAAAATTTTCTCTCAATATTTCTTCTATATATCCAAAATAAAACTATACTTATTATTATTAGTGTAGGGGTTGATGGCATTAAAAGGAAACTTGAAATAATTGGATGCCAAAGTAATGGATCACATTCCAGTGAAATAAATAAGCTACATGGATCAACATATCTAGAAACCACAGCTTCACTTATTTGAAGTGATGTAGGTGATAATGCAAACCAAAATTCTCCTATACTTGAAAATGATGGTTCTTTTCCATTAATTAATAAGTGCACGTCATAACTAGTTGAAAAAATTGTTATAACAAAAAAAAGGAATAAAATTATTAATGATAACATTCTTAACATTTCAAAAATATCTTATCAGAAATTCATAAAAGAAAAAATTAAAACAAACTGAATTTTAATTTTATTAGTATTTATTTAAGTGTATAACTTTTTTTACTGATGGAGGAATGGCCGAGTGGTTTAAGGCGCACGCCTGGAAAGCGTGTTGGGGTTCACGCCCCTCGGGGGTTCGAATCCCCCTTCCTCCGCCATGACAGCATAAAATCTTATTGAAATTATTTAAGTTATTTTCTGATTAATTAAACAAAATAAATTTCCTAATTCTGTAAAGTTATCGTGAAGGGCAGTTGGCTGGAAGAAAAGTGAGTTTGATGATTGGTGTCAGAAGAAAAAGTAAACAGCCCCTATTTGACAATTAACAAAGGTCTACATGGCCATGAGCAGGCAATGCCCAACGGGAACCTGCAGGTAATTAAAGTTGGTGTATTAGCTATAAGTACTACCGCAGGATAAAGCTGCACGTAACAGGGAGATCGGCCTGCCACCCCTGACCGTTATGGTGATGTAATTACATTGTGACGATGCGAGGAGCTGGCTCCGAAAGCAGTTACGCTTAGCCCAATTGAGGGGTTAAGTGTGCCTCAGCTCAGAGCATCACCAAAAGCAGTTAATTAAAGGAGTTAGACTTGGAAATAAAGAGATCATTTAAATCAGTAAAGAAATTCTGGGACAGTAAGCTGTAATCTTACGAAGACGATTTTAAACGAAAAAGGCAACTACAAAGATTTCAAAATCAATCTTTTTAAGATAAAATTAATAGACTTAAATCTGATTACTTAAAACATGAAATAGCCCAATACATTATGACATTTTCTCAGTATAAAAAGCCTTCAGTAAGAAAAAAATATTCAAGAATTTCTCAATAAAATCATAGAATTAATAGGTAAAGTATGGCCAAAAGAAAGACGCCCTCGAAAGGATCAAAACGTGATAAATTAATCAGAGACATGCTGATATTTTTACTTCATGAAAAGGAAAAAGATGGTTCTACAAAATTAAGAAAAGTAGCAAATAAGCTAATTTCTTTAGCAATAAATGGTGACTTGAGTTCCATTAAAGAAATAGCTAACAGAGTTGACGTAAAAATATTAATACTTTAGCAGTTAATGGTAATGACTAAATTAATTATTTAATTAGATGGAAAAATGAATAAATTGATTTGCAAAATTTTCTCACAACTTGTGAGATTTTAAATATTAATTGAATTATAAGCATTTTTATCTAAAGTTATATAAAACTATTAAAAATTATGTCTGGATTAGCTTTTAGTAAATCTGTAAAAAAAGATTATCGTTTGTCTTTTGGAGCTGGCGGTAGTTTATATGTCATTGAAAGTAAAATATTTATCAATATTTTTTTAGATTCAGGTGATTGGTCAAAAGTACTCGATGAAATTACAAAAAATAATGTTCTTCAATTCAATTCAGACTTAACAACAAATAGAAGAGCTAGGGAACTATGCTTAAGATTAAAATCACTATCATCAGAGGAATTGTCATTTTACCCTGATGCTGACTTTCAGGATCAATCCATTTTATCTTGGATTACTCTGTGTAGGACTTATGAATTCATTAGAGATTTTACTTCAAAAGTAGTATTAGAGGCATTTTCAAAGTATCGACTTGAATTAACCTATGCTGATTATGATTTCTTTTTCGAGGATGAAAAGCAGTGGCATCCAGAATTAGAACAAATAGCAGAAATCACCCGTAAGAAGCTTCGTCAGGTTTTATTTAAAATGATGAAAGAAGCAGGTTTTTTATCTTCTGAAAACAAGATAAATATTTTGTTACCTTCTTCACATTTAAGAAACTTGTCTCAATCAACTCAGAGAGATATTATTTCATTTATTCCAGGTGGGGATACATGAGTTTTAATGCATCTTCAGCTGATTTAAAGGGTTCTAATGCAAAGGAACTTTTGGACCATCTTTTCAACACGATATCCAGCAAGCAATTCTTATCAATGCAGGGACTTAATAATGAGGTTCCTTTCTTTATATGTCCATACAATTCTGAACAGGCAGTTGACATGAAGCGTTTGTATAGTCAACTTTGCAAAAAACTTGATCAAAAAAGTATAAAAGTACTAGAAATAAATCTTTACGATCTTTGTATAGAAATTCTGAGTGATCGTAATTTACTTCACCGTATATTTGAAAAAGAACACAGTATGCCTAAGCGCCAAATTAGGGAAACATTAAAAAATACATTGGATCCTGAAAGGCATCTAGTTCCACTAATTTCAGCAAAAATTGATAAGAATGAATTTGATGTGTTGTTTCTTACAGGTATAGGAGAGGTATTTCCATATATTCGATCTCATAATGTTTTAAATAATCTTCAAAGTTCAGCAAAAGAGAAACCGACAGTAATGTTTTTTCCAGGAAGTTATCAACATGAATTAGCTACAGGTGCGTCACTAGACTTATTTGGTAAACTCCAGGATGATAAATACTACAGAGCTTTTAACATTTTAACTATTAAGGGAAGCTTATGAGCAGCAAATTAAGTGCAATTTTTTCTAAGGCAATAGATCGTCCGTTAGATGGTGTAATTAAAGCAGATGATGAGGTAAGTTTATTAAATGAATTAGAGGAATACGTAGTCACTAATGAGATAGAGAAAAATGTAAGTAATTTTTTAACTGAGTATAATAATTACACACACAAAAACGGTGTTTGGATTTCAGGTTTCTTTGGATCTGGAAAATCACATTTATTGAAAATACTCTCAGTCGCCTTAGAAGATAAAAAAGTTGAAGGGCAAAGTGCTTCAGATATTTTCCTGAAAAAATTTACTAGTGATGCCATGTTAAAAGGAGAGTTAGAGAAAGCATTTAATATACCTTCGAAAAGTATTCTTTTTAATATTGACCAAAAAGCAACAATAATATCCAAAGATCAGGTAGATGCCATACTGACAGTCTTTCAATCTGTATTTGATGAGTTTTGTGGATATCACCGTGATTTTGTAATTGCAAAACTTGAGAGAGATCTTGATATAAGAGGATTATACGAACCGTTTAAAGCTGAGTTCAAAAAATATTCTGATAACAACATTTCCTGGGAGGAAGGACGGGATCAAGCTGCATTTGAATCTGATGCAATTTCTAGAGCATTCGCTTCTGTTACTAAGCAAAGTGAAACCGATATTCTACAAAGTTATAGTGGTCATAAAATTTCAATAGAAAGCTTTGCTCAACAAGTAAAAGAATTTATTAGCAAACAAGAACAAGGGTTTCGTATAAATTTTTTTGTTGATGAGGTTGGCCAATACATAGCTGATAATGTTAAACTAATGACCAATCTCCAAACAATTGCAGAGAGCCTAAATACGATCTGTGAAGGCAAGGCTTGGATCATAGTTACAGCTCAAGAAGCTTTAGATAAAGTTGTAGGAGATATTAACGCTAAACAGCAAAATGACTTTTCAAAAATTATGGCAAGATTTGATATTAGAATGCCTTTGACAAGTAAAAATGTCGCTGAAGTAATTCAAAAAAGACTTTTAAGAAAAACTTTAAGTGCAGAAAATGAGCTTAAAGGTATTTATGAAGCAGAATCAAGTAACTTTGGCACATTATTTACTTTTGCTGATGGTACCATCGATCTAAGAAATTTTATTGACGAAAGCCACTTCATTCAAAGCTATCCATTTATCCCTTATCAATACGTACTTTTCAGAGAGTCTATAAGAGGTCTGTCTGATCACAATTCATTTGAAGGAAAGCACAGCTCTGTTGGAGAGCGTTCAATGTTAGGAGTTTTTAGAGATGTGTTAATAAATTTAGCTGATTTAAAACTTGGACAATTAGCGACATTTGATTTGATGTTTTTAGGAATAAGAACTGCACTTAAAAGTTCAGTTCAATCATCAATTAGTGTAGCAGAAGACAATCTTGAAGATGAGTTTGCCGTTCGCATTCTAAAGGTTCTCTTTTTAGTAAAGTACTACAGGCAATTCAAGCCAACTCTTCATAATATTTCAATCTTAATGATTGAAAATTTTAAACAAGATATTTCTGAGCTTCGAAAAAGAGTCGAGAATGCATGCCTTCTATTAGAAAATCAGACTTACATTCAAAAAAATGGTGAATTTTATGAATTTTTGACTGATGAAGAAAGAGATATTGAAGAAGAAATTAAAAGTCAGGAAATAGACAAATCAGATATTTCGGATGAATTTAAAAATCTTTTATTTCGTGATATTATTGCCACTCCAAAAATTAGGCATACTTCTGGTGCAGACTATAAGTACGCCCAGAAAATTGATGGCGAGCTGAAAGGGCAGGACTCTGAACTTGCAATTAATCTAATAACTCCTGCGAATGAAGATGCTGAAAGTTTTGAAAACTTTAAATTTGAGAGTTCAGCAAACCAGGATTTGCTCATAATCATTGGTCAAGATCCCAAATTCCTTTCTGATTTAATGTTGTATAAAAAGACCGAAAAGTATGTGCGTCTAAATCAAAGATCAGGATTAGATGAGGTAAAATCGCGAGTTTTGAATGAGAAGGGCTTGCAAAATTCAAATCGATATAAAACTTTTCAAATTACTTTTCAAAAGATGATAAGTGAAGCAAAACTTATCGTTCGAGCTGATGAACTTGAAATTAGAGAGGGAAATGCCAAAACCAGAATTGAAAAGGCATTTCAACTTTTGATTAACAAAGTTTACAGCAATCTCTCAATGCTGAGAGACATAAATTACAGTGAGCCAGAAATTGCAAAGTCCTATACTGATGCTAAAGAAGGGATATTAGGTGATCAAAATGCACCTCTGACGGAAGCACAACAGGCAATTTCTAATTACTTAGTATCGCAATCTCAACTGAGTTTAAGGGTAACCGTTAAATCAGTTATTGAAAATTTTCAGAGAATTCCTTATGGATGGCCATCCTACGCGATACTTTCAAATATAGCTGCTCTGTGTGGGTCACAGAAGATAGAAGCAATCCAAGATAGTAATCAGCTCAAGGATGATGAGTTAATCAAGTCACTTAGGAATACTAACACTCATCCAAATACTATCTTACAAACTATGTCCACAATTTCAGCACCACAAATTAAAAACTTAAAATCTTTTGTAAATGATTTTTTTGATCATCCTGCAGAAAACCAAGACCCGCGTGGACTTGCAAAAGAAATTCTAGATGGATTTAAAGATCTATCAACTAAATTAAAAAGATTTCAATCTGAAAATAAGGATACTCCATTCCTAGATAATCTTTCAGATGTAATCAATACACTGCAAACAGCATCAGAAAAGGATTTCAATTGGGTAATTAACAAACTTCCAGAGATGGAGAATGATTTATTAGACCAAAAGGAAAGCGTAATTGATCCTGTATCGAAGTTCATGTATGGTCCCCAAATAAAAATTTATAGGGAAGCACAACAATTTTTAATAAAAAATAATGATAATTTTTCTTCACTGGGATCTGATGTTCCTCAAGAAATAAAAACTATATTAGATGATCCAACTTGCTTTAGAAATAATCAAATACAAATTGTGAAAACAAAAGTCGATGATTTAACAAAAATTATTGATAAAGCTCGAGAGAGTGCCGTTGATAATTGTAGATCTATGGCATCCAAACTATTAAATGAAATCAAAGCTATGGATGGATACCAGTCAGTTGACCAACAAATACGATCAGAAATAGACAAATCTTTTGAAGATTTAGAAAATAATTTAAATAATACAGATGTAGTAGATTTAGTAGCTACTCTTTTCGAACGCTTTAAAACAACTATTTATCCAGAATTATTGGGGAAGGTTAGTGGTGAGACAGGTGCTGAAGTCATTTCGTCACACTCTGTAAATTTCACTAAATCAAAATCTATTTTAGAGACAGAAGAAGATGTTGATGAGTATATAAATAATTATAAGAAAGCCCTAAAAGAAGAAATCAAGAAGGGAAAGAGGATCACTGTTTAATGGACACAAATGTTTTGAAACGTTTTGCGCAAGCATCGCGCATTTTGTTACAAAACAAAGTTCATTCTAAAATTGATTTAGTTCTTCATGAAGAGAGTGCAGCGCGTCGTGAGAACTTAAAGGCTGTTAAAGAGCTTGAAAATAAAATCCATTCCAATGGCAAAGACAAAGTGGCAGAACAAGTTGCTTACACCTGGTTCAACCGCTTTACCGCTTTGCAGTATTTGGATATGAATGGTTATAACCGTGTTCGTGTGATTGCTCCATTAGAGGGTCAAACCAGGCCCGAGATTTTATCAGAGGCAAGTGCAGGCACATTTGACAGTGATCTGATATCAGATAATACTCAAAACATTGTTCGATCATTGCTCGATGGGCGATCTGCCAGTCGTGATCCTGATAATGAAGCGTATCGTTATTTAATCGTATCTGTCTGTAATGCATGGCATTCGAGCATGCCTTTTTTATTTGAGAGGATTGCTGATTACACTGAACTCTTAATGCCTGATGATCTGCTTTCTAGCACTTCGGTCTTAGTGCAACTTCGAGAGGCAATGACAGAAGAGAACTGCCAAGATGTTGAAGTGATTGGTTGGTTATACCAGTTTTACATCTCAGAAAAGAAGGACGAGGTATTTGAGGGTTTAAAGAAAAACCAAAAGGTGACACCAGAGAACATTCCTGCTGCGACCCAACTCTTCACACCCAACTGGATTGTGAGGTATTTGGTAGAGAACTCCCTTGGTCGTCTTTGGATGTTGAACAATCCTGGCTCTTCTTTGGTTAATCAGATGGAGTATTACATCGCGCCTGAAGAACCTGAGACAGACTTTTTAAAGATAACCTCCCCTGAAGAGATTAAGATCTGTGATCCTGCCTGTGGATCAGGGCATATGCTGACGTACTCCTTTGATCTTTTGTATGCAATCTATGAAGAGGCAGGTTATGATGCAGTGAGCATTCCCACGCTGATCTTACAAAACAATCTCTATGGCATTGAACTGGACCAACGCGCAGGCGAACTTGCTGCCTTTGCGTTAACCATGAAGGCACGAGGAAAGCACCGAAGGTTCTTTCGTAGTCCTATTCAACCTAATATCTGTGTATTAGAAAACATCAAGTTCGAAACAGATGAGCTGAATGAGTATATGAATGAGGTAGGACGTGATTTATTTACGCACCCCTTTCGTACCACTCTGACCCAATTTGAAGAGTCCGATAACTTTGGATCTCTTATACAACCTGCGTTAGAAGATGTAGAAGGAATACGAGAAACTCTTAGGTCAAAGGATCTCTCAGGTAACCTCTTTTTAAAATCAACCCATGACCATGTCCTAAAGGTCCTACACCAAGCAGACTATCTAAGACAGAAGTACCATGTTGTCATTGCCAACCCTCCTTATATGGGAGGCAAAGGTATGAATGGTAGAATGGCAAATTACCTGAAAGAGCATTACACGGATGTAAAATCAGATCTCTTCTCTGCCTTTATGGTTCGTAATACTAAATTAACTCTGAAGCAAGGACAGTTAGGATTTATGACACCTTTTGTTTGGATGTTTATATCTAGTTATGAAAAACTTCGCGTATTTCTTGTCGAACAAAAAACCATTACGTCACTCATTCAACTTGAATATTCTGGATTTGATGGAGCAACAGTTCCTATTTGCACATTTACCATTCAAAATGACCATAAACCTGATTTGAAAGGTGGATTCATAAAACTCTCTGACTTTCGAGGTGCTGCTAATCAAGCACCCAAAACACTTGAGGCAATCAAAAAACCAGATTGTGGGTGGTTTTACAGGGCGACTGCTCTTGTTTTCAAAAAATTACCCGATTATTCAATATCCTATTGGGTTAGTAGCACGATAATTGAACTTTTTTCACAACCTAATCTTAAGGAAATTGGTAATGTGAGACAAGGTTTGAGGACAGCAAATAATGAAAAATTTCTTAGAAGGTGGCAGGAGGTTTCTTTCATATCAACAGGTTATGATATGGATCGCGAAAGTGCTACAAAGAGTGGTCTAAAATGGTTTCCTTTGAACAAAGGCGGGAATTTTAGGAAGTGGTATGGAAATCTGGAGTTTGTTGTCGATTGGGAAAATGACGGTTGCAGTCTACATAAATACATCACGCGCCAATATCCCTATCTTAAGGGAAACTCAAGTTTTGTGTTAAAACAAAATAATCCCTATTTCCAGCACGCTATAACTTGGACTGATTTAAGTAGTGCTTACTTCGGTGCAAGGTACATGCCCAATGGTATGCTTTATGAAGTTGGTGGGTCCTGTGCATATTACATCAACCTCAATGTATTGTTAGGTTATTTTTGTTGTAAAATACCCACTATTTTATTACAGATCATTAACCCCACTTTCCATTTTGAAGTTGGTGATGTGGGAAAACTTCCCATAATCGAAACAGTTTTCAACGATATGGGAGAGATAATCTTTGATCTAGTTTCTAGGTCGATTGCGTTAGCAAAAAATGATTGGAACTCATTCGAGACCTCCTGGGATTTCACTTCTTTACCTTTATTGTCTTCGGAACATAGTTCCAACACTCTTCAAAACACCTACCATGCTTTGCGCAATCATTGGCAAGGCATGACAGACGAAATGCTAAAGTTAGAAGAGGAAAACAATAAGATTTTTATTGAAGCGTATGGACTACAAGACGAGTTAACACCTGATGTTCCCATTCATGAAATAACCCTCACATGCAATCCCGCCTATCGGTATGGACAGAAGGTATCCAAAGACGTTCAGGAAGAACGATTACAGCAGGACTCAATCAAAGAGTTCATCTCCTATGCTGTAGGTTGTATGTTCGGACGCTACGCCTTAGAGAAGCCAGGTTTGATCCTAGCAAATCAAGGAGAGACGATTGAGGACTATTTAAAGAAAGTTCCCAATCCTTCCTTCGAAGCTGATGATGATAATGTCATTCCTATCTTAGATGAAGACTGGTTTGATGATGATATCACAGAACGATTTAAAAAGTTCTTAAGAGTAACCTTTGGAGAAGAGCAGTTTACAGAGAACCTACGCTTTATTGAAACCTCCATAGGTAAACCTATTCGTAATTACTTCTTAAGAGACTTTTATAAAGATCATGTTCAAACCTATAAAAAGAGACCCATCTACTGGCAGTTCTCTAGTCCCAAAGGGTCCTTTAATGCATTGATCTATATGCATCGTTACAACCGTGATACAGTCTCTGTTATGTTGGATCAATATTTAAGGCAATTTAAGATAAAACTCACATCACAAAAGCAAGCACTGGAGAGAACGGAGATCAGCTCTGATGCCTCCCAAGGAGAAAAAACAAGAGCCATTACTCAAATCCAAAAGGTTAATACAATTTTACAGGAGTTAGAAATATGGGAGAGGGAAGTAATCTTCCCACTTGCCACTCAGAGAATAGATATTGATCTTGATGATGGTGTTAAGACCAATTATCCTAAATTTGCAAATGCACTCATAAAAATATCAGGATTGAGTTAATGGACGAAAGTATTCTTCAAGGATTAAAATCACAATTTCAAAAGCATAGAATTGTCTTTTGGTATGATGCAAAAAAAGAAATGCGAGAGCAGTTTGATAACCTTGAACTTGATGGCATTGAAAAAATTGAAATTAATAATGATGAGTTTTCAATAAAATATAGGATTTTAAGAAAAGAATCCGAACAAAAATTTTTAATATATAATTTTGGTCCAGAGCCTGAAAGATTTACTGATAACTGGCTATTAGACGTGCAACTTTCTCATGGAAAATTCCGTACTGACCAAATTCAAATTTGGTTAAATGAATTGGGTTTAGGCCCTCACTTTAGTGATACTTTAGAATCTCATCAGGCTTTTTTCAGATCCTCAAAACGGAGGAGTGACTTAAAGTCTATCCTGACAGATAAAGAAGATGAGATCTCTCTAAAAAATAAGATGCTATTGGTTGCCCCAGGCAGTAAACAAAATATTGAGGGAGTAGTAGCTTCTCTTCTCTCTGAACTAAAAAATAATGAAGACAATACTTTTAGACTTTTAAAAAAATGTAATCTTGAGGAACATCTTTGGAACCAATTTAACCGACTTTATGGTTACAAGGTTGAAAGTCCATCAATTTCTGACTTTGCAATACAACTATTTAAATCTTGTTATATGAGAAAACAAAATCTTGATGCAGAGTTAAATGCTGAGGCTGTAATTCTTATGGATCGTTGGAAAAATGATAGGAACAATCAAAAAGTATTTGAGCATTTTTCAAATGAGTATCAAAATATTTTAGAAATTGATAATAAAATTAACGAGGTGGACTTTCGTTCATTAATAGAAATAGATTATTTTGAAGCTATAGATCTTTATATAATAACAACTATTATTGAAGAGTTATCAAAGAAGACAATTTCCCATAAAGATGTCAACTCAATTATAAGAAATCGTTTTAATACACATTGGTATGATAAATTTAAAGAAGTTTATGAAAGTGTTCTATACGCTTCAGAATTCTTTCATGAAATTTCAAGTATGTCTTTAGGTATGACGGATTTTGAAGATGCCTTAAAAATTTATCCAAAATCATGGTTTAAAATAGACCAGCTCTACAGGAAATTTATTTTTCATTATAAAAAATCGTCACAGCCTACTCTGCTTTCTGAAATTGCAGAAATGATCGAAAATAAATATGAAAATGATTTTCTGCTTCGTCTTAACGACGCTTGGCAGAATCAATTGGGCTCTATTAG
>CACBIM010000023.1 GCA_902539295.1 uncultured SAR116 cluster alpha proteobacterium
TTTAGTTTCCTCTGATTTAGAAAGAGGAGTTATGTATCAACTTTCAAGTGAATACTTTATTAAGCAAGAGCCTAAAAAACTTTTTTCTTTCTTCCCTCATCAATACTCTAATATTTCAGAAAATCATCATTTGGTAATTAGTATTTACGGCTCAGAAGATTTATCAAATGATGGTATCAATGAGATTTTTGGTGCCATATATGTTTTTGATGAAAATGATGAATATCATACTAGCAATAAAGCTAAACCATTTATTTTGGAATGGAACTCAGATACTAACCAACTTCAGACATCTCAAAGGTGGAAGAATATTTTCCCAAAAATGACTTATCCAAGACGGTTTGAAACTTTTAAAAATAAGCAAAATGGAACTACAGATATTTTCATTGCTGATTATGGAGTTGACGGGTTCAGTCCAAAATATCCTAATTGTGGCGCTCAAAATCGCTGGTTTCAAATTAATGGAAACAATATCACAGAAAAAACTAAAGAATTACCGAATATTAATGACATGACTCATGACTTGGTTGTTGAAGACCTTAATCAGGATGGTCTAGCTGACCTTGTTGCATTGAATGACCCAATTCCAAATAAGCAGAAATGCACAGGACTACAGGTAGAAGAAAAATCTTATATTTTGCTTTCATCTAAATCAGGGTTTAAAAAATTCTATTTTGACGAAATAGGCATTGAGAAACATTTGTATCTTGCTGGCGAGGCGCAATTAAATTCTAATAATGGTTTTCACCTTATTTTGAGTAGAGATGGCTCTCATACTAAAGGTGGTATTGATATTTATAACTTTGAAATAAAAAATTCTAATCCAAAAATAAATTACAATGAAACCTTTTCTTTAAACAATGAAAACTTAGGAGCAGAAATAAGAAAGGGAGATATAGATAATGATGGTGTAGATGAATTTGTAATTAGTAATAGTGCTTCCAAAGACTGGAGAGGTAACAAGCTTTTTATTGCTTCTAATAAAAAAGGGAAATGGATATTATCTAGACTTTTTTATGAAGAAAATCTTCATGGAAATTTAGGTAAAAAAGACAGAGGTTGGTGCGAACGAATTTTTTTAATAGACATTGATAAGAATTCAATGATTGATTACATCTGCACAAATCGCACTAAAGCAAATCAATTGAAAAGAATATCAGTTATATTTAACAATAAAGAAAAATACCAAGGCGTCAAACTTATGAACAACAAATTTAGACAGTTTTTTCCATTAATGATGCCAGAACAATTAGATAACTTATTAGTAGGAACTAAATATGGTCGGGCGACAAGTAAAGATGTTATGATTGAGTGGCAATTTTTTGGATATAAGATACCTAAACACACTCCTTAAATTCTGTTTGAATAAATAAAACACCCCCTACAGACTCCTACAAACACCCTCTGACTCACTTAAACTACTACACCCTAACTCTGGGTACATAAAACTATTACATGCCATGTATAAAGGCTGTACTTCCATTAAAATGGTTACCAATAATTACACCTAATCTATCGCAGTACTCATTAATATATTACCCCCAAGGGGGGCATGGCACATGCAGGGGGTGGCAGTACTTATGTAATATAATTCTTATGTTTAGGTTTTCTCTTATTTTTGAATAGGACATGACATACTATATTTACCTATACTAGTAACAGTTAATTTATCATCTTAACTGATGTACAAACTGATGTACAAAACGTGCGTGTTGACACATTAGCTAGAACACTTAAACTGAGAATATCGCTTATGTATTTGTGATGGTGGTGCATTAGTAGAGCACAGAACTACTCTCCGGGCGCGCCATAAATTCAATGACTTAGCCTATAGTTAAAACTCGCACCAAAAAAAGGTGCCATATGTGTACCACTTTGAATTAATTTGTAGGTTAGATACCCCACCCAATACCCCCAACCAGGGGTTCTTATATAAGTGATGAAGTGGATATATTAAGTCTCTTTTCCATGATTATAAATTATTTTGACTTGAGTTTTATTTTATTTTGGATAAGTTTATTATATGTGTATGTGTTCAGTAATATTTTATCTAATAGCCGCCCAAATTGGTGCCAATATAGCATGGAGTTATAGAGATAATATTAAGAAATCATTTAATGGTCTTAAAAGGCAAATCTTATTATTTGCATATAAACAACTTAATTAAAGATACTCTGATTCCTAACTCAAATTCCTAATCTGAACAGTCTCTTTACCTTCCATAGATATTTTTGTTAGAGTATATTTCGCAATTAATTTTTATAGTTCTTAAATGTATGACCCAATTATAAGTTTTTTAGATTTTATACTAATAAACTTTGATATAATTCTTGTTCAAGCAGAAGTTTTTTTTGGGATTGCTTATAAAGAGATTAACTTTTGGTTAACTCCTGTTTTACTAATTGTCCTGATCATTCCATTTATTATAATAATATTTTTGATAGGAAAAATATTTAAAGGTATTAAAGATGAAATATATATTTATAGTTTTATCTCCTTGTTTGTAGGTTTAGTATCTTTTTTTACATACTTTAACAGTATCTTTCTAGTGACAGGTGTAATTGGTGAGTCTATGCTTCCAAATTTCCAAAAGGAATACGAGATTTTAGGAAATAACTTTTATCTAAACAATGAGATCCAATATGGTGATGTTATTATTATTGAGGGTCATAACAAAACCAGAGGTGATGGTTTAGTAAAAAGAGTAATTGGGTTGCCAGGAGATAAAATCAAAATTCAAAATGGAAAAATAATTTTGAATGGAGAAGTCTTAAAACAAAAAAATGATGGTAAATTTAAATTTAATGGAAAAACGTATGCGAGGGAAATAGAGTATATTTCAAATGATAAATCATATAAAATTTTAAATGATGGGAATCATTATTTACAAGACTTTTTATCAGAATTGACCGTTCCAAAAAACCATTATTTTGTTTTAGGTGATAATAGAGACTATAGTGGCGATAGCAGATATTATGGTTCTTTTCACCGATCTTACATTAAACATAAGGTAATGATTACTCAATCAAAAACATTAACTAGAATTAGTTACATTTTTCTCGGTTACTACGACTTAAAGTAAAACCAAACACAGATAATCAATTCCTAATGTATTGACAGTCTCTTTATCTTCCACAGATGTTATTTTAAGAACAATGTGATGCAATTATTGTTCTATACTGAAAAGTAATTAATTAATGAGATAATAAAAATGTTTGATAATTTTTTTGCAAAATGGTGGCATCCTTGGGGATTTTAAGATTTATCTTTTGTTTTAGTGCTTTGGGTTTTGCTTTAATTTTTATTGTTACTTATGCTGAAAAAAATGGTTTTGGTTTAGTTGCTTCCATACCCATGACATCGCTTGTAATTTATAGTTTCTTTGCATGGGCATTTTCAGATAATAAGAAAACCTTTTTTTGACTATCAAGATTTTAAATAACTGTATAAATTATATTTAAATTGACTAATCATTATAAAAAATATATTCAGAGATTTGGTTTTTAATAAAATTGACCGCATTCTTTTAAATGAAAAATTAGTTCTAAACTCCTACAAATAATTATTTTTCGATGCATCTCTTCAAAAGAGGTGTGTCTGCTGTTTGAAATAGTTAATAAAGGAGTAATGTTATGAGTTATACTCATAAGAAATTATTGGCATGTGATTATGTAAATGAAACATTTAATACATATGGCAATCAAATACAGGAAGTTAGTTTCTCTCCAATTGTATATAGTTTCTTTCCGGAGCGTTCTGAAAGAGCAAAGTTAGTTGAAGAAATGGTAAATGAAATATATCAAAAAAATGATTATATTTATGAAACTTACTTTATAATCGAGTTTCAAAATGAGACTTTCGAATTTGAATTTGCTTTAGATCAAATTACTAACAACCAACTAATAATAGTTGACGTGTTTGCATATAAATGTTTCGGACACGAAATACCAACCTATCATTAATAAAAATTGGCAGGTAATTCCTGCCAATTATATCTCATTTTTAATATCAATTTTCACAATAATAATTAGGAGAATTAAATATGGGTAAAGTAACAGTTGAAGGTTTCCTCTCTGATAAAAAGGTTGAGGAATTAAATAGAAACAGTGGCGGTTATAGAATTATAACAGGGGCAAATCTAAATCCTGAATATATAAAACACTTAAGGAAATTAAATCAAAAAAAGAAAAAACCTTCTAAAAAAAAATAAATTATAAAGGGCAGTTTTGATTAAACTGCCCTTTTATTTTTGAAACAGATTTGACACAGTATATGCTCAGATATATAATTTTAGGTAAAGAAATCTGAGGAAAACTAAGAAATTTAGTAGTTAAAATTTTTCTAAATAGATCACAATCTATCAACATAATTATTAAAGGCGTTTAAAAATTGAATTTTTAACTCTTTTTTTAATTTTTCATTGCTGGTTTTGAGTAAAACTTTTCTCATCCACTCAGAAATGCTGGAATTTTGATTTAATTTAGAATTTAGCCGTTTAATTTTTTTCTGCAAATAAACCTCATCTTCTTGGACAGGATGGATAATAAAATCCCCTTTTATTTTCCTAGCATCCTCTATTGTCATTGCTTGATCTTCATCAGCAGTAAAAAGTCTAGTATCAAAAGAGGAATGATTTTCGATTTTCTCAATATTATAATTTAACTTATTTAGTGTTGTCGCAAAAAAGATCTCATCATTTGGATATTGATTAGGGTTATATTTTTTATTCAAAAAAGAAAGTGAAAGTTGAACCCTCTTTTCAAATAATGTCTTTATTAATGTTCTCCTAATTCTAGTAAAGCCAAAAAGACATGACATTGGTGTACCCTCGAGAACTTCCGAAGTGTTAAAAAAGAATAAATTTTTTCCTGCTGTACCATAACCAAAAGCTAAAAAATCACTATTAACATTCTCAAATTGTTTGAAGAAATCTGTAGCATCTTCATTGCAGAAATAAATATCTGGTTCACAAAGCCAAATATACTCATAGTTATCTAAACTATTGTATAAAGCATAATACCAATAATCTCCACACCGCCAAGGCCAATCTGGATGCCAAAATAGTCTAGTATCATTTAATACTTTTCCTTCATGAAACATAATATTTTTGTATTGATTAGGAATATTGATATTATTATTCTTAGTATTGCATGTTATGTAAGTATTATTTGCTCCAAAATATTTCGATGCATATTCATAAAGACCTTTTTCTCTTTTACCGAATTTATGTGTACGGATTGCAAATACAGAGTTATTGTTATTCATGGTAGCCCCAACAATTAAAATCATTATTGTTTAAAACATAATTCACTTTTCAATATTAATAGTACAATTAAAAGTTCTTAATCAAATCTTATTTTGTATGTAAATTATTAGCAATTTTAAAATTAAGCTTTTCTTATCTTGAATTAATAAATAATTTTTCGATTTTTTTATAATATTTATAAATAAATTTTGAAAACTGTTTATAGTTTCTAAAAATAAAGTATCTATTTTATTTTCAAAAATTAAAGAAGAATCCGTTAGAGATCTCTACGTTGGTAATTTATGTAGTGAATTTATAATTTCATCGTAATTTTTATAGTTATTTATATAATGATTATATCCGCTGATTGGAATTTCTTCTCTTCTCTCCTTATAACAAAAGGGAGTAATATGCATTAGTACACACTCTCCACCCTCGTTAATAACATCCAATATGTGGTTTCCAATGGTGACACCTAATCTATTGCAGAGGTTATGAATATATATCGTAGGTAGGTGGGGTGGCTCTCATGTGGGGTGCATAACTGTGAAAGATTATGTGCCTGTTGACACAGACTCTGTAATACATAAACTGCGAGTATTGCTGAAGTTCAGTTGGAATGTGGTGCATTAGTAGAGCACAGAACTACACTTCGGGCGCGCCACACTAAATATTCCATAGGTCTGTAACCGTTGATTTGCAGGTAGTTTATTGTTTGCAGAATGGATGGGTAGACCATTTAAAAGTTAAATACACATTTAAGAAGCGTAATGTACTATATTTCAGTAAGCGTGTTCCAAAGGATATTCGGTCACATTATACAAGAGTTAGGATAAAAATGGATACTTATAGACAGTTATAGTTTATCTTCAATTTTTTGATTGTTTTCAAATATTCTTCCTGCATTTTCTAAATATTCGTTTTCTAAAACTTCCTTTCCTAGCTCATTAAATGTATTCACCTTATTTTTTAGTTCATAAAAATCTTCATTTGATAAGAAAAAATATTTTTGTGTTATTTTTGCTGCGGCTTTAATGCATAAATCTTTTGTTTCACCTGCAAAATAAAATTCATTATTAGCTTTTATAAAAGTGAACCAATGAATATCTTTTATATAATAATTATGAGCATATATCTGAAATAATGATGTAATAGATTTTAATAATGGGCCTATAATTTTTGAACTGAATTCTTTAGTACCAGATAATTTAATTTTCTTAATATTATAGGAAATATCTTTGGTTGTTTTAGCTACACTTAAGCCTGGGAATTTATTTCCAAATCCAAACATACAACAGAAAATTAAAACTACGCCCCAACTTTTAGGGTTATCATGAATGATATTATGTCCATTAGAATTTAGAAGTATTTCTGTATCTTTCTTTGGTGTGACTGTAAAATGAAAATCGTATTTATGCTTTCCATTCTTATCTTCAATAATTTTTGAAAGAAATTTAAACCAATCAAATTTATTATTAGCGACTAATTTTCTAGATGGGTGCCTTGTGAAAACTGGCGCCTCTAAAATATCAGCCAGTTTGTGCAATGTAGATGTTTGATTTAAAAAAACTTGGTTTTCTTCTTTTAAACTTTCGGATAATTTTTTTTTAAAATAACTATTTAGAAATAATCTAACTTCTTTTGGAAAAGTCTTAATTTCTTCAAAGGGAATACTTAAAATCATAATCAAATATATAACAAATATTAATCAAATATTTATCTGTAACAAAAAAATATAACAAATACAATAGATTTATGTAATATTATAAAATAAAATTTGATATTAAAAAGATATTAAATGTATTTTTTATTTCTTAAAAAATATTTTAATTTAGTAACTATTGTAGACACCTAATCTATCGCAGAGGTTATGTATATATATATATCCTCCATGGGTAGGGTGGCACATGCATGAGTGATACATTAAGAGTGGTACATTTAAGTGATTATTAATTAGCTATTATTAGAAATTAGATAAGACATTTACGTGCTACACTTACCTATACTAGTAACAGTTAATTTAAGGGTAGACCAATGGGTAGACCATTTGTGCCTGTTGACACATAAATTGTATCACTTAAACTGAGAGTATTACTTGTAAAGCATTTGAATTGGTGCATACGAAAGGCATTAAACCTCACTCCGGGCGCGCTATTAAATCATTGACTTAGCTTGTCCTCTCAAAAGCTGTTTTAAAACAAGTAATTTATTTGTTATTTTGTTTAGCATGTTCTGAGACAAACAAGTGACCACTATCATTTTCAGCAATTCCAAAAAGACGGAGCATCCTATTTTTTTGCATTTCCTTCAGCCAGGAATTTAATAAAACCGACCCAAATCCTTCTTGCTCAAACATAGTGACAACAAAACCATTTTTTATACTTGAAATTTTTAAATCTTTATCTGTGCGAACTTTCTTTACAGAATCAGCTAGCAAATCTACTAAGTCTAGGCCAGTAGGAGAAGCACTAGAATTGCTCCCTATCACTCCAGATTTTGCAGTTGGATGCTCTATTCCTCGCAACAATGGTACCTCAGCATCGTAAATATTTGACAATAAACCTGGAAACGCCACGATAGTATTTATTTCACAATCTAGCATCATATCTTCCACACTACTCTGATCAAAGGGAAGATTTGCTTCTTTAAGATATGTTTTAATAAAGTCTTTTCTATAATCAAAGTCTGTAAATCTCGATCCAAGCCACATCATATATGGGAGTCCAAAATCCATTATTGCCGGCCCAACTTGAACCAAATCATAATCTATCAATGAAAGTTCTTTGGTTTCAGGATCGTAAAGAACGTTGTCAGGTTTAAAGTCATTGTGAATAACAACTTCTCGTCTAGCTGGATTGGATAAAGGCAAAAAATCTTGGCATTGCATTACTTTTTTATAAACGCCAGTTTTAACTAACAAGTTGAGAACTCTTTTTGCCACTTCTGGATTAGGATTTCCTACACCCAACACTGGCATACCGGTGTCAAAGGCAGACCAAGGTAGACACCAGCAAGGAGCGTATGAGGGCATTGTTTCTAGAATTGATTTTAATCGCTTGTCTCGATAAAGGAATTCCGTTTTTAAGTCTGCATACCATTCAATAGGTACAGAATGAAGTTTTGCCAGTAGCTTTGCAATTTTTTCAGGTGGCGCCAATTCTGAATTAAAGTGAAAAAAATCATCCATCACCGAAATACCACTTGATTTCTCTATGTGAAAATCAGCTCCGCGCATTAATATAGATGGAGCGATGTTATGTTTGCGCAGAACTTCTGTTGCAAGTACAACACGTTTTTCAGTATTTGGATGTGAACTCATAATACTTTTATCACCTTTGACCTTTACTATGCACTTTGGTACTTCATCATCCATACATATAAATGTTTTGGCGCCGCTGTTTCCAGATACGTCTTTGATTGAAAGATTTTTCTTTTTTTGTTTATTTCTATAAATTACTGCACTTGCTGTTGCTGCAATTTTTTCCAAACTTGCATTTTTTAATGTAAGGTCTGTTTCTTCATATTGACTTGTTTTCATATCGCCTCAGGATTAAATAAGCTTTTTTTGCATTGTTCCACCTAACATTATTTTTAGCTGTAAATCTGACATTTTAGGAAGTAGACCTAATAAATTCAGATACAACAACTCCTCTATTATTATGTATTTTAAAGACAAATTTCTTTAATTTTTCTTTAAGAACAACACCAAACTCTTGATCGATGATTTCCTGACATTTCTGATAGCCCTCTTTACTATCATATTCAAAGACCATCGATATTCTATGTTGTTCTTTATTCCATACTTTTGAGATAACGTGTCTTATCAAACCTGCTGCTGATAAGCGAGAATAAAGGTCTTCAGACCAGACCTCATCAAGAGATTTTAGAAATAATTCAAGTTCATTTTCACTTGTGAAATCCATAAATAAACTATTGAGGAATGCAGTTTCATCAGTATCTTTCATTGTGCTTTATAAGATAGTTCAGGATTTAATATTCCAGTATCAACAGTTATTTTGCATGAAAACCTATCTTCATAATCTTTATTAAAAGCCTTTAAATTAGGTAGGTTTTTTTGCATGTTCTCTTGATTATCGAAAGTAAAAATACCTAGTCCTTTATCAGGAGAAATATGAAAGGTTTGAAGTTCTAAAAGTCCCTTAAATTGTTTAGGGTCAAAAGTTTGTGCCATATGTTGATGACCTACATGCATTAATTTTGGATTTGAATATCTAACACTAGAAAAAATACAAAACATTCAAAACTCCTAAATTTTTAAATTAGAAAATTAAGTTTAATCATAACTTATTTTTAAAAACAATTAATAAAATCTTGAATTATCATGTTTGATTGAGACATAAAAAAATTGTGATTTTAATACTTTTTTTATTTTCTTAAGAAAGTTATGTTTGTTTCAATAGAAAGTCTTTTATGACTGGAGAAGAATTTGAGATAGAGCAACTTGATTGTGGTAAAACTATTTTGGATTACGTGCAACCCGTTTCCTGTAAACTAATTGACCAAAGTAAAGCCCATAAATTACCTAATTTTTAGAAATATGAATAAAAACAAAAGTATAGAGGCATCTAAATGAAAGATAATAAAAGTAATCAAGAAGTACTTATGAGTGATATGTGGAGAGGTTATTGTAACACTAAAGACTTAGAGTATTTGGCTAAGGCATGTGAAAATGCTCCCTTTTTTGGCCAAAGTGAGATGTCAAAGGAAATTGCAAAAAAATTAAGAGAATTAAAAAACAAATCAAGAGGATAAAATGTCTAATGTCAACTTAATTAACTATTCAACGAGAGAATTTACTACTAAAGGAGAGATGGATTCTTATATTCGAAAGCAAGATGAAATTTTTACTGAAGAAGTTACAAAAATCTTCATTGAGGCTGGTATGCTTAGGAGAGTTGTAACTCAGATTTGGAACAAGGAAGGTACTTTTAGGGTAGGCATTCTTTTTGAGTATAAAGACCAAGAAGCATTTAAAAATTGTTTATCATTATTAGAAAAATATTATCTTCCTCATTTAAAAGACTATAATACCAAAGTCATAGGTTCTAGAGGAATAGTTGTGCATGAATTTGTATCAGATAATTTTATTTAAATTAACTAATCGGCTCAGTCAGAAATTTCATTCTGCCTTGAAGCTCTAAAAAATAATATCATTAATAGAATTAACACAAATACCATTACAAAAAATCCAGGATCAATAGGAAAGTAGTTAAATACTGCATGATAAATTGGCATTAAAATTAAAATTCCTTGAACTATTAATCCTAAGTTAGACACTTTTTTTAAGTTTTCTAAACTTAGCAAACTAGGTAAAAACCAAAAATAGATACTTACACATATAAGAGTTGAACCATGATGCTCCACCATAGCTGCAAATCCTATGGAGTAATCCCATCCATATTGTTCAGCAATAAACTTTCCTCCAAATAGCATAAATAAGCCTTGTAGGAAGTGAATTACTGCTACTATTCTATGAAGCAACATTAAATCTTGCAGCCATTTAGTCATTTAATATCCTTTTATATATTTTGGTAGTTTAATTAAAATATATATACTTAATTGTGAATTTAAAAACAAAAAAACCTAAATTTATAACATTATTTATCATAAATTTAGGTTCTTAGTGTTAGTTGTTTAAATTAAAAGTCTATAAATTTAGCAATCCTTTAATTTGTTTCCTATATCATTTATAAGTGTAAAGTATTGTTCTTTACCCCCATCGAAAATTGAACCTAACGGATCTAATACTCCAGTTTTAATTCCAGTATCCTGTGCAATTGTCTCTATGATTTTTGGATTAAACTGTGGCTCAGAAAATATGCATTTTATATCTTTCTCAGCAATTACTTCCTGTATCTCAGAAATTTGTTTAGCTCCAGGAAGGACATCTGTATTCAAAGTAAGTGCACCGGCTGTTGCGACACCAAATCTTTTTTCAAAGTATTGATAAGCATCATGAAAAACGATAAATTTAGCATCTTTATTTATACTGCTGTTAACACTACTAATCATTTCATCAATAGACTTGATTGCTTTGTTTGCATTACTTTCGTATTTATTAGCATTTGCAGGGTCAAGGTCAGCTAACTCATGTGCAATCTCATGGAGCATTTCCTTAGCATTAGCAGGGTCTAACCAAATATGAGCGTCAAACTCTCCATGGTGATGTCCTTCATGACCATGATCATCGTGATCCTTCTTTTCAGCATGTCCGTGATCGTCATGATCTTTCTTTTCGCCGTGTCCATGGTCATGATGGTCAACTTCAGGCTCTTGAGCCACAGGTTCAACGTCATCACCTGAGGTGTTTTTAAAGAAGTGTTCATCTGATTCAAATTCAAAAGGCATGTGTTCAGTAAAAAATGCATATTTCCCGTCTTCATTAATATTTACTGTAAAGTGTGTCATGTCTTTTGATTCATCGAAATTCAATGAGTAGGATACATTATTTGCAACAAGTATTTCACCATCAGATTTCATTTCAGAAGACTCAGCCTCTAGTAATTCTTCAGCTGTTTCTTCTACTTCCTCAATATCATGAGCAGGTAAAATTACCATACGCATTGCAGGATCAGCATATTTCCCATCAACTTTTGAAAATGACCACTTGTATGTTCCTGATTTCAAATCAAAAAGACCAGCCCACTCAAATGGATGCTCACCATGTCCATGATCGTCGTGATCTTTCTTTTCACCGTGGCCGTGGTCATCATGGTCTTTATCCTCACCATGTCCATGGTCATCATGATCTTTCTTTTCGCCATGACCGTGATCATCATGATCATCGTGATCAAAAATATTCTCTTCTCTAAACTTTAATTTTTCAATGCTAGTAAGCTCCATAAAAGAGATTTTTTTAGCATTTTTTGCAATTGACTCTAGAGGTTTTTCCATAAATGTCTCTATATCTTCACCAATCCAGAAAATAATATCTGCCTGCTCTATCATTTTTGCATGCGAAGGTTTTAATACAAAACTATGAGGTGATGTACTTCCTTCAATAATTAAAGAAGGTTCTCCCACACCATCCATAACATTCGATATTAGTGAATGCAGCGGTTTGATAGTTGTAACAACTTTTATTTCTGCATTTGCTGCAAGAGAGCCGGCAAATAAAACTGCAAAAATATAAGTGATAAATCTCACAAAAAATGTTTTAATCTGTTTCATATTAATGTTTACCTCAAAATTAAAATGTTATAAAGTAACACTGTTATAATATAACAATTTTTAAAGTAAATAAAAAAATGACAAATAGATCTGACTTTTTAGTCAAAATAGAAAACGCAGGAATTTTCAGATCCTCAAAGTGGTTAGTTAGAGATGTTTCTTTAGAGGTTTCACAAGGTCAAATTGTAACTCTAATTGGGCCTAATGGGTCAGGTAAAACCACTACTGCCAAAATGGTATTGAATATTTTAAAACCTGATGAAGGTTTTGTAATTAGCAATACTGGCCGTGTAGCATATGTGCCTCAAAAGATTAATGTTGACTGGACAATGCCATTACGTGTTTTTGACTTTATGAAGATAACAGGTGATTTGTCAGAAAATGATATGAAAGAAAATCTTAGACTTACTGGCGTAGAGCGGTTGATATATTCTGAACTTAGAAATCTATCTGGTGGTGAATTCCAGCGTGTTTTAATTGCAAGAGCAATAGCCAAAAAACCTGAACTACTAGTTTTAGATGAACCGGTCCAAGGCGTAGATTTTAATGGTGAGATAGCATTATACAATCTAATAAAACAAATCTCTGATACATTAAATTGTGGTATTTTATTAATTTCACATGATATACATTTTGTAATGTCATCAACGGATCATGTTATTTGCTTAAATGGGCATATTTGTTGTTCTGGATCACCAAGTTCTGTAGCAAAAAACCCTTCATACATAGAGCTATTTGGAGAACATACTGCTTCAACTCTATCTTTATATAAACACCACCATGACCATTCTCATGGTGCTGATGGAAGAATAGAAAAGTAATGTTTGATGACTTTTTTGTAAGAGCTTTAATAGCTGGTATAGGGGTAGCAATAGTAACTGGGCCACTTGGATGTTTTGTTATTTGGCGTCGTTTATCTTACTTTGGTGACACATTATCACATTCAGCTTTAATTGGGGTAACGATAGCTTTTTCATTTAGTATTAATATTTCTTTATCTGTCTTTATTGTTTCAAGTATTATTGCATTATTATTGTTAAGTCTTCAAAAAAGGACACAATTGCCAGGAGATGCATTACTAGGTCTTCTTGCTCATTCGAGTATAGCAGTTGGGTTGGTTTTGATTGGATATCTAACGTTTATAAGATTTGATATTATGGGATTATTATTTGGGGATATATTATCAGTTACTATTAATGATATTTATATTATTTGGTTTGGTGGTGCACTAATTCTAATTATCTTATATTTAATTTGGCGTTCTTTATTTGCAGCAACAGTTAATTACGATTTAGCAGCGGCAGAAGGCATGAACCCCGATAGATCAAATATTATTTTCACCTTGCTTCTAGCTGGAGTAATAGGTATTTCAATTAAAATGATTGGTGTATTGCTAATTACTGGGTTGTTGTTAATTCCATCAGCATTAGCAAGAAATCTTAGTAGTAACCCGTCTCAAATGGTCTTGTTGTCAATAGTCGCTGGTGTGATTTCTGTAGTATTAGGCTTATTTGCCTCTTTAGAGATAAATAGTGCTTCAGGTCCTTCAATAATAGTTGTAGCATTGGTATTGTTTATATTATCAATGCTTGTTCCAAGCAGTGATAGACTTAAAAAGAATTAAATATAGTAAAAATGAAAAAAGAAAAGTTAACAAAAAATCAACAAACGGTTCTAAGTTTATTAGAACAATCTAAAGAACCCTTAAAGGCATATACTATTTTATCTGGTACTCAAAAAAAGGGTATTAAGGCGCCTACTCAGGTATACAGGGCATTAGATAAATTAATTGAAATCGGTAAAGTACATAAAATTGAGAGTAAAAACTCATATGTTGCCTGTAATATTTCAAACTGCAATGCTATGACCTCTACATCTTTTTTAATTTGTGAAAAATGTGAAAAAGTAACAGAACTTGAAAAAGATAATTTAAAATCTTTTTTTGGAACTCTTAGTAAAAGTGTTAATTTTGAATATTCAGATCACAATTTAGAGATATTTGGATGTTGTAATGCTTGTAGGTAATTATTCTTTGTATTCAATAAATCCTTAGTTTCGTCACTTTTCAATCAAATTTCAAACATCATCACTTCTTAAATTTACAAAAATATAAAAGGAGTTCTGATGCAAAATAAAATTTATTTTACACCTCTAATAGTTACATTTTTAATTTTAGTATTTTCGTTCTTTGTAAAAACTCAAACAAAATATGTTTTTTTGGACTCAAATAGTTTGAACAAACAAACAGAACTTAAGATTTAAATTATTTTTTATTTCCTCCCGAACTAACTAAATGATAGATAAATATCTATCATTTAGTTTTTTTTATTCTGTACTTTGTTTTAAATTGAAATTATATTTTGAGTATGTGTTCTTTAATTTTTTATATTATAATATTTCAAATTTTGGCTAATTTAGGTTGGTCATATCGAAAACAAATTTCTAATTTATTTACAAATTTAATATCCTTTAAACAAAAAATTAATTCTAAAAATTATTAGAAGATTTTGGTGACTTAAGTGTTAGATGTGTATACTAGGCCAACCTGTATTTGGTGCATCAGGGCAAAGGAGTTATTAAATAGTAAAGGTATTCCTTTTAAAAATCTCGATATTAATGATGATGAATTACGTAAAGAGTTAAAGGTAAAAGCACCTGGAATAAAAACAATACCTCAAATTTTTAAAGATGGAAAACGCATTGGTGGATATGAAGACCTAGTGGAATACCTAAAAGACCACTGATTAATACTATTTCTAATTTTAATGTAACATTAAATGAAAAGATTTATTCATCTAACAGATCTTCATTTTTCTAGTAGAGATAAAACTCAAAATGAAATTCATTTTGAGACTAGAAAAACAATCCTAAATGTAATTAAAGAAATTAATAATTTTAGACCTGAACCAAATTTTATTTTAATCAGTGGAGATTTGTCAAATACAGGTAATATAAAAAGCTATGAAGAACTTTATCAAATTTTGAAAAATATCAAAACTCCCATTTATTATGCTTTGGGCAATCATGATAAAAAGCTTTCATTCAATAAAGTTTTTAGAAATATTAATTCTGAAGAGCCACTATTCTACAATCATATTATTGAAGATTTAAATCTAATAGTTTTAGATACATCTGTATCGGGAAAGGTTTCCGGTGAAATAAGTGATGAGCAATTTGAATTCTTATCTAATTGCTTAACACAGAATAAACAAATGCAATCACTCATAATGATGCATCATCCACCCAAATTTAGTATGAGTAGCCCAAATTGGATCAGCTTAGATGAAAAATCCACAACTAAATTAAAATCTAAATTAGCAAATCAGAATATACTAGCAATAGTTTGCGGTCATATTCACATAAATCAAACTAATTTTTGGCATGGTATACCTATAATTATTTCAAATGGATTATATTCAACTATTGATTTATCAATAAAAGATGAAATGAGAATTATTGAAGGGAAAAGCTTTAATGTATGTCATATAAGAGACAATGGAATTGGTGTTACAGTAGTTCCTGTAAAACCAACAGCAAAGGTTTTTAAAAGTATAAATGTAAAAAAATTTAAAAACCTAAAAATCTAAAACATTTTTATAACAGTGATAAATTATTTACTTAATTGATGAAAGTTGAGCTAGCACTGGCCCGACAAATTCTTCAACCATTTTAATTTCGTGCTCTTCTGTACTTTTCTTTCGATGGCTTTGCCTCATTTCCATTTCTTTGTTTGCTATCTCTTCAGAAGAAAAAATAATAACTGATTGGTGATGATTATCATCTGCTCTCCACCATAAAACATCTTCTGCATTTGTTTTATCAGAGAACTCTCTCATACTTTTTTCTGCACTTTCTTTTGTAGGAATGCCATTTGGCCAAAACCATTTTGTATATATTGCATATTTACTCATATCTCTCTCTCCCTAAGGATATTTTTGAATTAAAATTAAACATTTATTTAATTATTATTAAATAAACAAAACCTAAAATAATAGAGGTTAAAAGAAAATAGAAGCCATGCATTAAATGCACCTCAAAATAATTCGATGTCTTGCCAGCAAATACTATAAAGCTTAACAAAAAAATATCTACCATTGAAAATTTGTGAAGACTTAAGTTTTTAATTTTTTCAATTTCAAAAACTTTTAAGAAAATTTTTAGTAGTGGAAAGAAGAAACCAAAAGTTATGATTATAACTGATAAAAGTATTTCAGAATTTATAAATAAATCTTTACTTACAGATAAAATTGAAAATTCAGAGCTAAAAAACCAAAATTCATCAATACGTGCTATTGGAAGGACAACTCCTAACACAAGAAACAAAGTCTCAAAAAATATTAAAGTATATTTAAAATGATTTCCAAAATTCATATTATTAAAAAAAGGGAGATATTTTTGTCTCCCTTTTCAAATTTAATTTACAAGTTTCCCAACATTTCTTGGGGAGGACTTGTATATAAAATTATAGACATAGACCACCTCCTTTTCTTAAAATAAATATATTTCTAAATTTATTAGAATTTGAAAAACTAAGCAATATTTTACTAAGTAAAATTACTGAGAACCCAAACCCAATTTCATAATTGTTGATTTTAAGGGATTAAAATTGAATAAATATTTAATTGATGAAGACCTTATTATTTTTAAAAAAGGATTATCTGTCTTTGAAAAGTAATTAAGTAAACTTACACTAGAAACTCTGAAATTCATATCTACTAATCTTTCTCTTTCATATGATAAAAGCATTCTTGGTTCACCTAATTTGTATTTATTTTTGATAGATTTTTTTAATAAACACTTTATATCGTTTATGCTCATATTAAATCCTTGAGCACCAATAGGAGGCAAAACATGAGCAGCCTCAGCTATAATGACTGCCCTAAAAGATATTAATCTTTTGGCAACTTGGGTTCGCATTTTCCACAATTGAGGTTCAGAAACCAATTTTAAATGTCCCAATATATCAGCAGATCTTTTATTAATCTCTTTCTCAAATGATGTTTTGTCTAATTTCATTAAATTGTTAGTGGCATTTTCTTCATCCATCCAAACTACAGATGAATAATTTTCATCTGAATTATTTTTTATCGGGACTGTTGTAAAAGGACCTCCTGAATAATAAATTTCATTAGAAATATTATTATGTGACTTCTCATGCTGAATACCGAAAGTAAGAGCGTTTTGCCCGAGTGCTTTTGTAGTTGATTTAATATTAAGTTCATTCCTTATGAAAGAGTCTCTACCATCTGAACCAACAATAAGTTTGGCATTAAATTGTTTTTTATTGCTTAAAGTAATTTCTACAAATTCATCATTAATCTCAAAAACTTCAATTGTCGTATTTGAAAATAATGATATGTTTTTTTCCTTTTTCGCAACTTCAAATAAAGCCTTAATCATGTCATTATTTTTAATATTCCAACCAAGAGTATCAGAACTTTCATTAGAAAAGGTTTTGGATGCAGTAATTGTCAGATGATCATTTAATAATTTCGTATCTACCAATTTTAACGAATTCATAGGGCAAGAATATTTTTTGATTTCTGTCCATATGCCTATTTCCTCAAAAAATTTTTTTGAGGGTTCTAGAAAAGCAGTGGTACGAAAACTCTTACTGTTATTATCAATATGATTTTTGATATCTATCTTATCTATACAAACTACAGAAAACCCTTTTCTTGAAAATGCTATAGAAGCAAGTAAACCAGCAAGACCAGCGCCTGTAATAAAAATATCAATGTTATTTTTTTTCATTTAAATTCATTTAAATATTTATAATATTTAATTATGAATTAATTTTTATATTTCAATTCATAAATCTTTTAGACGCTTAAATATACAAATTTTAATTTTTAAAGATATTAATGATTATTTTCGTCTTCATCTTGATATTTGTAAGCACTATTAGGTCGATACCTTACAGCTAAACAAGCAATTGCAATTATAAGTATTGCGCCTGCTTCATATAATAAGGTTGATGCATCCATTCCTTTGCCCTGTAAAATTATCAGACGAGCGATAGCAGTCATTGCAATAAATAGGGGCAGTGTTATAGGTATTCTATTGCTAGTATAAAATACACCAATCATTCCTAAAACTTCCGTGTAGATAAACAAAAGTAATAAATCAGCAAGATTTACTTCACCTATTTCATAAATTTTCAATATTTCCTGAAGAGTAGCTACAATCGTTAAAACTGCTATTATAGCTAAGAGTGTTTTTTCAATAAATTTAATTAATTTTCCAGCATTGAATTCAAACATATTAGTAATAAACAATTTTTTTATATCTATTGCAAATTAATTTTAATCTCTACAACAGTATATATTTTATAAATTATATGCTTTTATTTTATATTAACAATGTCTTAACAATTAGATAATAACTAAGGTATTTTAGAATTAAGTTTATGGATAGTTCTATTCAAAAATCATTTGGTGAGATTGATATTGAGTTTAATAAAAATTCTTTATCTAAATTTTACCAAAAAGGAGCTTCAAAAGCATTACTGCCAAATAATTATCGAGAATATGAAGAGTTAGTATTAATTAATACTTCAGGTGGTATTACGAGTGGCGATGAATACTTATATAAATTAAATTTAATCGATTCCAGAGTTTCTATTTCGACACAGGCTGCCGAAAAGATTTATAGTGGGCTAGGAAAATGTGCAAATTTAAATATAGATATTAATCTTGTTAAGAGCGATGTCTTATGGCTTCCTCAAGAAATAATTCTTTTTAATAATTGTAATTTTGCTCGGAGAATAAATCTAAACTTAGATATTTTTTCAAACTTAGTTATGTGTGAAACAACAATTTTTGGTAGGACTTCTATGCAAGAAACTGTCGAGAGAGGATATTTTAGTGATTTATGGAAAATTAACTTAGATGAAAAAATTATACATGCAGAAGCAATTAATTTTTCTGGAGATATTAAAGAGGCTTTAACTAATAAAACAAACCTAAATGATAAATATGCTGTCAATACTATTTTAATCACTGGCAAGGAATTTATAAATAAAGCTGAATTACTAGATATAAATAAATACGAAAATAAGAATGTTAAAATTGCAATTTCACAATGGGACAATAAAATATTAATTAGAAGTATTGGCAAAAATAGTTACTATCTAAAATTTGCAATAATTAAAATTTTAACTTATTTTTTAGGTGATAATTTACCTAATGTTTGGAACTCGTAGTTATGAAATTAACACCAAGAGAGAAAGATAAAATGTTTGTAAGTCTTGCAGCAATTGTTGCAAGAAATAGATTAAAAAGAGGAGTAAAGTTGAATTATCCTGAGGCTATAGCGATCATAACTGACTTCGTAATTGAAGGCGCTAGAGATGGTAAATCAGTTGCATATCTTATGGAGGAAGGGGCTCAAGTAATAAGCAAATCAGACTGTATGTCAGGTATTCCTGATTTAATTAAAGAGGTTCAAGTTGAGGCAACTTTTCCTGATGGAACAAAATTAGTAACAGTGCATCATCCAATTCGATAAGAGGTAAAAATGAAGCTTGGAGAAATAATTACTAAAGAAGGTAATATTAAAATCAACGAAGATTTAGAAGTATTTACATTAACTATATCAAATACAGGTGACAGACCTGTCCAGGTTGGTAGTCATTATCACTTTGCAGAGGCAAATGAAAAACTAGATTTTGATAGAAATATTGCTTATGGGAAAAGGCTAAATATCCCATCAGGTACTGCTGTAAGATTCGAGCCGGGTCAAACCAGAGATGTGGACCTAATAGAAATACAAGGTAAAAGAAAAATATTTGGATTTAACAAAAAAATTATGGGTTCTCTCTAATGAAAGAAATTTCAAGAAAATCTTATTCTGATATGTATGGGCCTACTGTTGGAGATCAAATTAGGCTAGCTGATACTGATTTAATCATCGAAGTTGAGAAAGATTTCACCAACTATGGAGAGGAAGTTAAATTTGGCGGCGGTAAAGTAATCAGGGATGGCATGGGTCAATCTCAAATACCTAGATCACAGGGTGCAGTTGATACAGTTATTACTAATGCCTTAGTTGTTGATGTTAAAGGTATTTTTAAAGCCGATGTTGGTATTAAAGATGGTAAAATATGTGAACTTGGCAAGGCAGGGAACCCAGATACTCAAAATAACGTCAATATAATAATTGGGCCTGGAACTGAAATTATTGCTGGTGAGGGAAAAATAATTACAGCTGGAGGTTTTGATAGTCATATACATTTTATATGTCCACAACAAATAGATGATGCTCTTCACTCTGGAATAACTACAATGTTGGGAGGTGGGACTGGTCCTGCTCACGGAACACTTGCAACAACCTGTACTCCTGGACCATGGCACATAAAAAGAATGATACAATCTGCAGATGCTTTTTCTATGAACCTTGCTTTTGCTGGAAAAGGAAATTCCTCTTTACCAGAAGGTTTAGAAGAGCAAATACTAGCTGGAGCATGCTCATTAAAACTACATGAAGATTGGGGAACCACACCAGGTGCAATCGATAATTGTTTGGATATTGCAGATAAATTCGATGTTCAGGTTATGATTCACACTGACACATTAAATGAAAGTGGATTTGTAGAAAATACTATTAAGGCTATTAATAAAAGAACAATTCACGCTTTCCATACTGAAGGAGCTGGTGGAGGTCATGCTCCAGATATAATTAAAGTTTGTGGGGAAGAGTATGTTATACCATCATCGACAAACCCAACAATGCCTTATACAGTTAATACATTAGAAGAACATCTTGATATGTTGATGGTATGCCACCATCTTGATAAATCTATTCCAGAGGATGTAGCGTTTGCAGAAAGCAGAATTAGAAGAGAAACAATTGCTGCTGAAGATATTCTTCATGATATGGGTGCATTTTCAATTATAGCATCTGATAGTCAGGCTATGGGAAGAGTTGGTGAAGTGATTTCTAGAACATGGCAAACAGCTCATAAAATGAAAATCCAACGTGGTAGACTAAAAGAAGAACAAGGTCAAAATGATAACTTAAGGGTCAAAAGATATATTGCAAAGTATACAATTAATCCAGCAATTGCACATGGCGTATCAAACCATATTGGAACATTAGAAAAAAATAAGAGAGCAGATATAGTCATTTGGGACCCAGCTTTTTTTGGAGCAAAACCAGAAATGATTTTAGTTGGTGGAAGTATTGCATGTGCTCAAATGGGAGATCCTAACGCTTCAATACCAACGCCACAACCAATCCATTCCCGCCCAATGTTTTCTTCGTATGGTCGTTCGTTAGAAAGTTCATCAGTTACTTTTGTAAGTAATTATTCAATTCAAGAGGAAGCATTTAATGATCTTGAAATTAAAAAAGAACTGTTGCCTGTTGCTAATACCCGTAAAATTTCAAAAAAAGATATGGTATTAAATAATATATGTCCTGAAATAGAAGTGAACCCTGAAACATACGAGGTTAAAGCAGATGGTGAGTTATTAACTTGTGAACCAGCTTCAGAACTCCCTTTAGCACAAAGATATTTCCTATATTAAAAATGCTTAACTGTTTTAATATTATTGATCAAACTGATAACAAGAATATTAAAGATATAATCTCTTTAACTTACGATCAAAGATTTATTCGTAGAAAAAAAGTAAAGTCAGATAATGGAATAGAATTCTTAGTCAATTTGTCTGAAACAAAATCACTTAACCCTGGTCAAGCATTTGAATTGGATAATTTAGATTTGATAAAGGTCCATGCAAAAGTTGAAAAGCTTTTGGAGATTAAAGGCAATAACTTAATGCAAATAATATGGCATGTAGGTAACAGACATATTCCATGTCAAATTGAAAAAGATAGAGTTTTAATACAATTTGATAAGGTTATTGGTGACATGATCTTAAGACTGGGTGGCAAAATTCATCAAGTAAAAGAAGCTTTTAATCCAGAAGGTGGAGCTTATGGTATGGGAAGAACCCATGGTCACAAACACTGACAAAAGTTTTGAAAGTGATAGTTTTAAAGAGCTTCAATTACTTCAATCGTGGTTTTCACCTTCATTTCCTATCGGCTCTTATAGTTATTCACATGGTCTTGAATCACTTATAGAGGAAAAAATAATTCAAAATAAATCTGATGTAATCGAATATCTCACAGGTATTATTTTTAATGGCACATGTAAAAATGATGTTATTTTTATCAAATGCACTTATGAAGGTTTAGAGTTGAATGATTACATAATGGCACTATGTGCATCAAAAGAGAGAAAAATAGAAACACTTGCATTAGGAAACGCGTTCGCAAAAAGTTTAAAAGATAGTTGGAAATTTGAAATACCAGGCAATGTTGCTTATCCTATTGCTGTAGCCAAAGCTGGTATAAATTTTAACATTTCGTTAAAAAATTTATCTCTATTTTATATTCAGTCATTTATTTCAAATTTAATTAACATTTGTGTTAAACATATCCCATTAGGTCAAAAGGTTGGTCAAGATTGTATAATTGAAACTTTGCCTAAAATTGAAAAACTTTTAAAAGATATGAAGCATTTTTCTATGGAGGACATTGGAGGAATAAACTTTTTTTCAGATATCCATAGTATCAAACATGAAAACTTAAGAACAAGGATTTATCTTACATGAGTAAAGTTAACGGTCCATTAAAAGTAGGTATTGGAGGACCAGTTGGGGCAGGCAAAACAAGTCTAACCGAAGCCCTTTGTAAACATTTGTTTCCAAAATTATCTATGGCAGTTATTTCAAATGACATATATACCATTGAGGATGCTGAGTATTTAATGAGAGCTCAAGCGCTTCCCTTAGAAAGAATAAAAGGTGTTGAAACAGGTGGATGCCCACATACAGCAATTAGAGAAGATGCATCAATAAACCTATTGGCAGTTGAAGAAATGAAATCTAAATTTCCAGATTTAGATATAATTTTAATAGAGTCTGGAGGGGATAATTTAGCAGCTACATTCAGTCCAGAGTTAGTTGACCTTTCAATCTATGTTATCGATGTTGCAATGGGAAGTGACATACCGAGAAAAGGTGGTCCGGCAATTCAAAAATCAGATTTATTAATTATTAATAAAGCTGATCTTGCTCCTTATGTAGGAGTTGATTTGCAAGCCATGGAAAAAGATGTGAAAAATGCTCGAAGAGAATTGCCTTATGTTTTTGGCGAAATGAAAAACTTTAAAGGAATAGAGAATATATCGGATTTTCTTTTTTCAGAAGGTGGCCTTTAATTTATTCTGGAAGACCCGCAAGTTTCATTCCTTCAATAAGATTATTTGTTAAGGCTTCACTCATTTCAGGCGCTACTTTTCTGTAATCAGCAATTGTCTTAACCTCAGGACGTTCGTCTGTGTATTTTTTTAGCCAGACTTTACTTTCTTCTATATCACCCATAAGCGCTAGCACAGCTGCCTTGAAACCAAAAAGTCTATTATGTGGTGCATCTTGGATTGTTCTATTAATTGAGTTTAGAGCATTGTCTAAATCTTTTTTACTTATATAACAAAAAATCAGCCATCCCTCCCATTCCATTCTTCCAACTGGATCAATTTCAATTGCTTTCTTAACACAATTAATTGCTTCATCATACTTTTCTTGCCTCATAAGTGACATTGAAAACATTTGAAGTGAGCGAGGGTGATTTGGATTTACGTCTATGGCTTTTTGCATTAATTCCATAAATCTTTCTATATCTTGCGTAAGATAATTTTGTATACCTTTTGCCATAATTGCATCAGGATTATCTGGATCAAGGGAATAGGCTTTGTCAGTATGCTTAAAAAACTTTTCCTGATTTTCTTTTCTTTCGGAATCTAATGATGGTTCGAATACTTTTTCCATTATACCTTGAGAAAGAACGATATGAGCTTCAGCTAGATTATCATCAAGTGAAATAGCTTTTTCTGCATGCTCAATAGCTTTCGAACACAAATCTAATTTTGATTTTAAATCCAAACCTTGCGTATAATTTGCTTGACTTAAATATGACTGAGCCTGAAGACTTTCATCCCATGCACTTAAATTAACTTTTTTCTTAATTTCTAATTGTTGTATTTCATTTGCCTTTAGTGCAGGTGATATAATTACAGCAACTTTTTGTGAAACTTCATCTTGGATTTCAAAAATGTCTTCTAAAGATCTATCCCAATTTTGAGACCAAATCTGAGTATCTTTCTCAGCATCAATAAGTTTGGCGTTTATTCTTACTTTATTTCCACCTTTCCTAACACTTCCAACCACGAGATATCGAGCACTGAGTTCTTCAGATATTTTTTTAGAACTTTCTTTAGAATTTTTATAAGCAAAAGCGGAATTACTAGATATTACAGGGAAGGTCTTCCATTTTGATAAATGAGATATAATATCTTCTGTAATACCATCAGCGAAATAATCTTGTTCCGGATCGTTACTTAAATTGTTAAAGGGTAATACTGCAATTGTTGGAGCTTTGCTTCCTTCTTCACTATTTTGAATTTGATTATCTAATGATCTTTTTTCCAATTCAGGGTCAGCGAGGTCATATGCATGGACTGTTGTATTCTTTACCTTTTGTTCTCCTAGGTTATTAAATACAAGTTCAGTTTTCTTATTTACGAAATCTAATATGCTTTTGGATAAACATACTCCTCCTGGCTGTGATAATGCTTCCAACCTAGCTGCTACATTCACACCTTCACCGTAAAGGTTCTCTCCTTCAACAATCACATCA
>CACBIM010000024.1 GCA_902539295.1 uncultured SAR116 cluster alpha proteobacterium
CGTTTCTGAAAAATTAACAAATGATCAAATACAACCTGCAAGCCTTGATTTACGTCTTGGTAGAAAAGCTTGGAGGGTTAGGTCTTCATTTTTGCCAGGTTC
This sequence comes from uncultured SAR116 cluster alpha proteobacterium, assembly GCA_902539295.1. GTDB lineage: Bacteria > Pseudomonadota > Alphaproteobacteria > Puniceispirillales. The sequence goes on from CACBIM010000024.1 coordinate 103, forward strand.
TAAAAATAAAGTTAAGAATAAAATTTCTAGGCTATCTATGCATGAAATTGATTTATCAAAGGGTGCAGTTCTAGAAAAAGGCTGCGTATATATTGCTGAAATTATGGAAAATTTAGATCTTCCTGAAAATATTTCAGCTTCTGCAAATCCAAAGTCAAGCACTGGCCGTTTAGATATTTTTACTCGTTTAATTGCAGATAATGCAACAGAATTTGAATTTGTTAAAAGTGGATACAAAGGACCTTTATACATAGAAATCTCACCAAGAACATTCTCAGTATTGGTTTATGAGGGTTCTCGCTTGAACCAAATTCGTTTCAGAAGTGGAAATTATTTACTCAATGATGAAGAGATTAAAGAATTACATAAAAATATTTCCTTAATATCTGGGTATGATGGCTCTTTAGATATTAAAGATGGAATTCCTCTTTCAATTGATTTATCTGGAATGACCGAAGGATTAATTGGATATAGGGCAAGAAAGCATACTGACTTAATTAATATCCAAAATATAAAATATTACAAAAAGGAGGCATTTTGGGAAAAAGTAACAACTAATGATTTGACATCAGACGGATTAGTTTTGAACCCAGATGAATTTTATATTCTCGCTAGTAAAGAATTTGTAGTGATACCAGAAACGCATGCTGCTGAAATGAGAGCTTATGACACACGGGTTGGTGAATTTAGAGCACACTATGCTGGTTTTTTTGACCCTGGATTTGGCTTAGTTGAAGGTAAAGTATCAAATACTAGAGCAGTTCTTGAGGTTAGAAGTCATGATGTTCCATTCCTAATTGAGCAAGGCCAGACAGTTTGCCGTCTAATATATGAGAGGATGTCTTCTTTGCCAAAAAAAGTATATGGTGGTAAAGGTTCAAAATCAAATTACCAATCACAAGGACTTAAGCTCTCAAAGCACTTTGAATAATAAAATTTTAAACTTATTGAAATAAATTAAGGATATTTTGAAAAAAATGAATTCCAAATATATCATGAACACTTATGCTCCTTCCGATTTAACCTTTGAAAGAGGTTTAGGGAGTTGGCTATTTGATGATAAAGGTTATAAATATTTAGATTTTGCATCTGGAATTGCTGTTAACTCTGTTGGGCATTCACACCCTCATGTTGTGTCTGCAATTCAAAAACAAGCTGCTAAATTAATACATACCTCAAATTTATATAATATTTCACAGCAGAAAAAGCTTGCTAAAAGGCTTTGTGACTTAAGTTTTGCTGATTGTGTTTTTTTTTCTAACTCGGGAGCAGAAGCTAATGAAGGAGCTGTAAAAGTAGCCAGAAGATATATGTTTGAAAAGGGCAAACCTGAGCGTAATGTGATACTTTGTGTTGACGGATGCTTTCATGGAAGAACAATTTCTATGCTCTCGGCCACATCAAAAAAAGAGAATAGAACCGGTTTTGGTCCTCTGCCTGGAGGGTTCAGGCATATTGCATTCAATGATTTAAATTCTCTAGCTGAGCAATTTGCTGCCAAAGACGTGGCTGCAATCATGATTGAACCAGTTTTAGGAGAGGGTGGTGCTAAATCAATATCCAAAGAATTCTTTAAAAAAGCCCAAGAATTAGCTAATAATAATAATTGCTTGGTAATATCAGATGAAGTTCAGACTGGTATTGGCAGACTAGGAACATTGTTTGGTTATGAAAAAACAGATTTGAAGCCTGATATTATGGCAATTGCAAAAGGTCTTGGCGGTGGTGTGCCAATAGGCGCAGTTTTGGCAAGCAAAAAAGTTGCATACGCAATGAAACCTGGAAGCCATGGATCAACATTTGGAGGAAATCCTCTAGTTACTGCCTCTGCAAATGCTGTCCTCGATATAGTTGCAGAAAAAGATTTCTTAAAAATCCTTGGACATAAAATTGATTATCTATCTAAGGAGCTGGATAAAATAATGAATGAATATCCAAAATTTGTAGAAGAGGTTAGAGGGCAAGGATTTTTAAGAGGCCTAAAATTATTTGATCCAGTTAGTGAAATCCAAAATGAACTAAAGAAAAATAAGGTTTTATTTGTAGCTGCTGCAGAGAATGTTCTCAGACTTTTACCGCCATTGACTGTCTCCATTGAGGAAATTGATATAGCTATTTCTGCTTTAAGGAAAGTAGCTTGCAAGGGAATTAAATAATGAGAAGTTTTACTGATATCAAAGATCTTTCTAAATCGGATATTGAAGCTATTTTATTTCGAACAAAGCAAGAAAAAAAAGTTATTGCCGAAAAAAGTAGTTTAGATATTGAAAAAATTTTATTAGGTAAAACTGTTGCTCTTATTTTCGAAAAACCTTCAACTCGAACCAGAGTATCTTTTGAGGTTGGAATTAGCCAATTAGGTGGTTACTCATCAGTGTTACAAGCTTCTGATATTCAGTTAAGTAGGGGTGAGTCAATTTCAGATACTGCAAAAGTTTTATCTAGGTACGTAGATTTAATTATTGTAAGGTGTTTTGAACATCAAATGATGATTGATTTAGCAAAAAATTCTTCTGTTCCTGTGATTAACGGTTTGACAGATCAGTCCCACCCCTGCCAGGTAATGGCTGATATTCTTACAATAGAGGAGAATAAAGGGTCTTTGTCAAATCAAAATATTTTATGGATTGGTGATGGTAATAATGTTTCTAGGAGTTGGGTAGAGGCATCTTCTATTTATGATTTCCAAATTACATTATGTACTCCCAAAGAGTTATCGCTTCCAATAAAATTTATTGAAAATTCTATTGCTAATGGAGCTAATATTAAGATTGATTACCAACCTGAGAGCGCAATCAATAATAAAGATGTTATTATTACTGATACTTGGTCTTCAATGGGAGACAACTCTATAAATAAAGAAAACTCCTTGAAACCTTATCAGGTAAATAGAGAATTGATAAAAAAAGCAAGAAAAGATGCAGTTTTTATGCATTGTCTACCAGCACACAGGGGTAAGGAGGTTACCAATGAAGTTATAGATAGTAATCAATCAATTGTATTTGCAGGAGCTGAAAATAGGTTACACGTTCAGAGATCTATTATTTGGTGGTGTCTAAAAAATGATTGAAAGTAAAAACTTTACATTCGATAAAATAATTCCATTTACTTTAAAAAATTCAAAAATTAGGGGAAGGTTTGTCAAATTAGATAATTCAATAAGCAAAATACTAAATCGACACAACTACGTATTACCTATTGCGTTAAGTCTTTCAGAAATATTAAGTGTTTCTTGCTGTATTGGATCATTGCTAAAATTTAATGGGAATTTTATTATTCAAGGCAGTAGTAAAGAAATTTTAAAAACTGTTTTAGCTGATTACTCTAGTAATGGAAGCATTCGAGCATATGCAAGTTATGATAGTAAAAATTTTGAAAATAAAACTTTACTTGGTTTTGATGAATTAATGCCTAAAGGTCACTTTGCTTTTACGGCAATTGAAAACAAATCAAATAAAAGATATCAAGGGATAATTCCTGTTCAAAAAGGTAACTTTATAAACTCAGTTTACTATTATTTTAAAAATTCAGAACAAGTAAATTCAGAAATTGTAAGTTTCTCTAATAATTATGGAAAAAAATTTATTTCAGCAGCAATTTTAATTCAAAAAACTCCTTCTGAAATTTTAGGCGAATCAGACGATTTCAATTTATTTGAAGAGGCAAAATTATTTTTAAATTCTCTTACAAAAATTGAACTTCTATCTAGTGATGTGAGTATGGAGGACATATTATATAAATTATTTAATTCTTTAGATGTAAGAGTTCAAAAAGAAATTACTGTTAAAGACAAATGTAGATGCTCTGCATCTAGAGTAAAAAACACACTTAAACAAATATCTGAGGATGAATTAAGTAAAATGACACTTCCTGATGGGAGCATCGATATTATATGTGAATTCTGCAAGAAAACTACTAAGTTAACGAAAGAATACTTAGTTTCTATTCGTAATTGAAAATTAAATACAAAAAAGATATTCTATAAATAGAATTTTATGCGAAATAAAAATATAAAAGTTACTTCCAGAAGATCTTTCAACATTGGTATTTTGTCATATTTTGCTTTCCTAGGTATAAATGCCAAACCAGTTTTTGCTGATAATTTTTTTAGACTCATGGATATGGAGCCAATAAAATTAACTGTCAAAAGTCTTCAAATTCAAGATCTATATGCAATGCCACTGGTCGATCCTTATGTTGAACACAGAATGAGAAAATCTCCATCTGACGCTTTAATTGGATGGGCGCATACGATTTTAAGACCTATTGGGACAGAGGGAACAGCTATTTTTAAAATTTTTGATGCGAGTGCAATTGTATCGAATATAAACTCAGATTTTACATTTCTAGATTTATTTAAAAATAAGCAAAGTACAAAAATTACGATTAGGTTATCAGGAAGATTAGAGTTTTTTAGACAGAATAATAAGGAGACTGGTTACCTAGATATTGTTGCAGCTTCGAGTAAAACAGCTCCAGAGTCAGCTTCTATTATGCAACTTGAAGAAATTTGGGATAGTAGCCTTAATAATGTCATTGGAAAGTTTGATAAAGAATTTAGAGAACAGATAAAAGTTTTGCCACAGTTTGTTAATTAATATTTCCAAAAGTTTGGCGTAAAAAGTATTAGTATTGTATATAATTCTAATCTTCCTAAAATCATTGCTGCGCATAATATCCACTTTGCTAAAAAAGGAAGAGTTGAAAAATTTCCTGAGGGTCCAATCTGTTCACCTAGGCCAGGACCAACATTACTAATCGCAGTTGCAGCTCCTGAAATTGATGTTTCAAAATCTAATCCCAAAATACTTAAAGCGCTTGCAGTGATGGCAAATGCAAGGATATAAATGAAAAAAAACCCCATGACAGCATTTGTGACATTGTCAGGTACTGGTTTTTCATTGTAATGAGGTAAAACAATTGAATGTGGACGAAGAAGTCTAATAAGTTGTGCATTGGCGCTACTTGCCAAAACCTGAATCCTAAACATTCTTATTCCACATGTTGTTGATCCTGCACAACCTCCTATAAACATACATAAAAGTAAAATTGTAGGCGCAAAACCTCCCCATAGTCCAAAATCTGCAGTACCGTAACCAGTTCCTGTAAGTATGGAAGTTACATTAAATGCGGAATATCGAATAGAATCTTTCCAATCGTAAGTTTCATTTAAAAATAATAAAGAAAATATTGTAAAAATAAGGATAGTTAATAAAACAAGAAACCATCTAACCTGGCTATCTTTTATAAGGTCAAGATATGACCCTTTTGTCATGGCTAAGTAATGAACAAAAGGTAAGCTCCCAAAAATCATACCTAAAATAATTATCCAATCAATCAGCTGACTGTTAAATGCTCCAATAGAACCACTCTTTGTTGAATATCCACCTGTTGCTATAGTTGTCATTGAATGTAAAATTGAGTCGAATGAAGACATTCCTGAAATATAAAGAAGAGAGGCCCAAATAAGGGTTAGAACTGAATAGATTATGAATATTCCCCTCGTTAGCGATGTAGCTCTAGGGACAACTTTTTCGGGGTTCTCAAAATTTTCAGCTTTAAATAATTGCATACCCCCAACACTTAGCATAGGGAAAATAGCAATAGCCATAACAATAACACCAATTCCACCAAGCCACTGTAAAAGTGATCTCCAAACTAAGATTCCAGGTGGAGAAATTTCGATATTTATGAGAATAGTTGATCCTGTAGTTGTAACTCCAGACATTGACTCAAAAAATGAGTCTGTAAAATTTAAATCTATGTTACTTAGATAAAATGGCAATGCACCAAAAAATGCAATTGTAATCCATGACATTGTTGTTAGAACAAAAGCTTGTCTCAAATCAATGTTCTGATCAGTATTTCCTCTTGTAGCAAGAAATACTGACATACCGACAAAAAAAGTAATAATTGCAGAAATAAAGAAATTAATCCAGTTTTGGTTATTGTATATTAAGTCTACAAAACCAGAGATTATCATAAAACCTGAAAGAGGCATTATTAATATGCTGAGTATATGAAAAATAGGTGTTATCTTCATAAAGCTAACCTATAGTCTTTTTCATAAGTTTTAATATAAAAAAATGTAATTTTAAATTATTTATTGGTCAAAGAGTTAAGAAATCTATTTTGAAAGTTCTGGTTATCTTTAAAGTCTCCAGTAAAAAATGTTGTATTCATGTCAACATGTGCTTTCTTAACACCTCTGCCACTCATACAATGATGCTCTGCACTTATAAATACAGCAACTCCTTTTGGATTAAGGTTGTTTTGAATGCTATTAGCTATTTGTGATGTCATTGTTTCTTGGGTTTGTAAACGTTTTGCAAAGGTATCTACTATTCTAGCTAATTTTGAAATTCCTACAACTTTGCCATCTGGAATGTAAGCAACAGAAGCATGACCAATTATTGGAGCTAAATGGTGTTCACAGTGACTTCGAAACTCAATATTCTTCAACAATACAAATTCTTGATAATTTCCTGTTTCAAAAAAGGTTTTTTCTAAAATATTTTGTGGATTTTTTTTGTAACCCGCAAAATATTCTTCAAAAGCTTTAACAACTCTTTTAGGGGTTTCAATTAAACCTTCTCTTGATGGATCATCACCAGCCCATTCAATTAGGACTTTAACAGCATTTTCTGCTTCTTGTCTTGTTGGTTTTTCATCTTCTTTTTCTTTTAGAAGAGCATTCGCTGTATCTATGATCGTCATAACAAAAGTTTATAATAATTTACAATAATCTATATAATGTTTTTTTATTTATTGGCTATAAAAATTTTTTTTTTGTTCAATTATATGTGTCTTTTTCAACAAAAAGAACTTTGTTTTGGAGTTGTAAGTATGCTCTGAATAGATCTGATTCATTAATAGATCCTACATATTGATTAGTTTTAAAGTTTTTAACTGGTATAAATTCTCCAACAAAATTACTTGCTTCTTCAATAGATTTTACAAGTGAAATATTATTGTTTAAGACTAAATGGTTATTATTTATCAGTTTATTAATTTCTTTTTGTTTATCAACTTTTGAATTAAGGATGTCATAAATAGTTATTTTACCAATATATACATTTTTGTTATTTACTATCACAACTTCTGTAACTTTATCTTCAATCATTTTGATATTTACATCCTTAATTGATGTTTCTGCTGAAAAAGTGAGTGCTTCATTTGAAAGTATTTTCTCTAGATTAATATCATCCATTTGTATATGTTGTCTTCCTAGACCTATTTTATAGCCCCTATCATTTAAAGCCATATCAAATAAAGAATCTCCATATAATCTATGAGCAATAAAATTACTTACTTGAACTGCGATCATAGCAGCTACAGCAAATTCGTAACTTCCAGTAAATTCAAGAATTATCAATGTTGTTGCAATAGGTGCTCCTATAGCTACAGCGCCAACAGCTGCGGTTCCAGCTAATGCCAGTGCTGGCAAAGATACTGAATATCCAAAAAATAAAATAACTTTTGCTATTAATGCTCCCCCTGCTGCCCCAACATAAAGCGCAGGAGCAAAAATACCTCCAAAAAAACCAAACCCAATACATAAGGAAGTCATTAAAATTTTTCCAAGTGCAATAATTATCAAAAATAGCAATTCATATTTATCTGCAAAAATATTGTTCATTTCATTTGTGCCTAAGCCAAGTATTTCAGGTAAAAAAATACCAATAGACCCACAAATAAATGCTGCTATAATTATTAAGTATGATGGATTTAAACCAGTTAATTTTGCAGTTTTGCCACCAAGACGAATACCAAACATAAAAAGAATAGCTAGCAAACCAAAAGCAGGCGAACAAATTAAAACAACTGGTGTGATTTCAATAAGACTTGGGGCATTTGAAACTATTTTCAGACCAAGACTTTCATTAAAAACTCCAGTGCCTACAGTTGACGCAGTTATTGACGATATTGCAATAGCGCCACCTGCTCTTAAAGAAAAGTGTCTTAAAATTGCTTCATGAGCGAAGACTAAACCTGCAATTGGAGCATTAAATCCAGCTGATATTGCTGCAGCAACCCCACAGCCAATAAATATTCCAGGTGGAAGTCTTTTCGATGTAAAATTTTCTAAAAATGTTGCTACAGTCGCACCAAAATGAACTAGAGGACCGTACTGACCAATTGAGGCGCCTCCACTTGCTGAAATAAATGCTGTTAAGGTAGATCCAAATCCCTTTTTTACATCTATAGAATTATTTATTTGATGGGAAGCCAAAATTGCATCTGGTGGGCCGTGCCAGCGGTCAATTTTAAAAATTTTTCTTATAAAAATTATTAGTATTGCAGCAAATAAGAGGGAAATAATTGGAGCTAATGAAGATAAAAGGATATCCGATGACAAATTATTTTTAAAATTAGTTAATAAGGATACACCTTTCACAAATAAATTAGAAACGATACCTAGAGCGCATCCAACACTTAGCCCTATTAGGAGCAATGAAAAAAGATCTATTGATAGATTTTTAATTTTATTGGTAATTGATTTGTCCTATAAATTTTTTTTATAAATTTACCCTAATTGAACTGTTTATTAAATGCACCAAAAATACTCTTTAATCTTGGTGAGGTCCCGCAATCAGCTGTTAGTTCAATATTTTTTTTAACATCTACCTCGTCACCATCATATCTAAATTGAGAGTATTTGTCATTTGCAGCGAGCCTAACTTTCCAGTCTGACATTACTTTTATTCTTGTAACTCCGTTAGAAAAATATGATTTTCTATTGTAAGGTCTTGTTACAACCATAAACGTATCATCATGTACTGAGCATAAATTATTAAGTTTAATTGTTGCAACTATCAAAGTAGGTTTTTTTAATGAATCCAATATTATAGGAACTATAATTGTTACTAATGCTAAAACCATCAACATTGATAACAAGCTGCCAATTAAATATATTTTTTTCATAATTAAATTTATCTTATTGCAAAAGCTGTAAAATGGACACCCTCAATCGCTGGGTCTTCGGAGAGACTTTCAAGTTTTGCATTAATTTCAGATAATAGTTTTTGAGCCAAGTTTTCTTTTCCTACCTTTGTCCTGGCATCTTGTTCTGGAGTTTCAGCAATTGTATCAAGTATTACTCTCCTCAGAGCAGGTTCATGATGTTTTATTCTGGCTATGTAAAACTCACCTTCAAATGTTGATAAGGCAATTTCAGTATTCATTATGTTTTTATCATTTTTAAAATTTGCTGAAAAAGATAATTGAAACTGAAAATATGAAAGTTTAGGAGGTAATAAAGCAATTACAAGACCATCCTCGTTGATGTTCTCTTCTGAAGAAACATTGTCTATTTGCAAGTGTTCTTCTAAAAGTTGCTTTGAAGTTTTTGGAGGAACAGTGAAAATATTATAACTAAGCAAGTAAAATAAAACTACTAATATACTTGCAGCTGTGCATAGAACGATCAAAATTGGAATTTTTTTAAATATCATTACAAACTAGAAAGAAAAGTTAATTAATATCTTCAACAATATAACGACAAAAATATACTTTTATAAATATATAAAGTTTAATTAAAATTTAAAATATTGGGTCGTATATATTTTAGTATTTATAAAATAAATTACCCTTAGGCAAAATAATGAAAAAACCTCATTTTTATTTACCAATTTTGACAATATTATTTGGATGTCAGGTTTACATGGACCCTAGAAATGAACCCCTAATGCTGGTCACAGAAGAGGAATGGTCAGAATTAAAAACTGTTAAAGAAACAAATTTTGAAATTGAACCAGATCCTGTTCAGCCACCCCCTGAACTGCCTGGTAGTGAAAAGATAGGTTTTATTGATGCAACCACAGCAAGACTTTATGGGTGTAGGGCTCTTACTAAGTTAAAAATGATGCATGAGGGACCATATGATCACGGTATTATTGCCACAAAAAACAGAGCATTAAGTTTAGGCGCAGATATGATGGTTGCTGGGAAAATGGGTGAGTATAAAGTTGGTACAGAAAAAAATAAGATTACTGTAAGTCAATTTAATGTTGAATTATACAGGTGTCCTGATAGCGCATTTGAAGAGGAAAAATAAATGAATAATGTAATTGAATTAAGTGAATATAAAAATTTTTCAATAAAAAAGGATCATAATCAAAATGAAAATTTAGATCTTACATCTGAACAAATAAAAAAATTAGAAAATTTAAGAGATAATATTGAAAAGTTACTCAATACTGCAACTGCAGTTCATGGAGAGCCTTTAGGCGTTGGACTTGCTGCAGGCAGATATGCAGCAATGAAATTATATCAGATGCATGGCAGAGCTGAAACTATGGCTTTTTTTGATAGTTGTATTCAAACAGTAGAAATATCAGAAGATATTTCAGTAAAATAAAAATTATGAAACTCTAGATATGCTTCCAGCAATTTCAGCTCCTGATGCAACTTCAATAGAGTTAGTTAATAATTCGCCATCAACTCTAGCTGTATGAGAAACTTTTAATTGGTAAGATTTAACTTTGCCTTTTAAATCCCCTTCAATTACAATTATCCTAGCATCAACTTCGCCTTCAAATTTGCTTCCTTCTTCAAGAATGACTTCATTTGCATTAATATTTCCAGAAAAACTTCCTGCAACAACAACTTTTGAATCTTCGGCAGTTAAAACACCTTCTACAACCGAGACTTCTTTAGATATGTAAGTTATTTCACTCATTTTCTATATTATCCTCAATATTTTCATCTGATTGTTCATCAGTTTTATCTTTTGTTTTTGATTTTTTTGATTTTTGGTCTGTATCATCCCAATTATAAACAACTCTACAATTTAGGGCTGCACCTCTATCCATTTGTAATGATTGGTATCTGATTTCACCGCTTACTCGTGATGTATCAGTTAACCATATGGACTCAGCTTGCATAGTGCCTTCGTAAATTCCTGAGATAACTGCTAAGTCAGCTTTAATTCCACCTTTAAAATGTGCGTCTTGTCCAATAGTAATTTTGCCGATATCGATATCAGCTTCTACATCACCATTTATTTCTAATGCTTTAGCGCCAGTAATCTTTCCTTTAAACTTCGCGCCACTCCCAATAGATGATTGTTGATCAGACATTTTTTACATCTCCTCATTATTCTCTAAATTTTCAATAGGTGTTTCACTGAGCTGTTTTGTTTTTCTTAACTTCAATGCAATATTAGCGCCACTTTCAATTTCCAATTTTCCGTAGCTTAACCTACCATTCAAGTCTCCAGTACTTAAAATATTTACAACTCTGGCTGATAATTTCCCCTCGAGTTTGCCAGCTAAAAAGCACTGCCCTGCTTTTACAGTGCCAGTCACTACGCCAGATGGCCCTATCTCAAGCGATTCGCAATTTATTTCACCGTCTACATTGCCATTAATTATTAAATTGCCTGAACTGGTAACAGTTCCTGTTATTGTAATTTCATCACTTATAACTGAAACAGATCCCTGTAACTCATTGTCCTTCATAAGATTCTTTACTGGATTAAGCATTTATTTACTCTACATAAATTAATATTTAAATAACAAATTTTTTTTTATATTACATTATAACGACCGTTGCCGTTTATATAATAGGAAAATATATTATAATTATTATTCTATGTACTAGAAATTATTAATTAAAGGCAAGTAAAATGACAAGTGAAGTTGTAAATTTAAGAGAAAGAATCGAGAAAGTTAGAGCTGAAATGGCTGGAGAAAGTAACACTATTGATGAAGGTATTTCGACAGATAATAATAATTATGTTAAAAACAACCAAAATGATAATAGCTATATAGATAAATCTAGTAAAAGTGATTTGCCTGATTTTAAGTTGACGGTACAAAACCCTGTTTCACCCAGGATTTTGCTTTTTCTAATTATAATGCAACTTATTACCAGCATTACTTTGGTAACTGTTATTTATTTTAAATAAGTAAATAAATGAATTTAAATAATTTTTTATATATTTTCACTTTTTTCAATGGTGTAAGAACCAAAAGAGTCACTGAAGGAAAGCATTTCTTTTTTAGAAATTACTCTGGCCTCTCATGGCATTTGCGTGAGAGAAGATATTTGTTAATGACTAAAAGAGGTCCTGTAGAGTATGTTTTTAATTTAAAACATTATATAGCTTGTTTTGCTGTTTTTTTATTTGGTTTATGTTCTAGCTTCACAATTTTCATTTCATTTATAGTAAATGTAATTAAAGATGACCTTGTTTCACCAGCAGTGGCTACACCCATTGTTGTTGCAGATTTCATTGATACAAGAGCACTATCAAAAAATTTTGAAAACGAAAATCGAATTAAACATCAAAACTTTAAAATAATTGTTTTTAATAAAGCTGACTATTTAAAAAATTATTATGGGAGTTATGAGAAGAACTTAAATAAAGATATTTATGCGAGTTCTAATAATCCTTTAGGTAATATTGTAGGTGATATTGTTTTAAAGAGTTACAAAGATAAAGAAGATAAAATTAAAAATATTATTGAGCCTAAACTTATTTTTTATACAACATCATTAAACCCTCTAATTTTAAGTAGTAATTTAAATCATGATAAGTTTACAAATAATAATAAATTAGAAGATTTTGCAAACATTGTAATAGAAAATGAAAAAAATAATAATTTTTCAAATTTAATGTCTTGGTTTCTTCCAAAAGAGAGCAATACAAACTTGATTGTTAAAGATGTTTTTACTGTTAAAGATATTGAAAAAATTACAAAATTAAACGAAAAAAAATATATTGACCAAAACTTCAGTAATAGTGATCAGCTAATCAATCCTGCTAAAATGCCTCTTGAAGCTGAAGCGTACAGAATTTTAGCAGGATTTGATAGTGAGATTTTACAATTCCAAGATTTATTAAAATCTCTTTCTTTAGATGTTGGTAATAGAATAAATACTAGAATTAAAAATGTTATTGAAAATAGAAATATTGTATCCCCTGATTCACCATTATTTTTCAAAATGCTAACAGATAGGACCAGCTTAACAAAAGATTTGCGTATAGCTCTAAATTATATCCCTTTAAAAGCTCCTATGGATTATTACTATATATCAAGTAAATACGGTTATAGAAAAGATCCAATAACTAAGAAGAAAAGATTCCACCCTGGGATAGATTTAGCTGGTACATGGCATGAAGATGTCCTTGCTCCAGCTGATGGTACAGTTTTCTTTGCAGGTACAAATGGCGGATATGGAAAGATGGTGAAAATTAGACACAAGTACGGTATAGTTACAACTTATGGTCATCTTCAAAAAATATTAGTTAGAAATGGGCAAAAAGTGACAATTGGAAATAGAATAGGTAAAATGGGCACTACTGGACGATCAACAGGGCAACATCTTCATTATGAAATTTGGATTAACAAAAAACATGTTGATCCATTTATATTTATTAAAGAAGGGAAAAAACTTCTTACAAGAAATATTTTACAAGCATCCTCAAATTAGCGCTGATCCAATTTAATTAACTTATTTCAGCTAGTCTAGATTGTCTCTTTCTTTGTGCGGATGATGGTATCTTCATTATTTCTCTATATTTTGCTACTGTTCTTCTAGCAAGGTCTATCCCATCCCTTTTCATTATAGTAGCTATCGCTTCGTCACTCAGAGGCTTCTTTGAAGGCTCTTCAGATATTAATTTTTTGATTGTTTCTCTCACTGCTGTTGCTGCGTGAGTTTCATTATTATCTGATGAGTTAAGTGAAACACTGAAAAAATACTTCATTGCAAAGCATCCTCTTGGTGTTTCTATGGTGAGCCCAGTTGTTACTCTGCTTACTGTGCTTTCATGCATTCCTACACTAGACGCAATATCTCTTAGAACCATAGGTTTTAGATGTGATAGTCCTTTTTCTAAAAATTCTTCTTGTTGAGCAATAATTGCAGATGCAATTGTAAGTGTTGTGGTATTTCTTTGTTCTACGGACCTTTTCAACCATCTAGCTGAAGCAATTGTATCAGAAATATATGTTGAAGAATTATCATCATGTTTTTTTGAACTTAATTCTGAAATATAATTTTCATCTATAACTACCGCTGGAAGTGTTGACTTATTAAGCTCTACAACCCATCCTTTTCTTCCTTTAGAGACTATAACGTCTGGTGAGTTTTGGATAGTTTCATCGAATGAATAGGATTCACCTGGTTTTGGGTTCAAGCTTCTTATTAGAGTTATTGATTTAGATATTTCATCTTGATCGAAGTTAGTTATTTTCATCAAATATTTTATTTCACCCTTAGCAAGCAGATCCAAATTATCTAATAGAATATCTAACCCATCAGAAAGTAGTGACTTTTCATTAAGTTGGATTCTTAGGCATTCGGATAAATTTCTTGCAAAAACACCTGCTGGTTCTAATTTTTGAAGTTTAAATAAAACTTCCTCAATTTCGTTGATATCACACTCAGTATCTTTTGAAATTTGATCTAAGTCATTGCTAATCCATCCTGTTGGCTCAAGATAATCAATCAAAAAAGAAGCAATCACAAGATCTTTGGGTGTCTTTAATTCAAGGCTAATTTGTTTCTGAATATGTTCTTTTAATGTTTCCGGCTTATTAGCTAAATTATCAATATAGTCATCAAAGTCTTCTGGTGTAACTTTATTCAAATTAGCGCCTGGTGTGTCAAGTTTTGGCCTTTCATTAACCTCAGTTTCATATCTATTTTCATAATCTTGATTGTTGGAGGGATCATCAGAGATTGAGTTTCCATTTTTGAAATCATCTGAAATATTGGATGTTATATTTTCATTAATATTTTCTTGATCACTATTTGATTTACTGTCAATGCTTGTTTCAATCTCTAAAAAAGGGTTTTCTGATTGTTGATTTTCTAAATATTGACAAAGCTCAATATTTGTCATTTGAAGTAATTTTATAGCCTGCTGCAGTTGCGGCGTCATAACCAATGACTGGCTTTGTCGCATTTTAATTTGTTGTGCTAATTGCATATTTCCCTCCATCGTTTAGAGAGATATTTGTTTAAAAAAATAATTTTTTCAAAATTTTAATTTGACTAGAGAAAAAGTCATATTTCTGACTGACTAAAACATTTAAGTTTCTTATAAATTTGGATATTAATAATTATTTTAAAATTTTTTAATTTATGATAAATGTCATTTAATTGACAATAAAAAACAAAATTATGTCTCAATCCTCTCCATCATATAACACAAAAAAAGTATGTAGAACTTGTATGGTTATTAGAATGTTTGTATTGGCCATGTTAGTTCTTGTTATTGTAGGCCTTCTGGCAAGAGAGCAGATGAGCTATTTGTCATTTATTACAACTTGGAATGTAGCTATTGCAATAATGATCTTTGGAGTTTTGAGTTTTATTATAAAATTTATTCTTTGGAAACTAGAAGATAAAAAGAATTCTAGCGATCCTTTACAAAACGACTAGCTAAGGGTTTTGACGCTGTAAATCTACTAAAAGAATATCCAGTAAAAAAATTTACTGTCCAAAATCTATTACTGGACCATTTGTTTTTATCAGAAGTCCAAAAAGGCTCTGCTGGAGTGGAAGGAAAAAACTCGCTATCAATCTTATTACCTCTCTCACATTTTTGGCAAACAATCCCTTCAAGTTCTATTTTTGTTGGCAGTCTCCATCCATCACCAAGTTGCTCATTTGCTTGTTTTAGTGCTTCTTGTATTTCCTCAAAATTAAGCCTGACAATTTCACCTTCACAATCTTTTCCATTCCATGTTTGTCCAGTAGAGCATCTGAGCCACTCAATTCCACTCTTTAAATCTATGATAATGTGGTCTCTTTCTAAAAACTGTCTTGAATAGGAAAGTGTTGGAAAAGTAAAAGTAAAATTTATCAATAATATGAAAAATAGAATTTTTTTACTTGAATAAATCATTTTAAAAACACAATTAATTATTATATTTAATAGTATTTTATGCAACTATTATACCGTTAATAATTAAAATATAGTATACTGATACCCAAATTTATTAATAATGGTATCAAATTTGCAAATAATGATCGAATCGAGACCTTTTAAAGGGTCTGAAAGAATTTTTTGAGGTATTATTATGGATTTAGCATCACTTATTGGATTACTAGGAGCCATTGGAATGATAGTTTTTGCTATGGTTTCTGGAGGAGGCATCGCTCCATTTATTGATGTCCCATCCATTTTAATTGTTTTTGGAGGCACCTTCTTCGCAGTTATGTATACCTGCCCTTTACCTACCTTCTTAGGTAGTTTTGGAGCAATGTCAAAAGCATTTTTGCCTCCTGTGAAGGCTCAGGATGAATTAATTACGAGAATGGTTGAATTAGCTGGAATTGCAAGAAAAGACGGTATGATGGCTTTAGAAGGACAGGAAGTTCCAGATAAGTTTTGGGCTAAAGGTATGCAAATGCTTGTTGATGGCGCAGATGAAAAAAAATTGACGTCCCAAATGCAAACTGAAATTGGAGCTATGAAAACTAGGCATGAAGCTATGCAAGGCGTTGTCGGCGCATGGATTGATATCGCTCCTGCAATGGGAATGATTGGGACACTTGTAGGGTTGGTTTTGATGTTGGGTAACATGGCTGATCCAAAGGCGATTGGACCTGCCATGGCGGTTGCTCTATTAACAACATTATATGGTGCTTTTATTGCAAACGTTTTATTTTTGCCTATGAGAACTGTATTAGAAAACTATACGTCTGCTGAAATTGTTTACAGAGGCATGGTAATAACAGGGCTACAAAATATAGCTAGAGGTGAATCTCCAAGAAATATTCAAGATGAATTGGTTGCTAACTTAGCACCTGCTGCTCAAGCTAAACTTGAAGCTGCTGCGTAGAATTAATATTAAGGATCTAAAATGGCTGAAGAAGCAGTAGAAGAAGAAGAAAAAGAAGAAGAAGAGTGTCCAAAATGTCCGCCCGTTGGCGCTCCTGCATGGATGGCAACATTTGCCGATATGGCAACACTCCTAATGGCCTTCTTCGTTCTTATTTTATCTTTTGCTGAATTTAATGTACCAAAATTTAAACAAATATCTGGTTCACTTAAAAATGCTTTTGGTGTTCAAAGAGTTATACCAGTTGTTGAACAGCCAAAAGGTACAACAATATTATCTTTAAATTTTAGTCCTTCACCTTCACCATCTGTCACTGATACAATGCAACAACAAACAACCAATGTTGAGCAACCAGAAGTTGAACTTCAAAATAAAACAAAAGATGATGAAGGAAAAGCAGGCGAAGCAGAACAATCTGCAGAAGATCTTGCTAAAGCTCTTGAAGAGGCTGTTGCAAGAGGTGATATTAAAATTGAAGTTCTTGGTGAAAAAATGGTTGTAAACTTTACTCCTACGGAGCAAGAACAAAAGAACCTGCCACAACTCTTACAAGAAACTTTAAATGCACTTGAAAAGGCAAAAGCAGCTGGTGGTGGTAAATCAGAAACGGATGTTCTTTTTGGTGGTCTTGAAGGTGAATTACAAAAGTTAGCAGCTTCTGCAACTGAGGCAGCTAAATCTGGTGGTGGTACAGCTGACGGTACTGGTGATGGTACAGAAGGTGACTCAAAAGCTTCAGAGAATGAAGCAGCAAAGGCTGAAGAAGAATTAAAAATTGCATTATCTGAACAAATTGATAAAGGATTATTAAATGTTGAAAGGGAAGGCGATAAGGTTATAGTTACAGTTGGCTCCGCTGGTTCTTTCCCATCAGGTTCTGCTACACTTACACCTCAAGCAAGAGACATAATGAAGAAAATTGCTGACGCTAGTGAAGAGAGTAAGGGCGTCGTAACAGTCTCTGGGCACACTGATAATGTTCCATTAGTTTTTGGAGGCAGGTATAGAGATAATTGGGATCTAGCAGCTGCTAGATCAGCGAGTGTTGTTCAGGAATTGTCAAGTTCTGGTAAGATTAAAGAAAAGAACCTACAAGCTATCAGTTACGGAGAGAGTAGGCCAATTGCTTCTAATGAGAGTGATGAGGGTAGAGCAAAAAATAGAAGAATTGAAATTGAAATAAATTATTAATAATTCTAATTTGCTCCTTCAGATATAAAAATTAAAACCCTACTCGTTTCATTTATTTCCAATAATTCATTTTTTAAACAGTATATAAGACCAGCAAACCCTGCTCCACCAGAGGGTGATGTTTTTAAATTATATTTTTCTAAAATTTTAATTTCTTCGGCTACAAAATCATCTTCTAAGGTCATAAGGTAGTCAGCATCTTTAGCAAGACATTTCAAAGCAACATGTGAAGGGGCTTTACAATCTAATCTGCCCATATTGGATACTGGACCAGATGTCGTGACTGGTTTGCCTGATAAAATGCTTTCTTTTATTGCAGGTGCTGCTGTAGGTTCAACAGTACAAATTTTAAATTTATTTCCCCACATTTTTCTTAACTTAGCAGTTACTGCAGCTGCAAGTCCACCGCATCCCGTTTGTAAAAATACATGTGATGGAATTTCACCTTTCCATTGAGTAGCAGCTTCATAAGCCATAACTAGGTATCCTTCCATGACATCAATGCCACCCTCGTAGCCTTCCCAAGTAACATCTGATAATAATGTCCAATTATTTAATTTTGCATCTCGTTCGGCGGCCTTCATACTTGCTTCGTAGTCATGCCCCTCAATAACCACTTTAGCACCATAACTTTTAAGTTTTTTTGTAAACTCATTAGGAACTGACTCAGATAAGTAAATAACAGCATCCGCTCCAAAAATTTTGGCACCAGCAGCAACTGATAAGCCGTGATTACCAGCGCTAGCAGTAACAAAGGTTTCTCCATTTAAAGCTTTGGACGCTTTTTCGGGTACCTTTATATTGTTGGCAATTTTCTTATAAGCAGCTTTTGCAATAACATAAGCTGCTCCTAACGCTTTAAAGCTTCCAATGTTCATTCTGCCCCGTTCATCTTTAAAAGCAAGGCTCTTTAACTTCAAAGCTTCCTGTAATTTTGGCTTTGTATCTAAAGGTGTTTTCTTTGCAATTGGGCAATAATTTAATAATTTAATCACCCCAGAATGGTCGTCAATAACATTGCCAGGACAAATAGTATGAAAGTTTTTTAAGCCCTTACCTCTGATTGGATTTTGTATTACATTCATACTATATTTTATAAACTTTAAACTTGATTTGCCAAATATTTTAACAAATTTATTATATAAAAATTAAAATATAGAATTTCTTTTTAGGAGACGTTTCAAATTAAAATATTAGAAATTAAAGATTTGTATAAACTTGCTAAAAGACGCGTTCCAAAAATGTTTTTTGAATACGCCGATACTGGTTCATGGACATCAAGTACATATAAACGAAATGAAAATGATTTTAAAAGTATAAGTTTTCGGCAACGAGTCGCAAAAAATATGTCTAATCGAAATCTCAGGAAAATCATTATTGGTGAGGATATAAACATACCTTTAGTGTTATCACCTATAGGAATTTGTGGTCTCCAGTACGCCAATGGAGAAATTCTTGCAGCCAAAGCAGCTGAAAAAAAAGGCATACCATTCACTTTGTCTACAATGAGTATTTGTTCTATTGAAGACGTCGCAGAAAATACTTCAAAACCTTTCTGGTTCCAGTTGTATATGATGAAGGATAGAACATTTATGGATAACCTTATCAAAAGAGCTCAGTCTGCAAAATGTTCAGCATTAGTAGTAACTCTGGATCTTCAAGTAATGGGTCAAAGGCATAATGATATTAGAAACAATTTGGAAGCTCCTCCAAAAATTAATCTTAATACTGTAATGCAATTTGTTTCTAAACCATCATGGTGTTTGAATATGATGACAGCAAAGAAATTAAATTTTGGAAATATAATGGGGCACGTAACTAATGTTACTAATCTCTCCTCTTTAGCTTCATGGACTGCTGATCAATTTGATCCAACACTAACTTGGGAAGATATTGCTTGGATAAAAGATAGATGGAAGGGAAAGCTAATTTTAAAAGGTATTATGGACAGTGAAGACGCTATGTTAGCAGTTAAAGCTGGTGCAGATGCAATAATTATATCTAATCATGGTGGAAGACAACTAGATGGTGCTCCTTCTACAATATCGGTGTTGCCTGAAATCGTTGACGCAGTTAATTCAAAAATTGAAGTTCATTTTGATGGAGGTATTAGGTCAGGGCAGGATGTTTTAAAGGCTTTAGCCTTAGGGGCAGATTGCATTCATATTGGGAGGCCATATGTATATGGTTTAGGCGCGAAAGGTCAAGAAGGAGTTGAGATTGCAATCGAAATTATTAAGAAAGAACTTGATTTAACAATGGCGATGTGTGGAGAAACAAATATTTCGAATGTTGGTTTGCATAACTTACATCACAACCCTTTCAAAATTATAAATTAAATCTACTCACATCTTTTTGATTGTTGACGTTTATATACTGTGATTAGTTAAATATGTATTTAATGATGAAAATCTTTTGAAAATTTTGATTATGAAACATTTAATTTTAATAATTTTGTTCTGTTTTCTGCCTTGCCTATCATTTGCTGAGGGGAGAATGTACACAGGTTCATCAGAGGGTCACTGTACAGAGTGGTCAAATAAACTATTAAAATGGCCTCAAACATCAGTAGGTCGCGAGGCGTCTAAGTGCCGGACAAGAGCTAAAAAATGGAGTGACGGACCTGTAACGTGCAGGCTTAAAAAAGTAAGTATAGACAAGGAAACTGGCATGAAAATGTGCCTTTACTACGTTCAGGGATGGAAAACAACTG
The DNA here is from genome assembly GCA_902539295.1 of uncultured SAR116 cluster alpha proteobacterium. Lineage (GTDB taxonomy): Bacteria > Pseudomonadota > Alphaproteobacteria > Puniceispirillales. Next base: position 20,812 of record CACBIM010000024.1, read on the forward strand.
ATAAGACCGTCTCAATTTCGCCTTCATTAAAATGTCAACGGTCTTTTGATTGTAAAAGATATTAAACCTTAATTTCTCTTAAATATTTATTCATAAATATTACTGGTACCAACCCTGCAAGTATAATTAATAAAGCTGGGAGTGAGGCTTGTTCTATTAATTCATCATGTGCAAACTGATAAGAGTAAGTTGCTAAAGTTTCAAAATTAAAAGGTCTAAGAAGCAGTGTCATTGGAAGTTCTTTCATAATATCCACAAATGCTAGCAAACCTCCTGCTATAAAAGAGGTTTTCAGTAAGGGTAAAACAATTTTCCTCATTGTTTCATTAAAAGGTTTTCCCATTATATAACTAGCATCTACTAAATTTTGAGGAATTTGGGTAATTCCAGAACGAAGAGAGCCATATCCTACAGCTTGAAATCGAACTGTATAAGCAAAAACCAACATTAAGATTGTACCACTTAAGAAACCATAGCTTGAATAACCAATTACTTTATTTAAACCAATGCTGTAAAAATTATCTACAAACCCTGCAAAAACAAGAACTCCAATTGCTAGCATTGTTCCAGGGAAAGCGTAACCGGTTGACGCCAAGTTTGATAATTTGTTAATAAAACTATTGCCCCTGTAAAAAGCGATTATTGCAGTTAGTGAACTAAAAAAGATGATAGATATCGTTCCAAGGCCTGCAACAGTAATTGTATTAATCACAACCTGAAGCAATTGTGCCCAATCTTGATGGTAATTTGTTTTTAAACTATGCGAAAAAAGAAGACAAACTGGAAGTATAAATCCAAGAAAGACTGGTAAAAAACAAAAGAAAAAAGTTGCTAAATGACTTAATTTACCAAGCCTTATTCTTTCAATTTTTGTTTGTCTTTGAGAACTGTCACTAAATTTTCTATTTGATCTTGCCTTTAATTCAATAACTAACAATGAAATAATGAAAATAAATGCAACTAATGCGATCTGAGAAGCGGCAACAAGGTTGTTCATTCCTAGCCAAACATTAAATATACCTAAAGTAAGCGTCTCAACAGTAAAAAATTCCACTGTTCCAAAATCAGAAATTACTTCCATGCATACTAAAGCTAAGCCAGCAATGATTGCGGGTCTTGCTATTGGTAAGCCCACATAGAAAAAAGAATTTTTATTATATAGTTTAGCAACTTCATAATAACTTGATGGTGACTTAAGAAATGAAGTTCGAGCTAATACATAAACATAAGGGTACAAAACAAATGACATTACAAAAACTGCACCACCAAGTGACCTAATTTCAGGAAACCAGTAATCTTGTGCAGACTGCCAACCAAAAAAATATCTTAATAAATTTTGGAGTGGTCCTGCATATTCAAAAAAATCTGTGTAAGCATAAGCAATTAGATAAGCTGGGCAAGCTGCAGGAAGCATTAATAACCAATCAAAAATCCTCCTGCCAGTAAATTCATATCTCGAAACAAGCCAAGCAGTCCCAACTCCCAATAATAATACTGAAATTGATACGCCACACATTAACAGTAATGTGTTTATTATATACTTGCCTATAACAGTTTCATATAGATGCCACCAAAGACCATCACTATCACCGGTAGCGGTAATAATAATGCCAATTATTGGGCATAACAAAATAACACTTAATATAACAGGAATATAACGCCAAACATCTAGTGATGATTGATCAGATATATTCAAAGATATTTGATTACTTACCAACCCACTCTATCAATGATTTTTTGAGCTAATGGCCCTAATTCTGCTATTTTTATAATAGGAATTTTGTCTTCAATGGGTATACCCCATCCGGCCAATTCTTCTGAAGGCTTAATACTAGGATTCACCGGATATTCAAAATTTATTTTTCCGTACAAATTTTGAGACATTTCTTCAGATAAAAACTCAAGTAACATAATTGCATTATCTTTGTTTTTTGAGTGAATAGCTACACCACCACCAGAAATATTCATATGAGCACCTCTATCATTTTTTTCCTGATTTGGAAATATTAAATTCACAGCTTCTGCCCATTTTTGTTGTTGTTTATCTTCAGAGTATTTAAGTTTCCCAAAATAGTAATTATTAATAATTGCGATATCACACTGTCCTTCAAAAATAGCCTTCACTTGAGCTCTATCATTACCCTGAGGTCTCCTTGCTAGGTTGTTAACAAATGACGCAGCCCATTTTTCAGCTTTTTGTTCTCCATGAGCAGCAATAATTGAAGCCATTAATGCTCTATTGTACACATGGCTTCCAGGTCTAGAGCAAATTCTTCCTTTCCATTCAGGCTTTGCCAAGTCCTCAATTCTTTTTATTGTATTTTCTTCTACCCTTGTTTTAGAAGCAACAATAACACGTGATCTTTTTGATAGTGCAAACCACTTGTTTTCAGGGCTTTTAAGGTGCATAGGTATGTTTGAATCTAAAACATTAGATTTAATTGGTTGTAACAAATTATAATCCTCGTAAATATATAATCTGCCAATGTCGACTGTAAGTATCACATCTGCAGGACTATTTTCACCCTCTGCTTTTAATCTTTGCGCTAGTCCTTTTGTTGAGTAAACGACATTAGTTTTAATCCCTGTTTTTTTTGTAAATTCCTCTAAAAAAGGATTAATAAGAAATGGTTGTCGGTGAGAATAAATATTTACTTCATTAGCAAAAGAATTATTACTCCAAAAAATTGTAATTAAAGGTAAGAGAAAAATTAATTTTTTTAGTCTCATCGATTTACTCCAATTAAAGTGAACTTAATTAATTTCAAAATTTGTTTCAGTTTTGTTAACGGTTTAATTATTATCAAAATTATTTCTTTTAGTGGTTCAAAGTATAAACTTCTTAAACTATGAGTGTCCTCTTTTTGGTTAATATGGATGCCAAGTTTCAAAGTTTCAATTTTTTCAGAATGATGAAGAGACCCAAAAAGCCAATCCCAGACAGCTAATGCAACACCAAAATTCTTATCGTGATGTTGTTTTAAAACTGAGTGGTGAACTTGGTGTTGGGCAGGAGAAATAATTAAGTATTCTAACCATTTCCAATAGCTAATATCTATATGTGAGTGTCTTAAATTTGAACCTGCAATATTAAACGCAAAAATAAAAATATTTGCTCCAAGTATAGTTGCAATATCAACTTGAGGACCAAATAAAAATACAAATGATGATATTGATATTGCTTGTGTAAAAGCGCTCCTTAATGAAAAAACAACTCCTTCTAATGGGTGTGTTCTAAATACTGTCATAGGAGTTAAAAAAGTAGCAGAATGATGAACTTTGTGAATTGCCCACAGTATAGGCCATTTATGCATTAACCTATGCACAAAATATTTTGAAAAATCTTCAAGTAAAAAATGAAATAATGTGAAGGCTGAAATAATTATAACTAAAGGTGTGTTGTTCCAGACACCGGCATCAAGCCAGCTTACTGAATGAAAGTAATAAAATAATGCAGTAGCAATTGCTAATTGTGTAATAAGTACTGGACTTATGACGGACATTATTATTTGGTTTATAAAAAACAATAGATAGTCAGATTTTGCTGATTTTGATAAGAGAATTTTTTTGTCAAAAATTTTATTTATTGCTTCTCTTAAATTAAGCTTTCTAAAATAGACAAGCCAAAACGCAGCAATAAATATAGCAATTAAAAGATACCCAATAAAAATTCTTTTCTTAGGATTAAAGAATTCGTAAAGACTGTCTAAAAATAAGAAATTTAGTAAATCCATATTTTAAAAATAGTAAGGAGGATTGATTTTGTCTAATCAATCCTCTCTATGATATAATTAGTCGTTTTCAGCAGAGTTTGATCCACCAAGTTTAGCTGATAAGTCTGAAATATTAGCTAACTGGTCATTTGCTCTTGCCTTTACAGCAAACACATCTACCATCAACTTTTGGATTTTAAGCATATGCAATTTATATTCATCCCATCCTGATGATTCGTCCTTGATAAAATTACCATTAGAGTCAACTCCGGTCACTTGAGAGGAATTCAAAAGTACAGGGCCAAATCCCATCATTCGATTGAGT
>CACBIM010000025.1 GCA_902539295.1 uncultured SAR116 cluster alpha proteobacterium
ATGGAAGAGATCAAGTTATAATACTTTTTGGTGCCTTTTAGGTTGCTCAATTGGTGATTTTGGTACAATTGCTTTTTTTCAATTTTCAGAGATTGATTGGCCAGTTTTAGCAATTATGTCACTTGCTATTTTTAACGGTATATTAACGTCAATTATTTTAGAGACTATAATACTAATAAGACAAATGACGCTTTCTCTTGCATTTAAAACTGCTATAGGCATGTCTCTAATCTCTATGATATCTATGGAAGTTGCTATGAATGTTACTGACGTAATACTTACGGGAGGTGCTAAACTGACTTGGTGGGTTATTCCATTAATGCTGATTGTTGGTTTTCTTACGCCTCTGCCTTACAATTACTGGCGATTGAAGGCACTAGGGAAATCCTGCCACTAAATGCAAGTGAGTACTAGGACTATTTCTATTATATTTTTTTTTGTTTTTTCAATACTTTTAGTTTGGCTTTTTTATACAAATTATATGAATAAAGATAACGAAATAAGACTTTTACCTGATGATTTATCATTAGTCACATTAGGCCAAAATATATATTCAGAAAATTGTGCTTCATGTCACGGCATAAATCTAGAAGGCCAGAAAAATTGGCAAAATAGAGATGATGAAGGTTATCTCCCTGCACCACCACATGACGAAACTGGACACACTTGGCACCACCCAGATGAATATCTTTTTCAAATTACTAAATACGGTATCGAAAAAATTATTGGCAAAAAATACCTTAATAACATGCCAGCCTATGAAAATATTTTGACAGACAAAGAAATAATTTCAGTACTCTCATTTATAAAGAGCACATGGCCAAGTCAAATTCAAGAGATACACAATAACATAAATATTAGGAGCAAATTAAATTGAGGAGACTTTATGTTTAAAAAATTTTTATTTATCATTCTCATTATTTTACCATTATCAGCTTCTGCGCATTCACCAATTACTAATTTGATCCCAAGTGATGGTGCAGTTTTAACGGATGCACCTAAAGAAATACAAATTGAGTTTGTCAACCCGGCAATGTTTACAAAGTTCGAAATAATTAATACAGAAAATAATAACGAGAAAGTAGATTTGCCTAAAGAATTTTTGATGGTTCTGTCAGACAAGCACACAATTAAACTGCCTGAGTTAGGTAGTGGTAAATACAAAACAGACTGGAGAGCAATGGCTTCTGATGGTCATATTATAAAAGGCAAATTTACATTCGAGATTTATTAATAGGTATATAAATGGAGCCGTGGACTTTTTTAAACCCTATTTTAAAAATATTTTTTTATATATCAGTTGTTGGAACTGCTGGAACTGCGCTGTTTATCTTTCATTTTAGAAAATTAATGGAAAAAGAAAATATTCTATTTTGCAACAAAGTAATGCTTACTTCGTCAGGATTAGGTATTTTTGTTTGTATTTTTTATTTTTTTTCAATCGCCGGAAATTTTGGTGGTAATATCATGAGTGCATTTAATTTTGAATTATTGAAATTGGCATCAAATACAACAGTAGGGCAAGTTACCATTTTGACAATTATGGCTCATTCTTTGATTTGTTGTACAATCTTTACAGTCAATAAAGTTGGACGAATAATACTTATTATATGCACTATTGGTATAGTGATATCTTTTGCAATGGTTGGCCATTCGAGCACCAACGGCTATTTAGCACAATTATTATTACTAATACACTTAACATGTATATCCTACTGGCTTGGTTCTTTTATTCCTTTACGTCAATTATGTAAATATTCAAATTTTAAAGAAGTAAGTGATGTTGCTCATAAATTTGGAGTGTATGCAATCAGTTATATTGGCTTGTTGGCAGTATCTGGTATTTTTTACAGTTACATACTTCTTGGAGATATAAGAAATATTTTTGCAACAACATACGGTATAATATTACTAATTAAATTTATTACTGTTAATTTACTACTTTTGATAGGTGCATTAAATAAATTTAAGTACGTACCGATGATAAAAACTAATCCCGAAAGGGGGGTAAGTAAATTATATTCTTCTATTAATTTTGAAATAATACTAACAATTATTGTACTGAGCTTGACAAGCTTATTAACTACCTCTTTCATGTTGCCAATGTACAATTAGATGATTACTAGAAGAAAATTTATCAAAAATACTGGTGCTGGATTATTTCTATCAGGCCTACCTTATAGTTCGAAAGCTTCTAATAATATAAAAAAATATGAGCTGACTGCTAAAAAAGCAAAACATAGCTTTGAAAAAAATCAAAATAAAACTGACCTCTGGCTTTTCAATGATAATTGTCCTGGGCCATTAATAACAGCCAATAAAAATGATGTAATTGAAATAATTTTCAATAATCAGCTTGATGAACCATCGGCAGTGCATTGGCACGGAATTCGTAATATTAATTCAATGGATGGCGTACCAGTTTTATCTCAACCATTAGTTGAACCTGGAGAAAGTTTTGTATATCGATTTCCCGTTAAGGATGCAGGCACATTTTGGTATCATGCTCACAATAAAGCATGGGAGCAAGTTACACGTGGATTGTACGGGCCATTAATAGTTTCTGATAATGATCAATTAAAAGAGAAAAATGATATTTTAGTTCTAGCAGATGATTGGCTACTTAACGAAAATCTGCAAATGGATGTTTCATCTTTAGGAAACTTGCACGATTGGTCACATGCAGGACGCTATGGAAATCGCCTAACTATAAATGGTGTTTTTAAACCTAATATTGAGGTGTTTAGTAGCGGACAAGCAAGATTAAGATTTTTAAATACAGCAAATGCAAGAGTTTTGAAATTTATGCTTAATGATGATATATATGTTCGAGTTATAGCTTCTGATGGTTCACCTTGCAATCCATTCAAAACAAATAAAATAGTGCTTGGTCCGGGACAAAGAATTGATATTCTTATTGATGAAACCTCAAAGCTAAAGCATCTAAAAGAGGTCAGCACAGGCAATGTGCTAGTTGCAGCTACATTTGAACCAAAAAACCAAAGTATTAGTGTTTTAGATTTTGATAAAAACCCTTATTACCCTTTCCCATCATTAAATAATGCAAAAGTTATTAATATACATATGCAAGGAGGAGCTATGGGCAATTTGAAAAGTGCCATTTTTAATGGCGAACGGAGAGATTTAAGAGACTTAGCGCTAAATGAAACAAAATTATGGGCATTTAATGAAAATGTTGGTGACTATAATTATAAAATAGGAAATTTGAAACTTGAAGAAATTGTAATTTTAAGATGTTGGAATGATACTATGTGGCAGCACTCTATGCACCTTCACGGGCATCATTTTTGGGTTACTTCAAAAGAATTTGAGGATTTAGAAATTAATCTTTTAAGAGATACATACTTAATGCAACCTGGGGAAAAAGCAGATTTAATTTTTATTGCAAACAATCCAGGGAAATGGTTATTCCACTGCCATATGCTCGAGCATAACGCATCAGGCATGATTGGCTATTTATCTGTTAACTAAGAACAGCTTATTAAAAAATTATTTTAAATGTTTAGAAGTTTAACTAATAAACCAGCGTATTCTCTGGCATCATCAATCGCTTTATGCGTATGGTTTTTATTATTATGTAATTCAATAGGGTAATTATTCCTATTTATATCAGCATAATCTTTTTGAAGAACTCTTGCTGCATATGATTTAATATCAAAAGCAGGCATAACTTGAAAAAACGGTTCATGAAAAGGGTATTTATCTAATCTGTCACGAAGAAACTCTAAGAAGTAATAATTAACCCACGCAAAATCTATTGGCGCTGGGTGAGCTGCCATAATTCTTGGACTTGGTAGTTTCAAAAGCCAATCACCAAATTGGTCCATTGCTTCTTTTGGTGGAATTTGATTTTTTGTACAATAATTAAGAGCATCAGGTGCTTCACTATTAAACCAATCCATTGTGACGGGATCAGATACAGAATTTTCCATAGGAGCCAAATTAATTTCAAAATCGCCAAAATTATCGCCTTTCTTATTAATAGCAACAGCACCTAAACTTATCATTGAATTTAAGCCTGGCTGAGGCCCGTCAAATTCAACATCAATTACAACATAAATACTCATTACATAATAATAATAATGTAATTGTTGTTTAATTTATAATATAATTTTAAATATTTAATTGCTAAAATTGAGCTGAGGAAAGTATGCAAGAATTATCGACAGAAATATTTTACTTATTTTTAACAACTTTATTCTGCGGAGTTTTATGGATCCCATACGTCACAGAAAGGTTCTTAAGGTTAGGAATTAAAGAGACATGTGGATATAAAGACAATACAGTTAATATTTCGGAATGGGCTGTAAGAGCTAAACTTGCTCACTTTAATTTAGTTGAAAATTTAATCTTATTTGGAATTTTAGTATTTATTTTAAGTTCCCTAGATTTGAGTAATGAGCAAACTCAAATTGGTTCATCATTTTTTTTCTATTCACGTCTTTTACATTATTTTTGTTACCTTTTTAAAGTTCCATGGCTTAGGACTGGTTTTTTTCTTATTTCGTGGGTTGGGCTATTAATGATTTCATTTCAGATACTAATATTTTTAAATTAAAAAAATTTATTATTATTTAATAAATGTTTACTTCTTTAAAAGCAGAGATTACAATCATTAGCAAAGGATTAGCTCTTGTTTTATTAATAGCCATGTCCTCAAATTTTTTATCCTTTCATTACAATGCTCCTGTAATCCTCTTCGCTTTATTGATTGGAATTGCATTTAATTTTTTAAATAATGAAAAAAATTGTAAAGCAGGAATTGAATTTGCTTCTGGCACTATACTCCGAATGGGAGTTGCCCTTTTAGGCCTAAAATTAACTTTAAGTGAAATAGAAAGTATTGGATATTTACCTATAATTGCATTGATCATCCTAGTAATTCTAACTTTTGGATTTGGCACTTTGCTATCTTATATTTTTGGCAGAAAGCTGGCATTTGGTTTGCTTGCTGGAGGCTCTGTCGCTATTTGTGGTGCTTCAGCGGCTTTAGCAATTGCATCTGTCTTACCATACAATAAAAATAGAACTAAAGATGTTTTGTTTGTTGTAATTGGAGTAACCATTTTATCAACAGTATCTATGATTATTTATCCTATACTTTTTAAAAGTTTAGGGATGAATGAAATTGAAAGTGGGTATCTGATTGGAGCTACAATTCATGATATTGCTCAAGTAGTTGGAGCTGGGTATTCAATAAGTGAAGAAAGCGGGATCATTGCAACTTTAATTAAAATGATTAGAGTAACTCTACTTCCGATTGTAATGATACTAGTGATGTATACACTTCCAGGCTCCCAAAATAGCAAAGTTACTTTACCATGGTTTATATCATTATTTATAATTTTTGCGGTAATAAGAAATGTTTTTAATCTTCCTGAATTTCTTATATATTTTACTAATGAAATTTCAATTTGGTTTATTATAATCGCAATATCAGCTTTAGGGATAAAAACTAACCTAAATGAATTTTCTAAAGTTAGTTATAGCTACTCAATAATACTAATTTTAGAAACATTATTTTTGTTAGGAGCAGCTCTTGTAATTATTAATATTTTAAATATATAATTCAATACTTACAAAATTTAATACTAATATGATTGAAAATTTTAATAATATTTATTTATTTTTACTTTTTGTTTTTGGTTGTATTCTTACACCAGGTTTTTATGCTTATCAATTATGGGAAGCAAAAGGCATTTTTAGAAGATATAATATAGATGAATCAGCTACCTTAGTGCAAAGATTTGCTGCTGCATGGCCTACAGCAGAGTCACTTACTGGGATTCTAATTCTTTTTATTGGCCCTCAAGGAAATTGGGCTTTTTTCACTTTGGGTTTAATAGTTTTTATAGCAAACTTAATTTATAATACTGGGGCTTATTTTGGTTTTGCATTCACACTTGGTAGAGAAAAATATAAAGTAGCACCAGAGGCCATGTATGCATCAATTTTTAAAGTATTTGTTTACTTAACGTTATTAATTGGCCTGTGGGACAAGTTATTTATTTATAAATTTTAAAGATTGGTCTCAATATTTTTGTTTAAATTTTTAAATGTTATATCTCTTAGATCACAAGTTGCCAATCCATCTGTTTTAACGTTTATTATAGTTTTACTAAAACTCTGAAAGTCATCAATAAAGTGAACTGTGCTTTTAAGAACTATTATCTTGTAATTATTCAAATTCAAACCTAAGTGAGTGAAAACCGCTTTGTCCAAGGCTTGGCATCTTACTGAAGATATAACAATATGTATATTTGAACAATTATCAATAGATAGGCAAGCAGTCATTCCAGAGTTAGCCCTAATTCCCTTATACATTTTTCCCTTAAAGGTAAATTTACCATCGCTTAAGCTGATAACTTTAAATTTACATTCTAAAGACGTATAGTCAGGATTGAATTTACTTCCAATTTTTGCTCTAAACTTTCCACCCACACCAATTTTGTGAGCAATTTTCGCAACTTCAGGATTATTAATCATTCCTACTAAAGAACTCTCAACTTTCAATGAAATTAAAGCTTCAAGTATCTCAATATTATCTGAAGCAGCACCTGCTCCAGGATTATCTTGAACATCTGCCAAAATTACAGGATGGTTAAAGGATTTAGCAAACTTTACAGCTTGATTTGGTAAATATAATTTAGAATTAAATTCACTTCTGAGTGTAATTACACTTTGTAATAATTTATTAAAATCATTATTTCTTGGGATTTTTTCGTTTGAATAATAAATTAAAGATGGCCGGCAATGAGAAACATCTGACAATGGAAATCCAGTAGCAAATTCAGCCCACTTATTATACTCATCTTGAATGCATTTTATATATTCATAAATTCCTCTGCAAGGCTCAATCATTGTAGATTGCATGTGAAGTGGAATTAAAAAGGGTATTTCCTCAAACGCTTTATAATACTTTCCACCATTTATTAAATACTTAATGGCTTCATATGCTCGCTTCCCAGCATCATGCATATCAATATGAGGATAAGTTCTATACATAGTTATTGCATCTGAATGCTTAAACATATCCCTTGAAACATTTGCATGCATGTCTAAGCTAATTACAATAGGTATTTTGTATCCAACAATTTTACGGATATTTTTAAGAAGATTACCCTCACCATCATCGGTACTTTCAACAACCATTGCTCCATGTAAGTCTAAATAAATACCATGTAAATCAGGATTATTTTTAATTCCGTCAATAATTATTTTAGAAATGCGCTTATAAGCACAATCAGTAACAAATGATGACGGTTCAGCTGAACACCAAACAATTGGTGTTAGTTGAGTTTCTTTATCTTTAATTGAACTTTCTATAAAACCAGCTATTGGTAAAGTTGTTCCTTTAGTTTGATCTAAAACCTCTTGTTGCTTTAATAATGGTGGCCAAGAGTCTTGAATTTTAAAGCACATATAGTTAGCTTTTGAGAAGCTAAAAGTATTAGTTTCATGTTGAAATCCAGCAATTAAAATTTTCATTCAATTTACACTTATCAAAATTAATATCTTTGATGAATTCATTAGACTTAAAAAGTACTTATCTTCTATTAATTATCATATAAACAGATACACTACAGATAAAAAGGAATATCGATTGGAAAATCTCCGAGGAATACTATTTATGACCCTTTCTATGTGTGGGTTTGCAATTGAGGATTTATTTTTAAAAATCTTATCAGAAACAGTCCCCGTTTCTCAGATTTTAGTTTATGTTGGTCTGTCTGCAACATTTTTAATGGGCTTTATATCAATAATAAAAGATATCCCAATTTTGGAAAACAATTTTATAAAAAATAAATTTTTCATAATTCGTTGTATTGCAGATATGATGGGAGCTGTATTAATTGTAACATCTATTTCTTTGTTACCTTTATCAACAGTGTCATCTATTTTACAAGCACTCCCACTTTTCATAACTTTTGGAGCTGTTTTAATTTTCAAAGAAATTGTAGGTTGGCGAAGGTGGAGCGCAGTTTTTTTTGGTTTTTTAGGTGTTATATTAATATTAAAACCTGGTTTTAATAGTTTTCATACTTCTTCTTTGATCGTTTTATTAGGTGTGGCATGTTTAGCATTAAGAGATTTAGTTACTAAAAATATAAGTAAAGACGTTCATTCAATTACAGTTTCCTTATATGCATTTATATTAACTACTATTGGTGGCATTCTCTCAGTACCTTTCTTTGGAGACTTTATTCCCCTAACAAACTTTCAATGGCTTGTAGTTTTTATGATAACTATATTTGGTTGCTTTTCATATTTTATGTTAGTGCTTGCTACTCGAAAAGGTGATATATCAGTTATATCTCCTTTTAGGTACTCAAGGCTTATTTTTGCAATTTTGTTAGCTATGATGGTTTTGGGTGAACGACCTGACAAAATTACTCTTTTGGGTGCAACAATTATTGTAGTAGCAGGTTACTATACTATATGGCGAGAAAGGAAATTAGCTCTAAAATAGAAATTTACAAATCTCTTAAATTTTATACAGATATTAAATATGAGAGCTCTAACATGATGAATATAATTTATAACTCATCTTTCTTGATGATTGTTTTATCAAATATTTATCTTTTAATTTTTTTTCTATCTTTAAATTTAAAACCTCTTTTTTTTCCCTTTTTTTTATATTTATATTTTTTTTGAATAGATCTTAATTCATTAAGTGAATTATATATATCCTCCACATCTTCAATTGGTGTTAAATCCTTCTTTATTTTTTTTATATAAGCTAATGCAATTTCTCTTACAGAAAATTTATCAATAATATCTTTTAAAATGATTTCTTCATTATCTAAAACTCTTTCATTTAAAGTGATATTATTAATAATTTTTTCATTATCTTTATTTTCTATTTCCTCTTTTTGAATAAATCTTTTGAGCCTAGGTTTTATTTTAGCCTCAAAAATTAAATTCTCATAAAACTTAATTTCTTTAGGTGAAAAGAATAAAATGCATTTACCTTTTTTACCTGCTCTGCCAGTTCTTCCACTTCTATGCAAAAGATTTTCCCTGTTCTTGGGTAAATCAGCATGAATGACTATGTCTAAATCAACTAAGTCTATACCTCGAGCAGCCACATCAGTTGCAACACAAATTTTAGACCTCCCATTTTTCATGTCTTGAAGAGCTTTAAACCTTTCAGATTGACTTAGCGCACCAGAAAGACACACGACTTTAAATCCTCTATTAAGTAACCTTGTATGGACATGTGTAACGGAAGCTCTTGTTGAACAAAAAATTAAAACATTTTTGTTATCGTAGTATCTTAATAAATTAAAAATAGCGTTTTCATTGTCTTTTTTATTTATGAAAAAAGTTTCATACTCAATGTCTGAATGAGGAATATCTTGATTAGATACTTCAATTTTTTTTGGATTCGTTAAATACTTATTTGCCAAAAATATTATTTTTTTTGGTAAAGTTGCTGAAAATAATAGTTTTCTTGTGTTTTTTGGAGAAGACTGAATAATCACTTCTAAATCTTCCTTAAAACCTAAATCAAGCATTTCATCAGCTTCATCTAAAACCAAAAAAGATAATTGTGACAAACTTAAATACTTTTTTCTTAGATGATCATTTATTCTTCCAGGTGTGCCAATTAGTAAATTAAACTTTTTAGAGATTTTTTTTCGTTCTTTATTTATATCCATACCCCCTATTGAAGTAACAGCAATTAATTTCGTGTTTTTAAACAGCCAGAGTGTTTCTTCAAAAACTTGAAGGGCAAGTTCTCTTGTAGGCGCAACTATTAATCCAGAAGGCGCTGAATTAATTTTTATTTTTTTATTCAAAATATCATCTGATATAGATAAACAATATGCTAAGGTCTTACCAGATCCAGTTTTAGAACTTACAAGTAAATCACAGTTATAATTATTTTTTTTAATTACATTTTTTTGAACATCTGTAAAACTAGTAAACCCTTTATCTCTTATATTTTCAAAAAGTGTTTTATTTATTTTATAAATATTTTCCATCTCGCTTAGTAACAGAAAATACTATTAAAGAATATCACTAATATATATATTTCAATTTTAATTTTACTTTTGATTTTTAATTTTCTTTTGTTGCTTAGGAAGATCTAAAAATAAAATTTTTATTATTTACCTTTATTTTCTAAATTGCTAATAGCAAACAGTTTCAATTAGTATTTTTTTTAAAACAAATTAGGAAGTTAATATGAGAGATGATTTAGATGAAGATGTTATATTTATAAAAAATGCTATGGCAAAAGTCCCTGATCATAGTAGAGTTACTGAATTTATTCCTGGACCAGGAATTCATAAATTAAAGCTCAAGTTTGATATCAACAAACTTAGAAATTGTCTTGAAAAATTAAAGTTAAAAAGTACAACTCAGAATAAAAAAAACGATTATGGTTTTGGTGTTTTTTCTTTGACACAAAGACCCGGACAAAAGGAATGGACTGAAAATGATTTATCTGGAAGGTATTGGATAAGAGGTGAAAAACACTATAAAGAGGAACCCAGAGAGGAATTAATTGAAGAAAAACAATTTTCTGAATTTAATCCAAAACTTAAAGGGACTTACTTTGAGGAAGTTTACTCTGAATTGATAAAAAGATTTCCAATTGGCCGTATGAGAGTTTTATCGAAAGGAATATATAATTGTAATTCATGGCATAGGGACCCTGAACCTAGAATCCACATCCCAGTTGAAACAAATCCAGGTTGTTTATTTATTGTGAATCACCATTTAACACATTTACCAGCTGATGGTTCCGTTTATTTCACAGATACTAGAGGATATCATACAGCTATAAATGGTGGTGAAGCAACAAGAACACATATTGTTGCCGCATTAGCTTATGAACAAATTAAAAATTAAATTTTTCATTTAAGAGCACAACTGTTTTATTCAATGGTCTTCTATTAAACTGAATATTATCATTATATGTAAATACAATATTGAAATGTCTTTATGATAATAAATGAAATGAGACATTTATAATAAAATACATACACACAACCTGTCCCTGTGATTTTCAGAAATAATTGGAGACATTAAATCCAAACATTATAACTATTGCAATCGACATTAAAGTTAGACGAGTAATTGACCATTTTATTCCAATCAATCCCTTTCCAAGAAGCAATAGTCCAACAGCTAATTGAAGTGCAGTAATAATCGATTCTAAGGGTTGTTTATCCAGCTGAATGAGACTCTGATGCCTGACCATTGCCAAAGGCACTATATAAAGTCCTAGACCAAGTGCCATGGCAGATAAAGCAACCTTAAACCAATTTTCTCCGACCATTGTTGCGGCAATAAAGACGCCACCACAGACGGGAGGAGTTATGGTGGATAATAGGGCAAACCAGAAGACAAATAAATGCACGGTAAGTGGTTCCAGTCCTAGGTCAATCAAAGCAGGTCCCGCAACAGAGACACAAATGACATAAGCAGCTGTTGTTGGTACTTCCATCCCAAGAACAATACAGGCTAAAGCCGTTAGGAGCAAAGCCAACCATAAATTGCCTCCAGAAATCGAAAGAATAGAAGAGGTTATTTTTATACCAAGCCCAGTTATACCAAGTACTCCAACAATCAACGAAGCGCATAATATGATTGAGGCAATCATCGCTACCTGTTTACCAGAAAACAAAGAGGCGTTCACAATTCGTTTTAATGCTCGATTGAGGTCAAATCGGAAATCGAGGCCAATTAGCAAAAGAAAAACTGCACTAAAAATTGCAATTGCTGCGGCAAATTGCGGAGTGTACCCGCTAAACATGAACGTTAAAAGAATTGAGAAGGGAACAAAGAAAAAGAGCGCTGTCTTGAAAACCACCCAGCGTGTCGGAAGCATATCAGCAGTATATGGCCTCAAGTTATATTTTTCAGCGTATTGATTAACGCCTACCCATACTGTCCAGAAGTAGAGCATCGCTGGAAGAAGCGCAGCTAAGATAATCTGCTCATAAGGTATGCCTGTTAACTCAACCATCACAAACGCACCAGCGCCCATGAGTGGTGGCATGATTTGTCCACCTGTGGATGCAACAGCCTCCACTGCGCCTGCGACTTGCCTCGGGTAACCGAGTTTTTGCATCGTGGGCAATGTTACCATTCCAGTAGATGCAACATTTGCTGAGGCAGAACCTGATATAGACCCAAACAATGCTGAAGCTAGAACAGATACTTTTGCAGCACCGCCCTTAAGCCTTCCAGCCGCTGCCACAGCAATATTCATGAAGCCTTTTCCTGCTTCACCAGCATTGAGAATTGCACCAAAAATGACAAACACCGCAACTATGGATACTGATACCCCAGTAAGGGTCCCCCACAGACCGCCTTCAGTAATTATCAAAGTACCCAAAAAGCTATTTATTGGAATTCCAGCATGCCCAAACTCACCCGGTATATGTTGGCCAAACAGACCGTAAATAATAAAAAAAGATGCTATTATCGGCAGTGGCCAACCGATAGCCCTGCGAGCCATTTCTAATGTGATTAAAATTAATAAGCTGGCGATTATAAATTGCTCCCAGCCTGAAATAAATCCGTATTGGTCAGACAATACCGCTTCATTCAAAGCAATGTATCCACAGGAAAACACGCCGATTGTAGTAAACGCAACTCCAGAAATTAGTTGCTGTTTTGATTTAGAGGCAAAAATAAAAATCCAGGGAAGTGCAAGTGCCATATGTATTGGTCTGGCAATTAGACTTGGAACCAAGCCAGAGAAAATTAACCATATGTGAAAAACGATAGATGCAGCTCCAAGCAACACCCAGAAAATTTGTAATTTTGTTTTGTTAGAAGACAAGTTGTAAAAAAAGGGCAACAGTTTAAGTCGCCCCTTTATGCTTAGTGATGTTCGGCTAAAGAGGCCCCAACCTCTTTATAGTATCTTTTTGCTCCTGGATGAATGTCTGTTAAGATATTTGACAACATATCCAGAGATACGCCGTTCCACCATTTTGCTGCTTCTCCAAGTGCGCCCTTATTTTCCCAATATGTTTTGGTCAAATTGTAGGCTGTTTCGTCATCCATATCAGTCGTGGTGAATGCGATAACAGGGAGCGAAGTAGTAACAATATCATCTGCTTGCCCAGCGTATGTTCCTGAAGGAATTACAAGCCGAGTTCTTTTCGATGCTTTAACTTGTTCGTCATTGAGAGATATCACTTTTGCGCCAGCAGATGCTGCTGCCTCTATAACATTAGGCGCAGGGAAAGAACCAGCAGTAACAAAACCATCAATCTGGCCATTCTTAAGTGCAGGAACAGCATTTGATAATTCTACTTCAGCAAGCTTTACCTTACCTTCAAGACCGAAAAGCTTTAGATATTTCTCACCCTCTCTTGCGCCAAAAGAACCTTTGCCGAGAAGAATGGTTTTACCTTCCATGCCCGCAAAATCTTTGACACCAGAACTCTTAGACATAACGAAGTGCATTGTAAGTGAAGGAATTGGAAATAAAGCTCTAACTTCGTTAAACCTCGGATTTGATTTATCTTTAAACATAGCTTTTCCATCGCGCGCCAATTTTATTAGCACTGGTGGTGTTGTGAACACGTAATTATTAGTGCGGCCAATTGCTTCCATTACATTCTGAACGGAACCTTGGCTTTCCTCGACAGTTACAATTATTTCTCCCGCAGATCCCTTTTTCATAGCTTCAGCTATTTCAACTGCCATTTGATAATATGACGAAGTAGACTTTGCAGACTTATAAGTAATTTTTGTATCTGCATTAGCCGCTGAAACTGCACCCAAAAACAAAAGGGCGCTCGTTAATATTTTAAACAGATTCATTGTTTCCTCCTTTTAATTATTTGATTGTGCCATGTGGAAAAAATTCAGTCAATAGTGGGTGGTACATGTTCCATACCCTTGTATAGTAATATATTAAAGAGTAATACAACTTATTAGGTAATATTATTGGTAACCATTTTATGGATCTCACAAACTTATACAAATGATTAAGTTGTTTTAATGAAGTTAAGGGATACATACATGAGTTTGTGTCAACTAAAATAAACTATCAATTTAATGAAGTGACTTCCCTGAATTAATAAAATTAATTACTATTTCTTCAATGTCGATTTCAATCGAGTTATATATAGTTCTTACTTCATTAATTAAATTATTATTTTCAACATACAAACTTTGGTTAGTCTTTGGTGGTAATTTAGGTTTATTAATTTTAATGCCAACACTAGATAAAAACTTTTGTGCCCCATCATTATGATTTATTTCTTCTAAAGTTATTTCTAAAAAATTTAATCTATTTTTAAATTTTTTAAGATAATATAGCTGTCTTGCTTCCATTTCAAAGATATACCAAAAAACTGCTCTAAATTTTTTTAGTCCTAAAAATAAATCTGGTTGAATTATTTTTTTATTATAATTTGGAAGTAAATACCATTGCCAAGGAATAGTAATATTAGTATTAAAATCTCCTCTATTAATATAACTTAAGCACTGATTAATTTTGTTCCTTCTAAGAATTAAAAACAAAGTTTTTGATGCTAATTTTGTATTATGAATGTTTTCTATTAAACCACATTTTGATAGGGTGTGATTTGTTTCTGCAAAGTTTTTTTTAAGAGATAAAGCTAGCAGTTTATTTCTCCAAAATTTTTTTACAATTTCACAATTTCCAAAATTATTAAATGCTCTCATAATCTTAATATCAGGCATTTCCTTCCCAAAATCAAAAATGCCAATAGATTCATGTATGCTTTCAATATTTAAATTTTCAAAAATAAACTGAGATAGCCAGGCCGTTCCTGTTCTTCCAGCGGTGATTGTATAATAGTAATTATATTTTAGCATTATTTTTTAAAGCAATAACTTAAAGCAATAACTTAAAGCATAAATCTTATTTTCTTCTATATTTCTATATATTAACATCTTTTTTGTCTAATACTATGGGTTTTGTAAGGCGCGAATAGTGATTTTTAAAATAATTTTGATGTTTTAGTCTATCTTCACTACTAAAAATAGAATATTTCAAACCACTATTCTCACTATCAAATAGTCTAAAATCATGACAATCAATTAATTTTAAAATTGATTTAGTATAAACAACTGGGCCAGTTACATTTAATACACCATTTTTTCCTACCCCATGTGTTTCAATTTTGTATTTTTCTATATTGTTAACAACATTAGAAATTACTAAGCTAAGAAAAGGATGATTAGGCACACTTATTATAAACCACTGCTGAAAAGCTCTTTTGCCATTTAAAAGAGGATTGTTTCCCCAGCCTAAGTGTGATTTACCCCAATATGAAAGTAAATATTTATCGTTAGGTAAGATTATATCATTTAAATTTTTAATAGGTGTTGATTTTATATCTAAGTAAACACCACCGATTTTGAACATTATCAAATATCTAAAAAAATCAGATCTTGCAGGACCATATAATGAGTTTATTCTTATATAACTTTCAAATATCTTTTTACTAAAGTTTTTATTTATAAATTCTAATCTATCATTATCAGAATAAAAATGAACTTTCCAATCTGAGTGATTTTTTTTTATTTTTTCAATATTTTTTTTAAATAATGGGTGAACGTCTTTAAAAGAAGTATGGGTTATATGAAGTAGTTTTGGTATGTTCATAGATATTAATTTACTACTATTTACCCATTTAATTGCAACAATAAATTATTGGATTTAATTAATAAAAATTACAATAACTTCGCAAAATCACAAGATGCTGATAATCTGACTTTGTTTTAAGATGATTTATCGTCCTATCGCTTGAATAATTTGCCTTCATATCCTCAAGCAAAAACTTTGTAAATAGAATATATTTCGCTTTTGAAATATAAATCATATCAAGGTCAATAAGACCATCAAAGGCAGCCATTGCCATTTTGTAAGTTAGATTTGGATCACGGTATTTAGCATTTTCAGAATAAGCACCACTTCTTTTATTTAGGAGTGATTATCGAGACTAAAGGGTATTTCATTTGCTCGAACTACCAACAATTTTTGGATAATTTTTGTCTTTAAGTCACTCGCCTGCAGATATTTTTCTTCTAAGTCGAGACAACGTGAATAATAAATTGCCTGCTCTATTGTCTCTATATTGGTAAAATTAATATCCAATGTTTTTGCTTGGTCTGAAAAAGATTTCCAATGTTTTATTACATTTGGTCTATGCCAGAGGTGCCAAGGCTTAACATTACCGACAAAATGCAGAATGCCTTTTTTACAAGAACTTAACTGCTGTTTCCAACGTTTATCTGTATTACCCCACCAAGCTTGTATATTAAAATCAGGTAACAAAATATTTACTTCTCTATTCAATACAATGTTATACAAGTCTTGGTCAGCATACTGACAAAACTTACCAAACTTAATGCTTGCTAATTCACATTTCTCTGAAAAATTAAATTCGCGAAGTTTTTTCAAATCTAAAAGCATAACACCAGTATTAAAGTAATGACTTAGATGAGCACCCTTATCCTGCCAATACTTTGAAGTATTGTTAGAGAGATTATCTGGAACAGCAGCCATAATTTTATCTTCTAGTTCCAAATGAAAAAGAGTGTTCAAACAGTTTCCAACTAAAGTATCTCCGTCAATAAAAATAACTTTATCTCGTTCGACTATCTCATGAATTTTGAGTTTCATAAAAATAGTGTTCTTCCATGGTTGGAACCCCTTTTCCCCTCTAATTGGAAGAAAAGAAATTTTATATTTAGGAACACTTTCATCTAAAAATGGATGTTTAATTACTTCTCCACCTTGAGATAATATTTCCTGTTCCACTACATTTTTAGGGTCATCCATTCTGGATGGATAAATTAGATGAAATTCTAATTTTTCCTTATTGTTTTGTAATACGGAGATAGCTGACACAATAGTTGCTTCAGCATATTGTTCGTCAAAAACATATATTATAGGAATAATCATCTTCTAAGGTTCTCAAAAAATTTTAACTCATTAATCATTATATAAATTTTAGAAAGATTATTAAATTATTAATTATATTAATTATTTTCAAATTAAAAAAAAATATTTTTTTAAAAACTTAATAAATCCTATATGCATTAAATAACCAAAGAACTTAAATAAAAATTGCACTAACATTTGGTTTAAAGTAAAGTGAAATTAATATAAAACTTGATCCAAGAATCCTAACAAAGTCAAAAATAGTTAAATTTAGTTCTATTAATTAATATATAATTTTAATTGGGTCATTTAGGTTTCTGAGATGTTTAAAACAGATCCGAAGGTTGAACTTAAAAAAAAATTCAGTTATGTAAAAATTTATTTAAAATGAAAGCGCTCATTTAAACTATTAAACTTCTGTCAATTTTTTTTTAAACCATTCGATAGTTTTTTTGAGGCCTATATCTAGATTAATTTGTGGATTCCATTCTAAAAACTTTTTTGCATTTGTTATATTAGGTTTTCTTTGCTTTGGGTCATCGATAGGTAGTTTTTTATAAACTAAAACAGATTTTGATGAAGAAAATTCAATAATTTTTTTTGCCAAATCTTCAATAGTAAATTCATCTGAATTACCTATATTTAATGGGCCAATAAAATTTTTAGTTCTCATAAATTTTATCAATGCATCAATTAAATCATCTATATAACAAAATGATCGAGTTTGATGACCATCACCATAAATAGTTATGTTTTTATTTTTTAAACTTTGTACTATAAAATTTGAAATCACTCTTCCATCATTAGTATCCATATTAGAACCATACGTATTAAAAATTCTTGCAATTTTAGTATCAATTTTGTACTGCCTGTTATAATCCATACATAAAGTTTCAGCACACCTTTTTCCTTCATCATAGCAAGATCTAATTCCTATTGGGTTTACATTACCCCAATAGTCTTCTGTTTGAGGATGAACTTTGGGATCGCCATAAATTTCGCTTGTAGAGGCTTGTAAAAATTTTGCATTAGTTCTTTTTGCTAAACCTAACATATTAATAGTTCCAATTACCGATGTTTTAATTGTTTGTACAGGGTTTTTTTGGTATTGAATTGGTGAAGCAGGACATGCGAGATTATAAATCTCGTCTACTTCAATATATAAAGGGAATGTAATATCATGAAGAATAAATTGAAAGTTTGGGTGATTTAACAACTCATAAATATTTGATCTATATCCTGTGTATAGATTGTCAACACATATAACTTCATTTTTATTTTTAACTAATCTTTTGCATAGATGACTTCCAACAAATCCAGCACCTCCAGTAACTAAAATTTTTTTCACAACAAATTGTTCCTTCTATTATAAGTACTTAGATAGCTTTTATAAATTTATTATACTTGGCAAGCATATAATTCAATTTAACATTTTAATTCCTTCTGATTATATTCTAGTTCGAAAGGCACATTCTCTAAAGCGCTTACTTCAAGCATAAATTAGTTATGCTTTTTTTAAGTATTTTATGACCGTAAATCTTTAGGTACACGCTTACTGAAATAGAATACATCCTCAAAAATCTTCTGGAAATGGAAAGAACCTTAATATGAGAAATGCAATTTAAACATTGCAAATATTATATTAATATAAACAAGATAAATAAATTTAAAATTATATTAGAAAGGAGATAAAATGTCTATTTATATAGGTCTTGGAAAATATTCAAATAATGGAGCTGAAGGTCTAATTGATGGTTCTTCAGATAGAAGAGCAGCTATGGAAAAACTTACAAAAAGTGTAGGAGCAAAACTTATAGATTATCACATAACAAGAGGTGTTTATGATTTTTGTATAACAGTTGAAGCGGATACATTTGATATGATTGCTGCAATGAATTTAAAAGCAAAAGCTGCAGGAACAGTTAGTGAAATAGATACATTGGAGGCAATTGACATAGATAGTGTTAGACAAGTAGCAAGGAGTGTAGATTTTTCACCACCCACAAAAGATTAGGTGTAGTTATTGGTAACCTTTTAAAGATAAAAATTAAATCAACCTGCTCGCAACATTCTTTTTATAGTTTCTATAGAAGTGTTTTTTAGTTCGTTCCATTTACTTTGGTTATCAATAATAGTTTCTGCTCCTTCCATCAATTGTTTTGCGAGTGCTCTGTAACAACCAACAACCTCTTCGTAAACTTCTGCAGTAAAATTTTCACTGTTATGAGCAACTATTATTTTGTCCACGTTACTTCCAAGTATTTGGTCTGCCACCTACAAATCTTTTTGTTGGTATCCACCGGAAAAAACTTCTGAAAGATATGCCGAATAAGCAATATTTGCTGCAATATCAAATGACTGCTCATCACCCAAATAAAAATCTACTGCACCATTACCTATTATTACACCAGCGCATGCTGCAAGATTATCCAATCTTTCGGTTTGCGCTTTTGCAAAAGAACTTAAAAATGAAAGTACAAAGAGAAAGGTTATGACAAAATTAATTATTTTCATAATAATACTCCGTTATTTATTCAATTTTTTTATGATAAATCAGGTACATATAATTATCAAATCTATTACAATTCTCATTCCCTAATAACACCAGCAGCTTCAAGTTCTTTCCTTCTCGGATACCACATATCTTCGTTATCGGCTTTCATCGTTTTGATAGCAAAAAGAGGTTCTACACCTCTTTCAATTAAATACTCCATATCTCTAAAAATCTGTTTTTGAGTATCTTTATAAATCCAAGATGAATGCTCAAATTCATTTGCCCACCCATATTCTGCTTTGTTATACTCATAATGTTCTTTGATAGAATCTTTATCCCAAGAACCTTGATGGAAACCTAACCATGACCCTCTTTGTATGGTCCTCTTTTCTCCAGCTATAAAAAGTATAGCACATGAACTTGAGCATTCACCAACAACATGTGTATTTAATTCAAAATCAATAATGATATCTGACATATATTCTGCAGCATCAATTATTCCCCCTAGGCTATTTAATTGAAGAGTTTTTATATTAGGGTTTTCTGAGAGAATTTTTGCTAGAACATTTGTATCTTCCCAATTGATTTCAGCTAAAGTCTCATCTGTGGCTTTAAAAGTATCATAGATAATTATATTACCATTTATTGAAAATTTTTCATTTGCCCAACTCGGCAAAGCAAATACTATCAGATATATGGTGAGAAGTGTTTGTTTCATTTAATTAATCTTTTTAATTTCATAATACAAAACAGGCTAATGGAAAGATAAATATAATGATTATTGAACCATAATAAGCATTTCTTTTACCAAATGTTTTTACTATATATTGCGTTAAGCTTGAACCTTTACCTTTTACTTGGCTTAAATTGTCTAGTGCTTCAATGTTCCAACTTTTTTCAATAGTTTCCCATGACATTTTACCAGACCACCAACGATATATACCCCAAAGCATTAATAAGAACAGTATTCCTATTATACTTATTGTTCTGTCAGTTGCTGTGTCTGTAATAATTCTTTTAGAGAAAAAGAAAATATAACAAATAGAAAAATACAATCCCCAAACATAGGGTAATTTTATCTTCCTTGAAATAAAGCCTTTAATAAATATCCATAACCAAAATAGAACACAAATTATGCCTAATAAAATGATTAAATATATTATAATTAAATCTAATGTCATATTATGTAATGATTTTCTTGAACAAAATTACTATAGAATGAACAAACTAAAATTTTTCTTTACCATTAACTTTGACCAAGCCTTTTCTTGGACAATATTCATAAATATTTTCGTCTATCACATTCCCTTTTTGAGACAATTTCCAGCTGAATTTTAAACAACTTTTATCATCTTTTTCTAAATTTAGGATTGTAATAGTTTTAATTCTTTTATAGTTTCCTTTTTTTTCATCAAAGTAATTTGAAGTAAATGACCTACTTTCTCCTTGCTTCCAAAATCCAATTGGAAACTTACATCCATTTTTTATAGACCTATTACCCCTATTATCAAATACTCTTCCTAGACACTGATTATTATTTGTAACTGTCCAAAACTGAGAAATCTCTTTATCTTCTTTTTTGCTATAACGGGAACGAACATATACCTTTACATTTTCATTTGTTTTTGAATTTTCCCAAGTTATAGGACCTTTAATTTTATGTCTTTCTTTATAACCAAATTTAAAATTCACTTCAGGAAAAATTATTTTTTCTGACCCGGTAATCTTTTCTCCTAACCATAATTCTACAGGGATAAATATCTCATCAGAAAAAGATATATTTGAGAACAACAAAAAAATTAAAACAACCAATATTTTATTCATAAATTAACTTACTACTTTATTTGTGGACTGTGAATACATCCTCAAAAATCTTCTGGCAATGGAACGAACCTTATTATGTTATAAATCTTTATATGAACTAATCTATGCGTTAGAATAATAAAGGAATTAAAAAAAGGAAATTTTAAATGAAGTATAGAATAGGAATTTTAATATTATTATATTCGCTATTTTTCACATTTAATACTTCATTCGCTAATTACATTGATAATTTACAAAGTGGATGGACTTTATATGGGATAACAGAATTAATTCCAAAATCATCAAAAAGTATAAAATTAAAGAAATCAATTAATAATAATCTTCAAAGTAATTTAAGAAAAAAAATTCTTGCTGATAACAAAGTTGTATTACTAGCAAAAAATAATACAATTTTAGCTGAGTATTATGGAATACCAGAAAGTAAAACACCAGGTGGAAATTCAATTAGCAAAAGTGTTGTAAGCCTAATAATTGGAAAAGCACTTTGTAGTGGATTAATAGATATAAATAAAAAATCGGAAGTTTATTCTAAAGATTTAAAAAATACAAGTTGGGGAAATGCAACCATAGAGCAATTACTTAAAATGAGTAGTGGAGCATATTCTTCACCATCAAATCTCTATGGGCATAGAAGTATAAACATGCAAAAAGAACTTTCTAGTGCCATTAAAGGAAAATCTTCGAAATCAGTAGTTAAAATTTTAAAATCAGTGGATGAAAAGAAATTTGAGGCAGGAGAAAAGTTTAATTACTCTAACGCAGATACTCTTGCGCTTGGTCTTGTTATTAAAAGTGTATACGGAAAAGAAGTTCATGAGATAGTTAAATTAATTTGGGAAGAAACAGGGTCAAATTTTGATGCATTTTGGTTAAAAAATCATTTAAATGAAACAATGTCATATATGGGACTTGCTGCCAATCCAAAAGACTGGATACTTTTAGGCAATTATGTAATTAAAAATTTAAAAAAGGATAACTGTTTTGGCAAGTACTTGAAAAAGGCTTCAAATACCCAAATAAGATTTAATTCATTTAGTGATAATAGAAACTACGGTTATCAGATGTGGACCGACTGTGGTCTGGGTTCAGGTGCTTTCTGTTTTGTAGGTGCATTAGGCCAACTTTTATTAATAGAACCAAAAACTAATATGGTATTGTATGTTCATAGTATTTCGAGGAAATGGGGTGGAATAAATCATTGGGATAATTATTTTTTTGAAGCAATAAAAACTATCAAAAATTAGAAAATTATATTAATCAAATATATTCGAAATTAAAACAAAAATACTTCCAATAATTAGATTTCTAAATGGTATACCATTTAATAATTAACACTAGTAATTTAGTTAATAATATCATTTT
>CACBIM010000026.1 GCA_902539295.1 uncultured SAR116 cluster alpha proteobacterium
GGTGATGCAAGTGAGGCTATTGTTTCTGTTATCGTTCAGGGCTTAAATTTTACTGCGAATAGTATTTCTTATTCGGCATCTATTGTTGATAGTTCTGGCAACAGTGTAGGTATTCCTGATGGTTCAGGTGGTGTTACGTTAACAAAGGCACAGTATGATGCTGGTGTTTATATTAAACCACCAGCTGATTTTTATGGTACAATTAGTAACTTATCAGTTTCTGCGGTTGCTCGTGATGTTGGAGAAGATGGTAGTGGCAATGCTACTGCTACAACAATAGTAGAAAATATATCAATGTCTATTGCTCCTAGAGCAGATGACGCCACCCTTTTTGATCTTGTAGATAAAAATATTGCAGAATATGTCAGTGGAACTGCTTACGAGCCACAATCTTTAGGATTAGGTATAGTCATGCCTGAACAGGATAGTTCATTAGCAGAAGTATTTTCGCTTGAAGTTTGGTTGCCCCAAAAAAATAGTGTTTATGCTACTTTAACAAAATCAACAGAAATAACTGAAGGTGGTTCCGTTACAGCTTATGAGCCAAGCTCTCGAACGGAAACAGTAGATGGTATAACGTATAAAATTGTTACTGTCCCGCAATCTGACCTTTCAAGTATTGGAGATGTAAGAATACTTCCTCCAGTTGGTTTTACAGGAACTGGGAATAATGCCTATTCTGTAAAGGTTAAGGGAGTTTCTACGACACAGGATTCTAGCCATACCAGCTCTGTTGAGAAAACAGTCAAATTATCAGTTCTAGAGGTTGCAAAGGCGCCTACAATTAAAAGATGGACAGATGCAGATAGTGATGGAATTGTAGATGATGGAGAGTTGTCTAGTGCTATTTCATCAGGAAATACAGTAGACTTAGGAAATCTCGTTGTTGATGATGTATCTGGAGCTAGAAATGATTATATAGGCATCCCAATTGAAGTGGCAAAAGTAGGCGGCAATGATGTAGTAACTGTTATGGTAACAGGGCTGCCATCTGATGATTATGCGTTTAGATTAGGAACTGATTATACAAATAGCACAGTAGCTGGTGCCAGAAATGAGACTGGAGAAGTAGTTCTTTTTCAATTAACAGATTTTAATCCAGATGATGGAAATGCAAATAACAATTTAAATCTTTTTGTTGATTACACTGCCTGGGCCGCACTGAGCAACCAGGGAAAAATTACCAATGTTGGGGATGGTGATGTCAATGATGATGGTGCAGCTGATTATTTTTCTCAACTTTCTTTAAATTTAACAGCATTTGCAGTTGACGGTTCAGGTTTTGGTACTACAGCTCAGACAGCTGTTGGACTTGGATTAAAACTTAAATCCAATAGTTACCCTGGTGATCCGATAATTATTGACTACACAGACAATGGTTTGGCTGATAATTTTTCCTCATCTGCAACAGCTGGTTTAATTGATTTAAATAATGATGGAACTAAGGATAATGTTTACTGGTTGACAGGCAACAGTGGAATTCTTGTTTATGATGTGAGTGAAGGCAATAGTCTTATCGCCGAAACTCTTACAATGAAAAGTAATATATTTTCTGAATATTTTGAACTAGATATTAATAATGATGGCAGCATTGATGCTTCTGAAATTGGTGGCTCAAGTTTTGGTGCTCTATCTCTGTTAGATGCTGACAATAATAAGAAAATTTCCGGTGACGAACTCTCAAAAGTCAAAATTTGGAGAGACAATGATGCAGATGGTGTAATTGATTTCGGTGAGCTTGGTTCAGTAAATGAAATCAATTTAGAAAATATTTTAGTAACTGGTGAAGCAATTCAAAATAATGGGAATACTGTAGCAACTAGTCTTCGAAAAGCTTCTATTACATCAGAAACTGGAGCAAATGATATTTTTGAAGTTGGCTTGGGGTATGAAGCTGTATCAAGTGGAGCCAGTTCAGGTATTACGCCTGCTGAATATGTTTTTTGGGTTGATGCAAATGCCAATGATGCAGTTGAAACTTCTGAAGTAGCTGCATCAAAGCTTGATGGTTTAACTGAAGGTGGAGCAGACCCAACAAACTCAGATCTGGCTAACCTTGGTTTTACATTAAATAATTCACCATCATCAGGGACTTCACTTATAACACTTCGTGGCCTTCCTGAAATTTTATCTTTAAATAAAGGCGCTAAAACGTCTACTGGTGATTGGTTGTTAACAACTAGTGATCTTACCGGTGTAAAGATTTTAGATAATAGTGGTAATTTTTCTGGTAATTTTTCTTTATCTTTATGGACCACAACAACCGTTGGTGCTGAAAGTGCAGTTTCTACTTCATCTAAAATAATTATTGATGTTGCCCCTGTTGCTGATAATCCAAACTTAAAGGTTAGATCTACTGTGCCTGGAGAGGAAGATGCTGGCCGTGATGCAAACGGTAACATTGTATCAAACATTAGTGAAAGTAAGCCTATTCCACTGCCGTTTAGGTTTGAATTAGGCGACAAAAGTGAAACTATATCAATTAATGTTAAGTTGTTAGATTCAAGTGATACACCAATATCTGGAGCCGAGTTGGTTACAGTTGATCAATCAAATGGTGCTATCACCTCGATAGGGGAAATATCAACTTCGGGCATTGATGCAACAACTAATTTATCCTCACTTTTTATTGTTCCCCCAAAAGATTTTTCAGGCCAATTAAAGGCAAAAATCTTACCTACGGTTACTGATGGAAGTGTGGTAACCGCATTTTCTGAAGAGACAATTACAATATCTGTAATTGATCGAGCAGATCCTATTGAATTTATCAATACTGATACAACTGATGATACTGTTAATTTAGGAGAGAAGGCTGCTTCCGTAAATGGGTTAGAATTATTTTCTCGAAGTGGAGAAAGTTTAGGTCCATTTAGTGTGGTAAATGGACAGATGGACTCAGTAACTGGTTATATGATTGAAGTAGCGTACTCATCTGGTTCTGTGATGGCTGGCATGAAAGAGCTCAGGATTAAGATAAATGGTGATGAATATATTGGTCGTCCTGATAATAAAGACGCACCTACAAAATTCTCTTTTAGTTTGCCCAAGCTCGAAGAAGGCCAGACTGTCAGCCTGAAGACGCCTGAGTTCTTTAACACAGGATCAACAGGGCCACTTCAGATTTCTTTTAATACACTGTCTCAAGGTTCTGCTGGTGATGTGGCGATGAGTGACCCAGTCACAATGACAGTCAACATTGCTGCAGAAGCAGATGGTGTGACAGTGACAACACTGGATAATGCTGCTCCTGGTGTTGAGGATTCACAGACTGGTGTTAAGATACCAGCGCGTATTGCCCGTAATGATAAATCAGAGAGTTTAAGTGAGGTTAAGGTAACCGCAACCACAAGCGGGACTGTTGACGATGTTGTGTATCTTACACGTTTTGAGATGCTCAAGACTGGAGTGACTGATCTATCAAGTGTAACGGGTCTGTATGATGTAGCAGATCTTGAGGTAAAGGGTGATGGGACATATGTAATTGCAAGCGGTGCCCAAACTTTTGATGTAGGCAGCTTGGCAAAGGCGGCTTTCAGAGTTCAGATAGCGGGGGATATTGGTAAGACGATCCCAACAAATATTGGTGGATTGTCATCAGTAGCTGCGATTGAGACAACTCTGACATCGGCCGGATTTACAAAAGGAACAGATTATATTTATGTCCTTGAGGGTGCGACTTCAGGTGGACGTAAAATTGTTAGCGCAGTGGACTGGGATGGTTCTTCACTGAGTGCTTATACTGATACACAGGCTAACCGCGATCTGGCGGCTAAGTTTCTCAAGGAAGGTACATTGGCGCATGATTTGGGTTCTTATGCAACGAAGGATGGCGATGTCTTTACTGTTAATGTAGAGGGCTGGTTGGCTTCAAAGAACCTGACGGAACAGTGGTTAAATGCAAATGTAAAGGTAGGTTCTGATGCCGCTGCCAAGATGAATGCAATGGGAGACTGGCTGGCAAACAATCTCGGTGTTGAGACGGCAGTAAATGTCAGTGGTGATGTGGGTCTCGATGTATCCTATACAACAAAGACATCAGATGGTACAGCAACATCGGCGACCTCTCAATCTCTGACATTAAAAGTAGCGGATCGCGCTGATCCTATACCATTTACGAACACTGATACATCGGATGATGTGGCAAGTGGAGGTGAGAATGCTGCATCTGTGGATGGAGTGGCTTTAATCACAAGGAATGGTGATAGTTTAGGAGCATTTAACGTTGGTGATGGTTCAGCAGGATCACTAGGGGCTAGTGATGTGTCAGGCTATATGATTGAAGTAGCGCTCTCATCTGGTTCTGAGATGGCTGGTATGAAGGGTCTGTCATTAAAGATAAACGGCAGTGAGTATATTGGCCGTCCTGATAATAAAGACGCACCTACAAAATTCTCTTTTAGTTTGCCCAAGCTCGAAGAAGGCCAGACTGTCAGCCTGAAGACGCCTGAGTTCTTTAACACAGGATCAACAGGGCCACTTCAGATTTCTTTTAATACACTGTCTCAAGGTTCTGCTGGTGATGTGGCGATGAGTGACCCAGTCACAATGACAGTCAACATTGCTGCAGAAGCAGATGGTGTGACAGTGACAACACTGGATAATGCTGCTCCTGGTGTTGAGGATTCACAGACTGGTGTTAAGATACCAGCGCGTATTGCCCGTAATGATAAATCAGAGAGTTTAAGTGAGGTTAAGGTAACCGCAACCACAAGCGGGACTGTTGACGATGTTGTGTATCTTACACGTTTTGAGATGCTCAAGACTGGAGTGACTGATCTATCAAGTGTAACGGGTCTGTATGATGTAGCAGATCTTGAGGTAAAGGGTGATGGGACATATGTAATTGCAAGCGGTGCCCAAACTTTTGATGTAGGCAGCTTGGCAAAGGCGGCTTTCAGAGTTCAGATAGCGGGGGATATTGGTAAGACGATCCCAACAAATATTGGTGGATTGTCATCAGTAGCTGCGATTGAGACAACTCTGACATCGGCCGGATTTACAAAAGGAACAGATTATATTTATGTCCTTGAGGGTGCGACTTCAGGTGGACGTAAAATTGTTAGCGCAGTGGACTGGGATGGTTCTTCACTGAGTGCTTATACTGATACACAGGCTAACCGCGATCTGGCGGCTAAGTTTCTCAAGGAAGGTACATTGGCGCATGATTTGGGTTCTTATGCAACGAAGGATGGCGATGTCTTTACTGTTAATG
Source organism: uncultured SAR116 cluster alpha proteobacterium (assembly GCA_902539295.1). Taxonomy (GTDB): domain Bacteria; phylum Pseudomonadota; class Alphaproteobacteria; order Puniceispirillales. The sequence goes on from CACBIM010000026.1 coordinate 5,213, forward strand.
TAGAGGGCTGGTTGGCTTCAAAGAACCTGACGGAACAGTGGTTAAATGCAAATGTAAAGGTAGGTTCTGATGCCGCTGCCAAGATGAATGCAATGGGAGACTGGCTGGCAAACAATCTCGGTGTTGAGACGGCAGTAAATGTCAGTGGTGATGTGGGTCTCGATGTATCCTATACAACAAAGACATCAGATGGTACAGCAACATCGGCGACCTCTCAATCTCTGACATTAAAAGTAGCGGATCGCGCTGATCCTATACCATTTACGAACACTGATACATCGGATGATGTGGCAAGTGGAGGTGAGAATGCTGCATCTGTGGATGGAGTGGCTCTTTTTAAACGTGTAGGAAATGATTTAAAGAGTGTTCCAGAAAATGACAATGATGCAATTTCATATTTTACTGTTGGTGATGGCCTTGTAGGTTCATTAAATGCCGATAATGTATCAGGTTACTTATTAGAAATTTCCCCGTCATCTAATGGTATGTCTCTCTCAGATTTAAATGGATTAAAATTGGTTGTTGATGGAATAGAGTTTTCAAGTATGTCTTCAGTTGGAAAACTAGTATTTAGTCTGCCAAAACTTTCTGAGGGCCAGACGGTTAAATTACTTACGCCTAAATTCTTAAATGGGGATCTTCAAGTAAATATAAGTACTTTGGCACAAGGTTCTGCCGGGGACGTAGCAAGAAGTGACCCTGTTTCTCTTGCTGTTACAATTGTACCTCAAGCTGATGGAGTAATTGTTACTACTAAAGGTGTTGAGGGTGGAATAGGAGAAGAAGATATCGGCATTGTTCGTCTTCCTGTTAACGCTAGTCTTGTTGATAATAGTGAAATTCTATCTCAAATTAATATTTCATCAAGCAAGGGGGAAATTAGTAAAGTTTACTTTCTTGCTCCAGTAATCAGAGACATCGATTTATCAGCAATGGGTATCGATGGTTTTGTTGAGCAAAATGGCGATGTGTTTACGATTAATTCATATGCTTGGTCTTTGAACGCGTCTCATACAATAACATCTAAATCAATAGCTGAATTACAGGAAATTTTGGCAGACAATTTAGGGGTAAAAACTGGGATTAATGTAAGTGGTGAAATTAGTGTTAATGTTGCTTTTACAACGTTAACATCTGTTGGTTCGAATGTTTCTAAAACTGTAAGTGAAGACCTTACACTTTCAATAACGCCTTTGCCTGAGCATTTTACAGAAGATGATGCACCTATACTTTTGTCTATGTATCCTGGATTGGAGGAGTTAGTAGGTGACCCTCCACTTCCTACTAAAGCTAGTGTCAATTTTGAAATTTTGGATGCAAAAGACGGCAATTCAGAAATAATTAGTGTTAATCAACAATACAATCTTAATGACGGGCAGATTTTTCTTGGAAATAGTAAAGTTGCAGACATTTCATATTCTGCAAAGCTGGTAGGAGCTCGAGTTGATTTTGTTGAAGGTACTTCATTTGAAGAAATTGTTAATTTACTTAAAAATCTAACTTACGAGAACCAAGGTGAAGCGACAGAAGGGCTACGAAAGGTTCAAGCCTCTCTTGTTAATGAATTCGAGGATGTCAGATGGCAAGCAGTAACGGATGTTTTTGTTCAAGGAATAAATGATCCAACTCAAGTAAAATTAAGTGCTGAACCAGTATCAGATTATTTTGAAGGTCAAGAACCAGTCCTGCTCTTTAATGAAATTATTTTAAATGATCCTGATAATCCTTATATAGGTACGGTCGAAATTGAATTTAAAGACGCTACATTTACTCCAGGTGACATAATTGCTTCTGATATTAGTGAGAAATTTTCTACTAACTTTAATTCTACTACAGGGAAAATGACTATATCACCTGTGAATTCTCAGATTACAACCGAAGATCTCCAAGACTTTTTGAGAGGGTTCACCTTTAGTTCTAACAGTAAAAATCCAGTTATTGATAAAAATTTTAGGACAATTGAGCTTTCAATTATTGATCTTGGTGGTGGAACTGAAAACACTCCTCCTAAAACAACAATTCAGTCAATTACCTTTAATGTCATTGAGAGCAATGATCCGCCAGCAATTGATGTTATCGACGCAGAAGTATCTGAGCCAGTAGGTGCTTCTTCGATAATTTCTTTAAATCTTGGACCAAGCATTTCGATTTCAGATGCCGATGATGAATTCCTATCAGAGGTCAAACTTGCAATATCTAGTGATACGTACCTTCCTGATGGAGCGAATGCAACAGATAGTTTTGTATTTCCTTCTTCTTATGATGGCTTCAATATCGTCACGAGTAATTCAGGCAGATTATTAACGTTAACTCCTCAAGTGCCTAAAACAGTTGCTGAATTTAATAACTTAATTGATAATATTTCTATTAAAATAGAAGGCGATGATCCTACGGGTTTAGGTCTCTTTCCTAGTAGAAAGATTGTTATAGATGCTACAGATCTATCAGGAGATAAAACTTCAAAAGAGCTTAATGTAAATATTAATTCAAGTGATGATTTGCCATCACTGTCTCTTGGAACTGCCGGAAGTGTAACTGATATTTCAGTTGCAATAGAAAATATCCCACTTTTTACATCTGCAATTACTTTTGATGATGTAGACACAAGATATGATAAGTTTTCTATTGAAATGATAGGGGGATTAGAGGGTGAAGATACTCTTTCATTGAATTTATCAACACCAAATAATATTGTTGAAAGTTTTCAAAAAGCTCTCGACCTTGAAGCCTCAACAACAAGTAAACTGGTTTTTGATTTTTCTTCTTTTCCACAGTCAGTTTCACAAAATAATACTGATATCATAAAAGGTATTATAGACAATCTTGTATATGCAAATAATGCAGACCCTTCAGTAGGTATTTCTGCTGGAAATAGAAAAATTGAAACAAAGTTTTTTGAAAATATTTCTGACAGTCAACCAACTGTTCAAAGAGCAACAGAAGAATTTATTGTAGGTGCAAAGTTTGATGGTGAGAACCCAACAGATCTTGCCTTTGGCCCACAATCTATAATTGATGAGCTTAATGGGGCAACTGTTGATGAAATAATAATCACAATAGATTATGGTAATAGTCAGCCTGATATTTTTGATCGTCTTGTCATAGATACTTCGCTAATTGATAATAATGTTTTAGATGATATTAGGCTTGAAATTGCCCCTCAAACAGTATTTGGAAATTCAGCAACTTTTATTTTTCCAGCATCTGCAATTATGGCAGGTGTTTCTCCAGCGTTTTCTGCAAGTATGACTGCTGATATTTTCCGTTCAGCTATTCAATTTACAAATGAATATGTAATGAATTTAGATCTTAGATCTGTTTCAGCAACTGTCACCCCAACAGATTTACCTGACGGACAAAGTTTTACTGCTCAAGTAAGAACCTCAATCACAGTTGATGATAGTGTAATTCCAAAAATAGTCCTTCCAGAGGATGATAGTATTGAAGGTGATAATTCATCAATAGCTGGACTGTGGAACCAAATAACACCAAATTCAGATACCGTTATATGGGTTGACCACGGGTATTTTCCTTATGAGCAAAATACAGTTGCATTTGACAATGTAACAGGTGTCATAGGTTCAGTAGCAGGTGATCTAATTATTGCAAGTAGCCAAGGAGCTTCTGACTTCATTGCTGGTATGCAAGGCGATGATGTGATTTTAGGTTCAGGGGATGACCATTTGAGGTATGATCTTGAGTTTTCAGTGTCTGAAGCCCTTAGAATAAGAAATTATGAGGATGAAGTTTCAGTAAAGACTTCATCTTGGTTTCAAAAGGAAGGAATTGAACTTCGTTTTGATGATGTAAGAGATGTTACAATCGGAAATGATGTTAAAACCTTTTATGCATTTACAGATATATTTGGGGGAACAGATTTAGTTACTGGTATCTCCGAGATCCATTTAACAGAGCTTAGTGATGATGTGGTAGGAACTTCAGGACAAGAGGTTGTCTATACTCATGAAGGTGATGACTACATTGAAACGCATGGAGGTTCTGATTTTATTCACGCAGGCGATGGTCAGGATACAATTCTCTTTTATGGAGATGAGGAAATTTTTGGTGGTTCAGGAAGTGATATTTTTGTTGTTTCATCAAATCATCAAGATAGTTTTGAAACTAAAATAGAGGATTTTAGTTTTGATGATGGAGATTTATTAGATCTAAGATCAATACCTACACTATCAAGAGATGACATCGATACAACTGTTATAGATGAAAATACTCTAGAATTATCAATAGGTAGTCTTGGAAAAATTACATTAAATAACATTGATTTTGAATCAGAAGAAAATATTCAATCAAAAATAAAAGATCAACTTTTGGTAACAGAAAATATTACTAGTGTTGAGATGATCAATAGTGCTGGGGATACAGTAGATCCTTTATCAGGACTAAGTGGTGATTATATAAATTTTTCAGAATTAGATGCCCCGTCAGATGTTACATATATTGATGTCAACCATGGCTTTATTCAGGTATCAGAGAAAGTTGCATTTTTTCAAGGAAATGAAGATGCTTACTACAACTCTATAATTGGCTCTAAAAATGTCGATGTAATTTCAGGTGATATTCAAGGAGTATCAATTCATTACGCAGGATTTGAGGGTGATGATATTTTTCTTGGTGGTCATGATGATGTTATTGACTATGGTCTTGAAGAACGTATGCAAGAATTTTTTAATTCTTATTATGAAAGACCAGGTGTCACGGTTAAACTTGGTGATGTAGACACCCCAACTCTCAATGAACTTATTCAAAATACAACTGATATTGATACAGCAAATATTGACGCGATGATTTCTGGAACTGCAAGAGATACTTTTGGTGATACAGATATAATTGAGGGTGTTACTAAAGTTAGTGGAACATCATCTTCTGATGTTTTAATTGGTTCAAAAGAGGGAGATGAGTTAGCTGGTGGCCGTGGTGACGACTTTATTTATGGGCAAGCTGGTGCAGATGTGCTTACAGGTGGCCAAGGCTCTGATGTTTTTTATTATGATATAAGTGAAAAAGAATATGGCGCAGACATAATAAAAGATTTTAATTTACTAAACGATAAACTCTTTATTGGTGGATTTGACCAAAATATTACAGATGATAGTTTAGCAATTATGTCTGGTGAGGAAATGTTTGGGGAAGGTTGGCAAGATCTTGGTGATAGTTTATATAAAGATTACGTTGTTGGTATAGAAAAGCTATCTGGTGATTTTGATGCAATATTATATTTGGAAGATGTTAATTACTCTACTGAAGAAGTTAATTTACTCCTTAAGGATATTTTAACCGATGTGGCCGCATAAATTTCAATGCACTATTGCCTTTATAATTTGTTCGTTTTCATTTAGTTCAATTTCTTATGGCATCTCTGAAGAGTTTCTTAGAATTATCTCAAACACTACTCTTGAGCAAGAACAGACTTACGAGGCTGAGAAGAAAATTATAGAAGCTATACAAGATAGGAAAGTAGATGAAAGTGACTACAAGCCTATTGTTGAAGGTGAATTTTCAGGTTCATTGCTTCTGTATGATAATTTTCGAAAAGATAGAGGTTTGTCTGATAAAGACAAACATGATTTTTCATTAACATCAATTTTGAAAGTTTATGACTTTGGACGTAAAGATTTAATTTATGAAAGTGCTGATAAATCGATCGAGATACAACGTATAAATTTACTTAAAGTCAAAAATAAAGAAGCTGAAAGACTTTATAAAATTATTTCTGACTATGATTATGCTTCAAGAAAGATGGATAAACTTAATGATTATGAAACCTTTTTAAATAGTCAAGGTGACAAGATTAGAGATAAGTTTAACCTTGGAGGAGGAACCGTATTAGAACTTAATCAATTTGAGCAGCTTGTAAATGGTTTTATTTTGCAAAGACAATCCATCGCCAGAGATCTAAGAGATGCTAAAGCTCAATATAATTTATATTTTTCAGTCCCGTTTAGAAAAAATGTTTTTCCAGCTGAAGCAGAATTAGCAGCAAGGGCGTATAATATTGCAGGCAACCCTTTTAAATCAATGGAATATAACCTTGAAGAGGAATTATTAGATCTCGAAATAAGAAAGAGTAGATTAGAGCAAGCTGTTACATCCTCAGAAATGTTCCCAGATTTAACTTTAGGATTGAAATTAACAAAATTTGATGTTTTGAGTACTGCTAATGATTTTGAGGTTAGAGCAACCGCTACTTCTAAGCTCAATTTTTTTGATGGTTTCCGGAGAAAGTATACAGTTAAAGGGCAGTCTGAAAGAATTGCTGCTCTTGCAGCTCAGCTTAGAAATGCGAAATTGCTTAAAGACCAACGTCTAGCTCAATATCGTATTAGATATCAGAATTTAGATGATGAAGCTTTAATTGAAGTGGAAAAAAAGCAAAAGTCAAAGAATGATTGGGATATAGCAAAAGAAATGTCCTCAGTAACTGCTTTAGACCTAGGAACTGAAATACGATATGCTTCTTCAATTTTATCCAGTGAACTCCGTTTAATGGATATTGAAGCTGAAAAGGGCTTGCTTTTAATTCAAGGTATTTCAGTGCAGGGTAAATTATCAGAATTTTTCATAATACCAGATCAAAATACGGAGACAGTATTTTGATTGATCATTGGTTTTGGAAATATGCATTTGAAAATAAAGGGTCTTATTTGCAGGCAGGTGTAGCTACTTTTTTTGTAAATATTTTTGCTTTAGCTGTTGGTTTTTTTGTTATGGTTGTTTATGACAGAATTATTCCAAATAATGCAATTACGTCTTTGACAGGCCTTTTTTTTGGAGCATCAGTTGTTATCCTACTGAAGTATTTTTTAGAATTGCTGAAGACATACTTCCTCGACTATGCGGGACAAACTATTGAAAAGAAAACATCTGGAACCTTGTTTGATAAAATTCTTGCCTATGATTTGCTTAGAGCGCCAAAATCAAATGGAGCTGTAGCTTCACTTGTGAAGGATTTTGAGACTTTTCAACAGTTTTTTACATCTGTTACTATATTAATCCTCATTGATATACCTTTTTTATTTTTATTTTTATACGTTATCTACGTTATTGGTGGTGCAGTTGTTTATGTGCCAATGGCCTTAATACCTGCAATGTTATTCGTAAGTGTCGTTTTACAGCCATTTTTAAAAAATATTGCTGTAAAAAGTGCTGATGGCAGTGAAAAAAAACAAGCAGTTCTGCTTGAAACCCTTCAAAACATGGAAACGGTAAAGTCTATTTCTGGAGCTAATACTTTACGAAATAGATGGATGAAGTCAGTTGATGAGCAAGCTGCCTTTAATGTAAAATCTAAGTTTTTAAATCAAATTGCATCCAGCTTTTCGGGAACAGCTTTGATGTATAATCAAATTGGAATTGTTACAGTGGGGGTATTTTTAATAGCTGATGGGAAAATGAGCATGGGGGCTCTGATAGGATGTGTTATAATATCAGGTAGGGCCATGGCCCCTGTTGCTCAGGTAGCCGCAGTACTAAGCCGGACAAATGTAGCAATTGAGTCATTTCGCCGTGTTAACGAGTTTATGCTTGTTACGAGCCGAGAAGAAGAAACACGTGGTTACGTTAAAAGGGGAGAAATGTCAGGTCCGGTTGCAATTAAGAATTTAACTTTCCGTTACCCAGAGAGCCAGACAAAGCTCTTTGACAATTTGACACTGGAAGTTGAAAAATCAACAAAGGTGGCGATGCTTGGAAGAATTGGCTCTGGGAAAAGTACTTTTCTAAGATTATGTTTGGGGTTGTACTATCCAGATGACGGAATGGTTTTGGTTGATGGTACTAATATAACACAAGTAAGGCCAGAAGACCTTAGAAAAAATTTTGGTGTAGTGCCTCAGACTGTATCTCTCTTTTCTGGGACTGTTGGTGAAAATATTACAATTGGCGTGGATGATTATGACGAGAAATTTTTGCTGAAAGTTTCAGAAGTATCTGGGGTTATGTCATGGCTTGGAAGAACCCCAAATGGTTTTGACTACAAGCTTTCTGAGGGTGGTAAGGAACTTTCAGGTGGGCAAAGACAAACAATCGCTATCGCAAGGGCATTAATCAGAAAACCGCATTACATTATTTTGGATGAGCCTACAGCAAATATGGATACTGCAACTGAGCAACTGGTTTTAAAAAATCTTGCTGAATATTTTAAAGATGAGACTGTCCTCATAGTAACGCATAGAATGGCTCCATTGTCGCTTGTCAGTCGGATTGTTGTTCTCGATAACGGTAAAGTAAATGTCGATGGTCCAAAAGAAAAGATTTTAGAAAGGCTTAAAGGTGCAGCTTAATGACCTACTTTCGGAATTCTGCTCTTTTATTTATAATTGTTGGATTTACTATTTTTGTAATTTGGTGGAGTAATCAGGTTGAGCTTGACGAGTTTGCACGTATGCAAGGTAGTGTTATACCCTCAACAAAAGAAAAAGTTATCCAATCTGAATTTCCTGGTCGACTAATCTCAACAAATGTTATTGTTGGTCAATTTGTTTTAGAGGGTGATATTCTAGCAAAAGTTCAAGATGAAGAACTGAACACAGATTTAATGATAAAAACTGAAGAGGCAAAGAGAGCAGAGGCAGCTTTAATTAGGACTGCGGCTTTGCAGAACGAAAAGATACCAGAATTTGATGAGACTTGGACTGGACAGTTATCGCAGATTGCATCTGAGCAAGTTGTCATAGCGCGAACTAGGCTTATAACTTTAAATTCAGAGAAAAAATTACTAGCAAGTGAGCTAAGGCAACTCAAACAGCAAATTTCAGACTCCAAATCAGAGTTGCTTGCCGTTGAGAGAAGTCTCGATCTCGTTCGTGAAGAAGAAAAAATTATGGTCCCTATGGTCGAAAGGGGGTATGAGCCAGAGTTAAAGTTAATACAATTAAAACAAAAAATTGAGGATAGTATAAACCGTCGTCAGAGAATAGAAAATGAGTTGGATCTCTTAGGCCTTCAAGTAAGAGAAATTCAGGATAGAAATGCAAGTATTATGGCCAGTTTCTTTGAGCAATTGGCAAACGAGGTTGAGCAATATAGTACTGCAATAAATCGAACAACCAATGAACTTAAAAAAATCAACAGGAGGATAACCGCCTCTGAAATAAAAAGTCCTGTCACGGGATATGTTTCTACAGTTGAGGTTACGACACCTGGTGAAGTTATTTCCACAGGTATGGTTTTAGCAACAATCGTCCCGGAAAGTGATGAGCTTGTAATTGAAGCCAAACTAGCCCCAAAAGATGTTAATTTTATCACAATAAATCAAAAGGCTAATATTATTTTGACAGCTTATGACGCAACTGTTTACGGAAAAATAAAGGGAAAAGTTTCAAAAATTGGTGTTAACACTCTTGAAGATCCTGCTACAGGTGAAACATATTACCCCATAACAATATTGGCAGAAGATAAAACATTTGATCAAAGGCCTAATGAGGTTGCTGAGTTTGTTCCAGGCATGGAGGCTTCTGTTGAACTTGTTGGTGAAAAGCGCTCAATAGCACAATATATTATGAAACCTTTTAGAAAGTTCCAGTTAGAGGCTTTTACTGATCGGTAATAAATATAAACTTATGTTCAAATATGTAATAATGTATTTGTTAATACATATTGATTTAAGAAAATTTTTTTGAGTGAATATCCTAATGTATTTTTTTTGATTCGTTCTTGTAAGTTCAAAAGTTATATTACATGAAAGTTTTAAAAATAAATATTCATTTTTTTTTCTTAATTCATTGAAAATATTGATAAAAAAATTTCACCTGATGTGATTAATGTCACTTGATTAATCTCCAAATTTCTATAGACTATCAATATGTTAGAAGTCTTATTTGACTATAAATGCATATTTATAATGGAGAAAGATTAAATGGCACCCGATGATTTAAACTTAACCGTAGACTTTAATGACGCTTCTTTTGAAGAAGAAAGCACTAACCCAAATACAGAAAAATGGTCTTCAAATAGAAATTCAACAGGCGACAATGCCTCGATGGCAGTCCTTGGCGCAGGCTCAGAAGCTGCTGAATTCGTTTTTGAATTTGATGACGTGGGTTTTGATAGTGACGCAGACTCAGATATTAGCATTGGATCAGATATTGAGGGCGGTAGTAGGGTGCTCCGTGTTGATACATCAGATGACCAAGGCTCATTTAAATTCTCCAGTATTCCAGGTGACGCTCATTCAGTTGGGACAACGCCTGCATCATTTTACGGCGAGGTTGCATATTCGGGTAATGCAGCATTTGGTGTAACAGACGCATTTCTTGACAGCATTAATGATCAAGCTAATCCAGGCCTTAATTCTGATGGATCTCTAGCTAAGGACAGTCCCGTTCACGTTGGTGCGGTAGCAGGTGCAACGGCAATGCTTTCACTTGGACAGACAGCTTCTGGTAAAGTTGACTTAAATTTTAATTCTGCAAATGCCCTGGCTCAAAAAGCTTTTCAAGTTTACAAGCAAATTAATGCTGACGGCAGTACTGGTAATTTTGTAGCTCTTGATATGGGAGGGCCTGCTAATGACAAAAGTGGTGCGCCAATTGGAAATTCTATTGCATTTGTTCCTGTAAAAGAAGTGTCTGGTGATTGGTCTCCGGCTATTGAGAATGACGGGTATGTATACACTGGTCGAGGTGGAAGTATTAACGGTGTTCAATCAAAGGAAAAAGTATGGATTGACCTTGACGCTATCGGTCTGACATTTGGCCCAGAAAATGATCCTCAAACAAATGCTCAAGAAAGAATTGACGGTAATGATTTTGGCATCGAGCTCGTTGGGGATGGTGTTTCAACAGTTGACATTGGCGGATTTGGAACAGCCAGCAAATTTGGTATCAGGGTTGACAATAACCTCTATGTTGACGGTGTAACTGAAATAAAGTTAAACGACGGCGGGGCTAACGTCCGAATTGAAGCTGACGGCATATTAGACACTTACACACTTGTATCCGGAAGCGGCAATGACTTAATTGATTTTCGTGCAGATACATTTATGTCGCTTAATGCAGGTGAAGATTACGTAGCATTATCATATCAAGATCATGGAAGTGTTCGTCTTACACTTGCTGACATGGTTCAGGCTGATGGAAATGGCGGCTATACCCTAACTGAACACATAGTAGGTGATCCAACTGCTGGGGATCGTGTAACTGGTGCTTCTATTGATGAAATCATATTGTCAGATGGCTCAGATGTTGTGAATATTGAAGGATCTGCCTTTGGTGCTGGAACTCAGCAGGTTTTAAGACCTGGTTACGCTGATGAAACAAGCGGTAATCCGTTTACAAATGTTATGCTTCAGAATGTTGAAATTATTAGGCTCGAAGACGGTACTGAATACCATCTCTTGCAGGGTGGTACTGGAACTTTGAATGATTTCTATTATTACGCATCAAGTGACAGGGCAAATATATCTGGTTTAGGAGATGATAGAGAGCATATTGTCTATCAGGACAGTGACCATAATGAAAGTGCATTTGCTGATAATCAGAGTACATTGCAGAAATTTGTCTGGATTGACACACGTGGTTCTGACGGTAAAGGCCACCGATTTGAAATGGCTGTTGAGCATGATGCGGTTGTTGAAACTCAGGTTGCAGGGCATACGGGTTGGATTATACAAAACCAGAAGGTAGATACCTTTCAAAGTCACACTATTGGAACAGATTTTAGCTCTGACAAAGCTATAGAAGATCAGTTAATGAATGATGCCGCGTTAAAAGGCATTAATACTTCATCAGGTACTTTGACAATGAATACCGATGGTCAGGTTTACATGATCGGTGACAATGAGCAGGTCCGTGACGCGATTATCAATTCGCTAGATGCGAATAATGCGGCAGATGCTGCAAGTGCAAGCGCTTCTGCATTGAAAATGAGCGCTGGGTCTGATTTCCGTGCTGATTTCTATATGGCTGTAAGTGTTTCTGATGGAACTAATACAGCGACTGTTAATGTCCGTGTAGAGTATGACGGAGCTGAATGGCAGGCTGTTGAAGGCCAGGTCATGGCTGGCAGGCATTCGGTTTCAGCGTCAACAACAGATAACGCAACTGTCGGAACTGATATCGGTGAAGAAATTGTAATGCTAAGTGGAACTGGGACAGACTTTTTAGCTGCTGCTGCCGGGTCAGATAACTACCTCATGATGGCCGGTTCTACTGATGGTGATACGACAACCATTCTTGAAACAACTACAGCGCAAAATATCAGAGACGCTTTTTATAACAATACCTCTGTGGCGATTGATGATGATGATAGTATTCAATTGCGTGAGCAGTTTAGTATCCACGATGTAAGTTTTGAGCGTATTGCATCTGGTCGTGGCGTAAACCAGAATACTTTGGAAATTACTTCTACAAACTATAACGGATCAGTTGATACATTTGAATTAGCTAACCAGTACAGTTCTTTTTCAACTAGCCAGGTTGAGTATCTTGTGCTCGGCCAAGGTTGGGAAGGCAACGGCGAAGTTTATAAACTGCATGTTGACGGTGACTTGTCTGACGGTGTCATGCAAGGAACAGATGAGAGCGACATTTTAGTTGCATCAGACTACCATGACGGCCTTCATATGGGTGGTGGTGCCGGCGATAACGTACTTGTCGGTGCGAATGGCGCTCAGCATTTCAAAGTGGGCTATGGCCATGATGTAATCAAGAATTTTAACTCTTCAGATGGCGATACTATTTTCTCATTTAGCCCGCTTGCTGATGCGGGTGCAGGTTATGAGCGTGTTGACAGTGACGGCAATACTGTTGCTGACGGTGCGCATGCTAAGTATTTATTTGCCAATGGTGCTACATTAATTGTTGAGAATATGGGCGGTACAGGCGTCACTTTTGACGGTCAATTCCAGGGTCCTGGCGATATGTATACCGAAGGCTGGAAGTCGATTGGTGAATTTAAAGCAACTGACAATCACATGGTCGATTTATATCAGATGGATGTTGGCGGTGTAACGGTTACAGCGCAACAAACACCGAAGTATAAAGTCACAGATAAATTAGGTACTTACGACGTTAGCTCAGCAACTATTGAAACAGGCTCTGGGGCGGAAAGTGTCACTGTTTATGCAAGCCGTGATCCTTTCGGAGACGCTGAAGGATATTTAATTGAGACAAGCGGCGGCGTTTTATACGATTTGCCTGGTGGTGTCAACGTTTCTGCTTCAAATGCGTTGCGAGCTATGTCAGGTAGTACACTTCAGGATCTTACACTAAGCGATCTCACAGTATCGAGCGTTGATCTTAGCGATAAGTCAATGCTTCTTGCCGAATTTGACGCTGGTGGTACTTCTTTCCATCCTCTGACTGCTTCAGATATGGCTGGTTTGTCAAAGTATGACAGTCTTAATGTAAACGCAATTCCGACAACAAGAGGTGATGTAGTTATTAAAACATTTACTGGATTTGGAACTGCGACAGATCCAATTGACAGTTCATCAACAACTAGCTTTGCGTCAGACTATGACTCAAGTGAAGCGTATACGCCTTATACAAGTGCCAATAAGGATGGAAGTGACGTCATTTCAAGTGACACAGACACATTCTGGAAGGGTACTTTTGCAGGAGAGGTTCTCGATCTTTCAAATTACACTGACAAGACAACAGGAGCTGATTACTCATTTAGTTCTGATCATATTGAGATTGGTATTGACGGTGATTACTTTACTGTTACTGACCAGTCTAAACCTGCGCCGACAGTTCACACGCCAACTACAGCAGATATGCAAGACGCGACTGGAACGCCTTTGGTGTATACTGACAACAGATGGCATACTGAGAAGCTTTTATCGCCAGATGCTAAAGATTCGTCAAAAGTTGACAGTGAGTATAGTGATGTACAGGTTTACTTCCAGTACCAGAGTGACGGCAGTAAGCGCTACGCAATCGATTACAATGAAGACGGTGTTCCTGAAATGGACATTAATTACAGCCCAGATACAATTACTGTAGATCATCCGGGTCAAATGAATTCGGATAACGTTTTTATTTCATTATGGAAACAAGATGGTGGTCCTGGTTTATATCTTGATTTTGGCAGCAGTTACAATGAAACTAACGTTCAGTTACAGGGTAAAATGTATACACTTGATGCTTTTTCTCGTGACGATATTGCATCGCAACTTTACGACAAATTAACAGCAGATGGTATCACTTGGCGTACTGGTGATGAGCTTGATGGCAATAAGATCAAACTTACTGAAGAGACAGCATCTATTCTTTTTGATGAATATGTGCAGTCAGGAAGCTTTGGATGGAACATGAACTTTTCTGGTGACCCAGCTGGTGTTTATCCAGATCAATCCAAAGTGCCAGATTATCCAGTTGATTTGGCTACTGAAAATCCAACTCTAAGAGTTGAGGACATTGTAGCTACAGACAATACACGACCTTATCCATTTATGTGGACAAAGCATGATAATATAACAGGAGCTGACGGTGTTGTTGGTGCTCCTGAAGGATGGGAGTACGATGTATGGCATCTTGAAGACGCCAGCGGTAAACTTTCTTATGCTATTCGTACTGACAGCTCAGATCCGACTACTCAAGTAGAAATTTTTGATATAAATGGCGATGAATTTGGTGCACCTAGACCTACATTAGGTACATTTGACCATGACGACAGTATCGATGGTAATTACAGTAATGGCGATTCATACTTTGAGCATGAATTACCTAATCTGACAGCTGGTGAAGAAGTTAAGGTTTCGACTATTGATTTTGGACTGCCATCTTCAATGCATGATACATATTTGGTTCTTGTTGATTCACAGGGGAATACACTTAAAAGCACAGATGATTCTGGTTACACTCGTGACAGTAATGAATACGGTAGTGTAACTGATGATGATAACTCATATTACTCAACAATCACATTTACACCTGTAGCAGGTGAAACATACTCAGTTCGTGTTGGAGATTTAGGTAATGATGCTTTTAAATCAACTCATGATGACTATGGTAAAACACAGTATGGTCTCGTATTAGATAGAAGTAAGGAGGGCCTGCCTGATTTTGATTTAATTAAATTGAAAAACCTTCCTTCAGACTGGGATGCTTTGCCTGGTGATCTTGGTGTTGGTGGTCTCAATTACGGTGGTGGTATATTGCCGCATGCAACAGAAGATTTATATTTTGTTAACAATAATCAACAGTTAGAACAGTTAACTCCAATTACTTGGACAGAACACTCAGACGTAGATAGCGTGAAAATTTACCAAACATCTGACAGTTTGGGTCAAGAGACGCTTGCAATTGACAATGCAAATGGCGTGAAAACACAAGTTTATAATCCTGAGGGAAAAGCTCTAGTTATTGCTGATACAATTTCTCGAAAAGAGGATATATTTGTTGATGAGGGCTACACTCAGTACTACCCATTTGAGTATCAGGATGTATCAGCGCTTACTGATGATGGTTTTGATGGCGTAGACAGTCTTGAATACAGAATTGATGGCTTTACAACAGATGTAAATTATTTTGTTGATAGTTTAGATGCATCTGGTAATCCTACTAAGCTGCAGGTCACTGATTATTATGGTGATGAGTATTCTATGTATGTAACTAGAAAAGAGGATCTTTTCTACTACGATGGATCTACGCCTGATGTAAGTGACCAGGTCTTTGATTTTGAGCATATTAAAGAAAAAAGAGTTGATGGCATTGATATATATTCTCTAGAAGTGCGTGATACTACTTCCATAACACATACTGAATTCTTTGTGGATCCCTTAGATGATGGAAATTATGTTGAAGTCCATAAATTAGTGACTGGATCAGGTCATGGTCATAAATTTACAAACATAACAGAATTTGATGCACTCTCTTCTAAAGGTGACCTTTACAATCAGGGCGGGTTTAAACTTTTCCCACCAGAAGGAAATGTTTATAATTTTTCAGAAGGAGGAAGCAATCCTTTTGGTATTCCTGATGGGTATTATGCAGTTGAAAAGATAACTGATGGTTTAGGTGACGTAACAGATTTGAGATTTACCGAGGTTAATTTTCCTGCAACTGATTACGTTAGCAAAGTTGATGGCCATGTTTTTGTGATTGGTGTTCAACATGATGATGAACTGTATCAAATGAAGCATTATCCTGTAGATGATTTTGTATGGAACCCTCCTGGTGAGGTTTACGACATTCAGGAAAATGAAGTTTCTGGAATAGATGCTGGTTTGTATGCAAGAAATGACAGCAACGAAGGTACAAAGCTTACACCGGTTGTATTGGATGAAACTACAACAACATATAAGTTAATTTCTGTATCAGCTAATTCTAATACATCTGATACAAATGATTACGTTAAGGCTAATGGTGCTGAATACGTTTTATTAACATCTGATCAGCTTGCAAGTTTTGAGGGTGCTGGTCTGTCTCCAATTGGGCATATGACCCCGCATCATCCTAATTATTATTCAGAACTTAAAGATGACAATGGTGATGTAATTGAAGCATCAGCTCAGTTTATAGATAACCCTTGGAATTCTGAAGGTGTAAAAAATCTTGATACTCTAGTGCCTTACCTGGATGCAGGATTTGTAGCTGTTAATAGAGATTTGAATGCTGTTGATAGGGCTAACGATACTCCAGTTCAAGTTTATAAACTCCCTGCATATAATGGCACTATTGGAGAAATGTCGCAATGGGCTCAAAGTATGAATGGAGCCCAAATGCAAGAGGATACTCAAAATGGATTTTTACATTTTATTTTAGATGACTCGAATGGCGTTGTTCCTGTATGGATGGACGCTACCGATGAAACACATACTGCTACAAACTATGCTTATACGGTAATTAGTGGAACATACACTGTTGACGGCAATACCCTAAATGGTGGAATGGTCAGTCCTGAATTATATGCCGCAAAGTTGGCAACTGCAAACATTCCTGCATTTCCAGATCAATCTGATGCAGGTACAACTGCTGAAGTTTTTGAAACTATGGTTTATGATGAAAATAACTATCCAAAAACGATTTATGCAATTAAAAATGCTAATGATGAAATGGTGCCTGTTCATTATGACTACAGCATTAATAGTTATCACTATTTATCAGCGCAGGCGGCAGCATCATTACCTGAATTGCCATCTTGGCCTTCAGATAATTCAGTCAAGCTTTATCAGGCATACTTTAAGCCTGTAACTCTTGAAAGTGGGAAAATCGGTTGGAAATTTACAACTGACACTCCTTCTGGATTAGGTTCTGGTGATGGATCA
>CACBIM010000027.1 GCA_902539295.1 uncultured SAR116 cluster alpha proteobacterium
ACCACCAGTTGCCTGTCTATAAGTATATTTAGAATAACAAGAAGCAGTCTTACATTTACCCCCAGTCGCTTGCTCATACATATTTTGAGCAAGAGATGGCGTTTGAAAAAATATTAGAAACAAAAGGAAATTAAATAATAAAACTAATTTTTTCATCTTGTAAATTCTTTCCACATTTTTCCTCGTATGAGAGGATATTCTTTTTCTCTAAATGCCAATCTTTCTTTTCGTTCAGAGTATCTCTTCAGAACTGAATGAACTAATCCGTTTGTCCACGCTTTATCATTTTTAGTTTTGATGCCTCTTTCATTTAATATTTGTGCAATTTTTCTGTAACCAAACCCACCCTTATGAAGTGATTTAATGAGTTTATAATTCTTAATTTGTTGTTCTGAGTAATTATAAGGATTTTGTAGAGGCAAAAGGTTGTTAAATCTTTTAGAAACAATATAAAACAGATAGTTAGCATATTCATTTTCTGAAAAGTATTGTCCAATCACACCTACTCCACGGTGAACGATTTGTGGGGTTGTGTGGGTTTTTCTTAGCATGGTATTCCCTCATCAACTCTCCTCTTTTTTATTTGATTTTCATCAAGGTTTAACTTTTTCACTACAGGGTGTTTTTCATTAACAACTCTCCAGTAAGGGAAAGTTACATCATCTTTATGCTGTTCAATTGCCATCCTCAGAAATATCCCCGTTGTTACTGGACAAGTATTATCTGCTCCTGCTTTTAATGCTAGTCCACGCCTAAGTTCTTTAATGCTTAAATAAGAACCCTTGGGTATGTTAAAAATAAAATCTGAAATTTTTTCTGGCGAAGAAATCAGCATTTTCTCGCCAGCAGAGATATCGGAAAAACCTTTATCTAGAATTTTTACAATATTTCTGCTCAATGATTATCTCCTAAAATCCACACAACCCCATCATTCAACCGTAATTGACTTTGCAAAATCCGCGGGCAGATATTTCGAAAGCGCTGCTTTTTTAATCAGAGCAATTTAAAATTAGGCACGTCTGTTAGACCATTTTTTGCTCAAACCACTCCACTTTCATCTCTTCGTAGTAATTTTCTAATTCTGGATAAAAAACTGAATGCACAGTTATGAATTTCGACGCCTCATCAAAAGTTTCGCCATTTTCAATTTGATCGAAAAACCATGGTTTAACTATGCCTTGCCCATCATTTATTGTTTGTGAAGAGACGCATCTGTCTAAATTGTCTATAACCTCTCTCATGCTGAGGGGATGATCAGTCATTTTATGCGGTAATTCATAATCGGTGGTTTCATGTTCATCTACTAGACGAAAGTGCAATTTACTTTCAATTTTTCGTGCTCTTAGAGATATGACATCAAGGGTAGTTGATTTTAGTACCACCCTACAAATTTCGATTTCATCATCATATAAACTGGGTAGATATTCACCTCCCATTAACCAGGGGTGTTTGCGCCCCTCTTCTTGTCGCAAGTAAGAATGGAATTTCCGACCGACCAACTCTGGCGGATAATGCTTTGCCTTTACCTTTTTTAATGCTCCTACCCGTCTCGCTTCTCCAAAAATTTTGGTGCCTGCCTTTTCCTCAAATGTTAAATCACGAAAGTAATCATCCGGTTGGAAACTTAAGTCCATTTTTAACTTTGTATCAGACATGTGTTCTAATTTTTCTTCCTTGTCGAAACGAAATTTGCGAATTCCCTGCCAGATTTAACCTCATCCGTTCTTGGACCTGTCCGTCTAAAACATTTCTCATCATCTAACAATGCAGGGATCTGCTGATCAGTTGGGATGAATGGTTCACATTTGATAATACAAACATGCTTTCCCTCAATTATTGGAGTGCTTATTGATATGAGATCACTCAAAAATGACTTACCAATACGGTTTGAAATCTGCTGAATGACGTGCCTCTCATAGTTGTCGACACTGACAAAATTATCGGTGTCTACACCAATGATGTGTTTAATATTATCTCTTTCATTCACTCCAATAACCAAAGTTCCCCCCTTTGTATTGAGGAAAGCAACAATTGTTTTCAAAGACTGTTCTTCAATAAATTTTTGAATTTCTTTTTTTGATTTGAACGTCTTCTTATCAAGTCTGAAAAACGTTTGACCTTTGTCATCAACCGCTTGTTCTGGAAAATCTGGAAATGGTAGGGTGAACGATGTCTTGTACTCGTGGGTTAAACTTTCTTCCATGGTAACTTCCGGTGGAAGTTTGGCACTAACCTCAGCAAATTTCTTGCAAGCATTAAAAATATCCAAAAATTCATTAAAAATAATCTTCTTTTTATCATTGTAAATTTCATCATATTTTGATGCTTCTACCTCCCATAGATCCTCTTCAACATCTTCAGGTTTCTGTCTTTCAATCTCCTCATTGACCATATCTTGAATGCTAAAAAGGAATTCGCCTGTTTCAGTGAAAGCAGTCGCCAAAGCAATTTCACTTACCTCTTTATAAGTAATTGCCCAACTTGCAATTGGTGAGTCTAAAACATGTAGAAGATTTACAAAAATTGACTTTTGTGAGTTCGACCCATTACTAAAATCGTGATGAATAATAGTTGCCAACCGATCGATTTCGTCTTGGTTTTTGATGTGATATTGGATCTGCCAAAAATCTATTCTGTGCCTCTTTAGAACATCAATAATCGATCGCCATTGATGATATTGATCAACTTGCTCTGGTCCCGGCGCCAAATTTGAAAAAGGGTCGCCTCGCAACATTGTATGGATATCTTCTTTTTCTATTGATTCTCCATTACTCCAAAAATCAAGTTCTGTGCACAACAAACCATAAGTTGTAACCTTCTCTACTGGTTCTCCAACAATATGAGAGTTGCCATTGATTTTGATCTTGTCGTACCGCTGCAAATCATAAATTGTTCTTTCGATAACATTTAAATTATAACTCCAGTACAAATTGCCTTTGGGAGTTTTGAGCAACTTACCATCTTTGCCAAAACGGATAACAAACCGATTTTCATGTAATTCGTCATACAGGTTTATTGGATTCAGTTCTGTTTCCACTATTTCACCCTAATTTCCGAAATCAAAACTCTCATCAGTCTGACAAGCGTCACCAATCTTTTTCATCAGTAGTTCTGACCACAAATTTCACCTTAAAGTCTGAATAAACCAAACTTGATTGCTCCTTAATATCATTACAGTTATTTTTTAAAATAGTATAAATTATTGATTTTGTGAACTTCTTTCCCCTCATTGAAAGATAACTTGCTTTGTTTAATTCTTGAGCAATGTCTCCATAAATCATACCTCCATCTTTCATTCTTTTGATCAAGTCTAGGAGATGTTGTCGGTATGATGAAAATCTCTGAACGCCCCATAAATAATTTGCCGTTATATCAACTCTAAAAGTTAGGAATACATCTACATTAGGAGAAGAGAAATACCCCCTTTGGAAATCATTCAACGGTAACTGATTGTATCAGTAAGTGGGTAATTCCAAAACTTTCCTTTGACATAAACCTTACCTCTCAAAATTTACGATTTCCAAACTATTCTCATTACCAACATTTCCTATATGAAACGATAATAAATTTAAGAAATAAAGGAATGAATTTTAAGGAAATTGCAGATTGGTTAAATGAGAATGGACATCTAACTCCAAGAGGGAATACTTTTAGAAACAATCATGTTCATTCTATTTTAAAGAAAAGAAGAAGAAGATTAGAAATAATGGATACTGAACCAACTCTTTCTATATCAAATATCAAATTTGAACTAGGCAAATAATATTTCAAAAGAAGTTCAGATCAATTTCTGTTAGTTTTGGGTATTTGTAATTTGCATATTGTGTTAAATTAAATTAGTGACAACATCCTTTCCAATTCATATTTGTTCATTAGAAGTTGCTAGAGAAAGTGATTTATCCATATATGATGGAGTTATAACTATTGAAAATACTATTGTTGAAAACCCTTTTAGAGTTCAATTAGAATGTCCAAGACAACTTATTCTTCGTTTTGATGACATTAGTTTGCCAGTAGATGATTTTGAAGAACCCAGAGAAATTCATATATACAAATCTCTTCAATTTGCAGATGAAAATAAAAATGGTTCATTATTAATTCATTGCCATGCTGGTATCAGTCGTTCATCAGCAATAGCACTTGCAATTATTTCCAACAAACTTGGAAAAGGCAATGAAAAAGAGGCAGTTAGAATTCTGCAAAAGATAAATCCTTATTGTAGACCTAACAAGTTACTTGTTCAAATGACTGATAAAATTTTGGAAAGAAAAGAAGAATTACTTAGAGCAGTTCAAGATGAAGTTGATTTAACTTATTAATTATTCATTTCATATTCTATCTTATCTTTATTCCATATCAGATTACTGATTTCTTTATAGAGTTGATTTCTTTTGTTTAAACTATCTAGATTAAAAGTATCGTATGGTTCGAAAGGTAAATTATTATCTTTCATAAATCTTGTAAAAGAAGGGTTACTCTGATAGCAAATCTTCGTAAGCGATTGTGCTAAAATGTTTCCTTTAGAATAATGTTCTACCTTTTCTTGATAATGCTTATCACCATAACTTTGATTTTCTCCTCTAGGCACTAAAATCAAGGCACCTATAGATTGTCTTTTATCTAAAAAATCGTCTTCGTTAGGAAAATCATTTTTGTAATACTCATATTTTTGCGACCATATGTGCTCTATTTCATAAGGTTTTTTTATGTATTTAATTTTAATGAATTTCTCAAAATCTGCACCAACTTGATCAGTTTGTTTTTCAATAAAATATGTAATTCTTGATAATAAAAATCTAACTTTTCTTTTTAATTGTGGTGATAACTTAAAATTAGTTATTTCTGGAATATCTTCTTCTTGTTCTTCTAATTTTTTTACTAATAATGTTTTTAGATCCTCAATATTTTTATCTCGTATTTCTTTTGTAAGATTAAATAAATTAACTACTAAAGTATTATAATCTATTGATTTGTGATTTATTATTCTCTTAGTAGTAAAAATGTCCAGATACCTTGATACCATCCTGAGTTTTTTATCAATAGTAATGTTATCGTCATCGATAGTTACAGGAGACAATAATACAGTATTTTGCAAAGTTATATTATTGTAGGCGTTAAAATAGATTGCCTCATGAATTGGATCAAAGTTTTTACTATAGTTCAAAATGTTTAAATAAATTTCAGAAAATCTAGTATGCTTATCAACAATGAAATTATAAAATTCGTCAGAATTATTTAGATTGAGAAAGTCTTTATTTTCTCTTACCCATTTATGAAATTCAGTCCCAATTAAATCAAAATCCTTTTTAGATGCATCTTTTTTTCTATCTCTAATATCTCTAGAATATTTTGATCTTAACCAACTTGATATAAATGAACCTTCATTTTTTGGATCATCTTGAATAAGTTTGAAATTAGTTTTTTTCCAGTTGTCATTTGCATTATTTCTTTTTTCTTCTTCTGTAATATTTGATAATAAATAACCTTTTAACATCTCAGAAGGGGTTAATGATAAACCTCTATCGTTCATAGTTTCAAAAATAGTGTAAGCATCTTGGTCATTTTGAGTTCTGATTTCTACAAAAAACACTTTGTCAACTAACCAATAAACAAATTTGTTTAAAATGCTTTTTACTGTTTCTGGAAAAATTTCTTCAATATGCTCATAAATTGATAAAATATTCTTAACAGAGTCATTATCTTGTTCTTTCGGAGTATAATTTCCGTCCTTCATTAATTTCTCTAAACAAAACTTTCTTTCATCAATGTTTAAATTGAAACTAGTTTCTCCAAAAGTATCTGATTGTATTAATTTAAGAACTGTTGCTTTCAAATTTTCACTTTTTAAAATTCGATGAATGTATATAAATAATAAAGTAAGAGATGTGATTCTTTGCTGACCATCTATTATGAAAGTATCATTGTTCTTATCAACCATTATAATAGATCCTAAAAAATATTCAGGATAATTTTTTACATCATTTGTTTGGTGCTCAGGTCTATGTGTTTCATAAAATTTATCTTCTAAATCTGTTATTAATTGCTTTATTTGCTCTTCACCCCACTTATATTCTCTTTGATAATACTCAATTGAATATTTTTTAGAGTCTAGCAATTCTCTAACTGATTTAGTTTTAGCGTCAATAAAAGTCATAACAAACTATGTATCAATTTTTACAGAGATTCAAATCAATTTCTGTCAGTTTTGTATGGGGGGTGTTTTTAACCATCTAAAAACTGTGAGAAAATCAAAATTAAATACCCACTTACTGAACTACTCCACAGTTACTGATTTAGCTAAGTTCTTTGGCTGGTCAACATCCGTTCCTTTAGCAACAGCCGTATGATAAGCGAGCATCTGAATAGGTATTGAACAGATTATTGGAGTAATAGCTTTATGCAAAAAAGGCATTCTTAAAATTTCATGAGCAAAATCAATTTTATTTTCAGATCCCTCATCTGCAATTATTATTAACTTAGCTCCTCGAGCGAGAGCTTCCCTTAAGTTACTAATAGTTTTGGTGCTATGCTGATCATTGCCAAGTAAAGATATAACGGGAAGATCTTCTTCTATTAAAGCTATAGGACCATGTTTCATTTCACCTGCAGAGAAACCTTCAGCATGAATATAACTGATCTCTTTAAGCTTAAGCGCACCTTCCAATGATAAAGGGTAAAGTGGTCCCCTGCCTAAATAAAGACAACTTTTACATTTGGTAATAGTGTTTGCAACTTCAATAATTTTACTTTCCAAATTTAAAGCCTTTGCAACTGCTCCAGGTATTTTAAATAAATTTGATTTAATTTGTTTTATCTTACTTATACTTAATTTGTTCTTTTCTGCTAATGCAATTGCTAGTGATAAAAGAACTATTAGTTGAGCAGTAAATGCCTTTGTGCTTGCAACCGCTATCTCTACTCCCGCTCTAGTATATAGTGAGAAATCTGCTTCTCTATCTATTGTACTTCCAATATTATTTACAATTGAAATAGACCTAACTCCAAAC
The DNA here is from genome assembly GCA_902539295.1 of uncultured SAR116 cluster alpha proteobacterium. GTDB lineage: Bacteria > Pseudomonadota > Alphaproteobacteria > Puniceispirillales. The sequence goes on from CACBIM010000027.1 coordinate 7,008, forward strand.
TGCTTGGCATATCTCATTGCCATTAAGGTATCTATACTTTCTCCTGATTGACTAATAGAAATTATTAATCCTTTAGGATCTACAAATGGTTCTCTATATCTATACTCACTTGCAATTTCAACATTGACAGGAATTTTGCTCAAACTTTCAATCCAATATTTTGCTATCAATCCTGCATAATACGATGTTCCAGCTGCTAAAAATGTTATAGAGTTTGGATTGTTTTTTGTAATTTCATTGAGCTTTTCCGACATTTCGCCTTTTGCATTATACATCTCTGAAATTGTATGAGATATTGTCTCTGGTTGCTCATGAATTTCTTTTTCCATAAAATGTCTATAATTTCCCTTACTAATTATAGCAGGATCCATAGAATTTAATTTAGTCTCTCTAGTAACTTTCTCCCCTGAAAAATCATATATTTGAACACTTGAGTTTTTTACAATAGCAAAGTCGCCATCATCTAAAAAAGTTATTCTTGAAGAAATTCCTGCTAAAGCTATTGCATCAGATCCGATAGAGAAAAGTCCGTCACCCTCTCCAATAGCTAATGGGGATGCGTTTCTTGCAGCAATCAATGTATCTGGATAGTTTAATAACAAAACTACAAAAGCATAAGCTCCCTCTAATTCATTTAAAACATTCATAGTTATATGTTCTAATGGAATATCACCATCACTCAAATATGTATCAAATAAATGAGCTATGACTTCACTATCTGTTTGTGACAGAAACTTTCTGCCTTTGGCTTCAAGTCTATTTCTTATTTCTTGAAAATTTTCAATAATTCCATTATGAACAATTGCAACATTACCTGCAATATGTGGATGAGCGTTAACTTCAGAAACATTCCCATGTGTTGCCCATCTTGTATGACCTATACCTATTGATCCTCCAATAGGGCTATTTATTAATTTATCAGATAGGTTTTTAATTTTACCTTCTGACTTACAAAAATTAAGTTTATCGTTTGAGATAGTGGCTATGCCTGAACTGTCATAACCTCTGTATTCAAGCCTTTTTAAACTACTCAAAATGTGATCTTGAATATCACTTAAGGATGTAACTCCAATTATGCCACACATATAATCAACATTTTTGTGTTAATTAACATATCTTGACTTATTTAGCAATCATATTACTAGTCTAAATATCGAGGATAATATAGAATATTTATGATGGAAGTTGTATCAATTATATTAGCTGCTGGAAAAGGTAAACGGATGAATTCTGATTTGCCAAAGCCATTGCATAAAATTGCAGGCAAATCATTGATCGATTGGTTAGAGAGTTCATTAGATGAAGTAAAGGTAAGCAAAAAACTATACGTTCTTGGGCATCAAAGTGAAAAATTAATAAAATCAATTGGAACAGCTGATTATGTGATTCAAGAGCCTCAACTTGGAACTGGACATGCAGTCAAATTAACAAAAGATAAGATTAAAAATCATGAGGCAATAATTATCATTGCTTATGCTGATACACCTTTTGTGCCTTCAAATAAAATAAAAAAAATGATATCACAAATTAAAGATGGTTATGATATTTCAATTTTAGGCTTTGTTTCATCAAATCCTAAAGGTTATGGAAGAATAGTTAAAAATGGCGATGAAGTTATCAAAATAGTTGAAGAAGTTGATACAGATGATGAAACATCAAAAATTAATTTATGCAATTCGGGTATTTTAGCAGGCAGAGCTAACAATATTTATAACTATCTAAATCAAGTTAAGAAATCTAGTAATGGAGAGTATTTTTTAACTGATATTATTTCTATATGTTCAAAAAATACTTCTAAAGTTGGATTAGTATTAAGTTCTGAAGAAGATTTAATAGGTATTAATGATAGAGAAGATTTATCAAAAGCTGAAATTATTGTTCAAAACAGATTAAGAACAAAATACATGAAAAATGGAGTTACGATGATTGATCCGAGATCTGTATATATTGATGCCAGATCTAAAATACAAAAAGACGTTACAGTAGAACCTAATGTTTTTATTGGAGCAAATGTCGAAATACAGAGTAAAACAATTATTAAATCTTTTTCTTATCTTGAAGACTGTTTTATTGGTAGAAACTGCTCAATTGGACCTTTCGCTAGAATAAGACCTGAAACGGAGATTTTGGAGAATGTAAAAATTGGCAATTTTGTTGAAATTAAAAAATCTAGAATTAATGAAAACTCAAAAGTTAATCATTTAACTTATGTTGGAGATGCCACAATAGGAAAGAGTAGCAATATAGGGGCCGGAACTATTACATGTAACTATGACGGTAAACAAAAACATAAAACAAATATTGGAAACCACGTTTTCATAGGATCTAATGTTGCTTTAGTTGCACCAATTAATATTAAAGATAATTCTATTGTTGGTGCAGGTAGCACTTTAACAAAAGATGTAGAAGAAAATTTAATTGCTGTTGAACGATCGAAACAAAAACAATTCAAAAGAAGAAGGAAAAATTAAACTGAATAAAATTTAGTCTTCTCTTTGAGTTTTAATAAATTCTTGATCAATTTTTGGCAAATCACGATCATAAATTGATGCTTCAAAAGCTTGCAATCTTTTATAAACTGAAATCAAATCAATAATTGTTGTCCATGAGTTAACTAAGAATTGAAATGAACTTGCAACTTGGCCAAAAGCTCTAAGTATTTGGTTCATTATTCCAAGTGTTATCTTACCGCTCACAATAGTTGGTATTAAAAACATATAAACAATTATATTATCAGCTTGTAAATATAAATATCTCGCCAAATTAAAATAAGCATAGTGAAAGTAAATTCTAAAATAATTTCGTCTTACGTTATTAAAAAGTTCAACTAATGTTGGAGGATCAGCTTTTGTACTTGTGTCTTCTCCAAGGACGAGTTCTTTTCTGAAAGCAGCTTCAACTCGCTGATTTTTAAATTCTAAACCTGGTAACTTAATACCAGCAAAAATTAATACAAAAGTTCCAAAAATAGACCAAAAAATAGCTAACGAAACAAGTGGGAATGGGATACTTCCTAAAATTGGAACATCTTGAACATGAACAGATAATGCCAACAAGACTGGTAAAAAAGAAATTAATGTCATTACTGAATCTATCATTGAAACGCCAAGGCCCTGCATAATTGCTGAAAATCTCATTGTGTCTTCTTGAACTCTCTGAGAAGCACCTTCAATACCTCTAACTTTCTCCCATTTTGAGGTATAGAAATCGTTCATAGCGTTACGCCACCTAAAAATATAATGGGAAGTAAAGAAAAACTTAAAAGGAACAAAGATTATATAAGGGAAAACAATTATACAAAACACAAGAATATGTCCGTATAAATCAGATGCAGAAATTTCACCATTACCACCTAAAGCAGTTTGAACATCATTATAGAAAGGACCATACCAAGCATTGATAACAACTGAAACTTGGACTGTCATATAAGCCATAAGTATAAGAAGTGATGACCCAAGTATGGACCATATCTGCCATTTATGAGGTGAGTATCTAGACCAAAAAATATAAAAAATAAAAGTTGATAAAATATAATATAAATCAAACCATAAAAATTCAGGTGTTATAAAATAGCCTAAACCAATAACAGTTTGTGCATCGTCTGGTGAAAAATTGAACCCCAATAGCTCAGCTAAATTTCTACCAATCAAATAATAAACTGCAACTACAAATGCAACCCATATAATTAAGGTAAATAAAAAAAGCTTGGGTTTAGGAAAAAAGGATTCAAACATTTAAAAATTTTACCATTATAATTTAATTATTATATAGTATTAATAGATACATACTCAATAGATAATTTATGAAAATAACCAAAGTATCAAACTTTAAAAGTCAGCTTGGAGAGGGTGTTTGGTGGGATGATGATAATAAACTCCTTCACTGGACTGATATTTTAGAAGGTAAATTATATAGCTATAACCCCAAAACCCAAGGCGAAATATATAAAAAATTTAATGGAAAATTAGGATGTTTTGCACCATGCAAAAATGGAGATTTTTTAATTGGATTAGATCTTAGCTTTTATATTTATAATCCATTTTCTCAAAATTTGAGTAAGTTTGTTGATTTAAAAGATGAACCTTTAGAAAATAGGATTAATGATGGTACAACTGATCCCAAAGGAAGATTTTGGGTAGGCACAATGACAAGTGAAGGAAATACAAAAAAACAGAGCGGTTCTATTTACTGTATTTCTCCAGATGGAAAAGTTAAAAAATTTTTTAATAAAATCTACACCTCTAATGGTATAGCATTTAATGAATTGGGAACAAAAATGTATTATGCTGATACTGGCAAAGACATTCAAACAATATGGTGTCTAGACTATGATTTAGAAAATGGTATACCATCTAATAAAAGAGTTTTTTCAACAACATTTAATTTAAAAGGACGCCCTGATGGAGCTACTGTTGATGCAAATGATTATTATTGGATTGCGGGCATTGAGGGGTCAGAAATCTACAGGTTTGATTCAAATGGTGAAATTGATACTATTTTTCCGGTGCCTGTAGAAAAACCAACTAAAATTGTTTTTGGTGGCAATGATCTTAAGTGTCTTTATGTTACGTCAATAGGAAAAGACTTTGAAGGAACATCAAGTTTAAATGGTTTCACATTAGAAATTTCTAATACTGAATATAAAGGGTTTAAAACAACAAAATTCGATTACTGAATTTACTAATAATTTTTGATTTCAATTTTATCAAATCTATGTACTGAAGCCGACAAGATAATACCAAATGAAATAAAAATTGTTAGCATGCTTGATCCTCCATAAGATATTAATGGCAATGGAGCACCCACAACAGGTAATAAACCAGATACCATTCCTACATTAACAAAAACATAACTAAATAGCATAAAAACAATTCCACTACATAATAATCTAGAAAATTGTGAAGATTGAAGAAAAGAAATAATTGTGCAATACAACATAATTAAAGCAAAAATCATTAAGACAAATAAAGTTCCAGCAAGACCAAATTCTTCACCAATCATTGTAAAAATAAAATCAGTTTGTTTTTCTGGCAAAAAGTCAAGATGGCTTTGACTACCATGCAAGAAACCTTTTCCAAAAATACCCCCTGAACCAAGTGCAATTTTTGATTGATTTATGTGATATCCTGCACCTAAACTATCTAAAGATGGATCAAGATGAGTTAAAATTCTTTGCTTTTGATAATCATGAAGGTTAAACCAAATCAGTGGCATACATGCAATAAAAGCGCCCAAGGATATAAATAACAACCAAATTCTAAGTCCAGCTAGGAAAATTATTACAGCAACTATAAGTATTTGCATAATAGCAGTACCTAAATCTGGTTGAATTACTGTTAGAATAATTATTGGCATTGCAATTAAGAGTGCTAAAACTGAATACAAAACCTTTCCATAATCTCGAATATTGATGTCATGAAAATATCTAGCTAAAGCTAAAATAATTGAAATCTTTGCTATTTCTGAAGGTTGAATTTTGAGTGCTCCTAAATCAAGCCACCGGTTGACTCCCTGACTAGAGGTAAAATATAAAGTTAAAAGTAAAATAATTGAAATTATGAAAGGAAGCCAAGCATATTTATAAATTATTTTTATATCTGTAATTGCTATCACTAACGCTATAACAAAACCAATAATTGATCTCTGAAAATGTCTATTTGCCCATGGGTTCCAATCTCCACCAGCAGCAGAATATAATGAAAGGCAGCCAATACAAACTAATAAAAAAATCATAAATATTAACAACCAGTCAAATTTCAAGATTTTTCTAAAAATTGGTAAGCTATCCATAAATTTATTTATATTAATGGTTTGTTTATAGGATTACTTGGAATAAATCTTGTTGGATCATCATTTAGTGTTGCTTCCATAATATCTCTTGCAATAGGACCAGCTTTGCTTGAACCACTCCCACCATGCTCAACAATAACAGAAATTGCATATCTTGGTTTATCCATTGGAGCATATCCAACATATAATGCATGGTCTCTCCATTCCCAAATTCTATCCTCGTTTTTTATTACACCCTCTTCACTTTCCCTTTCTTTAGTAGAGATCCTTCTAACTTGAACTGTACCTGTTTTCCCTGCCATCTCAACACCTTTAATACCAAGACGAAAATTTCTTCCAGTTCCAAATTCATCCAAAGATACTTTTTCCATGGCTTTCTTGATTATATTAAGGTTTTCTTTTGAAACTTTAATAGAATTAAGATTTGCTGTTTGTAATATTGGCGTTTTCAATAATGTTGGTTTTATTTTTCTCCCTCCATTAGCAATTCTGGCTGACATTAGTGCTAGTTGTATTGGAGTTGCAAGCACATATCCTTGACCAATACCTGCAATAATTGTCTCACCAGGCCTCCAAACCTGTTTTTTAATATCTAATTTCCATTTTCTATCAGGTATTAATCCCGATTTTTCACCAGGTAGATTTATACCTGTTGGAAAACCCAAACCAAACTCTCTACTTATTCTTGCAATATTGTTTATACCTGTCTTTAAAGCGATCTCATAAAAGAAAACGTCGCAAGATTGTGCAATTGCATTTTGCAAGTCTACAGAACCATGTCCATGCTTATGCCAGCAATGAAACTTCATATCTCCAATCTCAATATAACCAGGACAAAAAGATTTTGTTTTCGAAGTAATTACTCCAGTTTCAAGAGCAGCTAAACCAACCATCATTTTAAATGTTGACCCAGGTGGATACTGCCCTGAAATTGTTTTATTTATCAGTGGATTTCTAGGATGATTAGATAGCATTTGCCAATCCGAAGTTGAAATACCAGGGTCAAATTTATTTGGATCATAGGTTGGAGCAGATACTGAAACAACCACCTCTCCTGTATTTACATCCATAACCACAACTGAACCTGACTCAGGCAAAACATAATCACCTTTCTGGTTCTGGTTTATATGATCTCTATCGTCTCTGAGCTGCCATGCAAATAATTTATTTTGATCCAAAACTTTCTTTGCTTTAGGTTCATTAACACTTATTAACTTATCATTACCAGCTTGAAGCCTTCTAAGAGCAAAAGTTTGTAAATGAATATCTAAGCTAAGATTTATATTTTTTCCTTTAATTGTGTCTTTCTCAATAGAAGATCTTATAACTTTTCCTAAGGAATTTACTTCAACCCTTTTTGTTCCAGGTAGTCCTCTCATATCAACATCATATTGTAGTTCAATACCTGACTTGCCTATTCTGAAGCCTGGTAAAAATAATTCGGGAGAATTTTTATTTTGTTCTGACTTTGAAACCCGGCCTACATAGCCTGTAACATGTACAGCGAGACTTCCTTGAGGAAAGATTCTTCTTTCATTTCTTTCTATGCTTACTCCAGGTAGATAAGGCACATTGACAGCAATTCTCGATACTGTTTGTCTATCAATATTACTTTTTACTGTTATCGGAATAAATGATTTTTGTTTCTTAGCAATATTTAAAATCGTTTTAATTTCATCTTCATCTATAGAAACGTATTTTGTTAAGTTATAAAGTGTTTCTTGTATGTCTTGAGACCATTCTGGCACAATTTCTATATCGAATGAACCTGTATTAGTTGCTAAGATTCTACCTTTTCTATCAAAAATTGAACCCCTCGATGATGGAATTAATGAAAAATTAAATCGATTGCTATCTGATAAAGATAAGTATTTCTGTGAGTCACTTACCTGAATACCATATAAATGTTTAACTATTAATCCTAATGCTCCAATTTGAAGCCCTCCAATTAATAGAGCCCTTCTCGAAAAAGAAAGCATTTGTTCTTCAATTAATATTTTTTTTTTCTTCATTACTCTCTTACAATTAAATTGATAAGTTTACTAGTTGGACTAAAAAAAAGAAATAATAATGGATAAAAAATTAGTGTAATTAAAATTTGAAAAATTATAAATTCAATTTCAGGCATTTTAAAAAATAAGATAAAAAAGAAAGTAGTCTTTAGACTCAATAAAAAAGTCATAAAAATTGCAAACGAAAGGAACCTTTTTGTGTAATCAAAATTTTTGATATATGGGTGTGTCAAAGTTAAAATTGGTACTAATAATAGTATTGAAATTGTTGATAAGCCTAAATTATTGCCAAATATCAAGTCGTAAAATATTCCGATAAAAAAATAAACCCAATAACTCATTAACCCTATTTCTAAAAACCAAAAATAAATGAAAGTATACAAAATATATGGTGTTTTTTGATATAAAAAATGAATTTGACTTAAGGAAATTTCAAAAATAATTATGAATATAGATAAAATTAATTTTATAAAAATTATTTGATATTTAGATGGGAATGCTCTTCCAATTAAATCTAACATCAATTGATATTGCCTCTACTAGTAACGCCCTCAAAAAGCTTAATGTCTTTTTCAGGACTTACTGGTTTATATAATATTTCTGAATTTCTTTTTTTAAGATTTATTCCTTCTGCTTGCCATAATAAAATTTGAACATAATCAATTAAATTTAAATCAATTGAAGGTTTAACAAAATATCTCTCTGAAGCATTTTGTACTACCGTACCTATAGGCAATCCTGAAGGTAGCAAACCACCATGACCAGAAGTTTGTACAACAGATCCATCTGTTAATTTAACATTATTAGGCAAAAATTTCAATGAAGGTAAAATTAAATTCTCTCCTGTTAAAATTGAAGGAATACGGTTATTAGAAACAACAACAGGTATCATTGAATTTACATCTGAAATAAGCAAAACTCTAGATGAGTTTTCACCAACTCTAATAATTTGCCCAATGAAAACCCCATTAAACAAAACTGCATTGCCTTTCTCTACACCATCTTTCCGTCCAGCATTTAATAACAAAGAATGAGAAAATATATTACCTGGTGCGTTTATTGCCTTTACAGTAATAAAGTTATTGTAATTTTGTGGAATTAAATTTAATTGGTTTTTAAGGAGTATATTTTCATTTTCATAAATTTTAGATAAAATTTCAAATTTCTTTAATCTTATATTCTCTGTAAATAAATTTTTATTTTCTTCTCTAATTGAAGTTGTATTTTTTAAGTAATTAAATGAGTTGCCTATAATTTTAGTTTGCTTTGAGATAGAAGAGATTGCTGGTGCTGATAAATCAGAAATAATAATACTTACACGATTTACAAAAGCTAAATCTGCTTTTCCAATAAATAAAATAAGGAAAGTTAAAACTAAAAGTCCAATATATAATGATTTTTGGCCAGCATTATTTATTAAAAAAACTTTTTTATTTTCAAATTTTCTTTTTTGATTCATTTTTACAAATCAACAAATAATTTTTTATTATGCTCCAATTAAAACATTTTTTAATGTTTTCATCTCATCCAAACATCTTCCAGTACCTCTAACAACACATGTTAAAGGATCCTCAGGAACTGCAACTGGTAATCCTGTTGCCTGTTGTAGAATAAAGTCCATTTTACTCAATAATGCACCACCACCAGTTAAAACAATACCTTTGTCAACAATATCAGCAGCTAATTCAGGAGGAGTCTTTTCTAAAGCTACTTTTACAGCTTCAACAATTTGGGATACAGGTTCAGTTAAAGCTTCTGAAATTTGCGCTTGATTAAGTGTAAGTTCTTTTGGCACACCGTTAACTAGATCTCGCCCTCTAACTTCCATTGTCTCACCCATACCATCTTCGGGCGGAAAGGCTATTCCGATATGTTTTTTTATTCTTTCAGCACTAGTTTCACCAATTAATAAATTATTTGCTCTTCTTACATAACTTATAATAGCTTCATCTAGTTTATCACCACCAACTCTAACTGACCTTGCATAAACAATGCTTCCAAGAGAGAGAACTGCAACCTCAGTTGTTCCACCTCCAATATCTACAACCATACTGCCCGTTGGTTCAGTTACTGGTAAATCAGCACCTATTGCGGCAGCCATTGGTTCTTCAATAAGAAAAACCCTTCTAGCTCCGGCTGCCTCAGCACTTTCTTGAATAGCACGCCTTTCTACTGCAGTTGCACCTGAAGGAACACAAATGACCACTTGCGGGCTTGCAAGACCTGATCCTGAATTCACTTTTTTAATGAAGTGTTTTATCATTTCCTCAGCGACCTCAAAATCAGCTATAACCCCATCTGACATTGGTCTAATTGCTTTTATATTACCGGGGGTTTTTCCTAACATTTGTTTAGCATCATCACCAACAGCTAACACCTGCATTTTACCTCTGACTGTAGTCATAGCAACTACAGATGGCTCATTAACTACAATGCCTTTTCCTCTAACATATACAAGTGTGTTGGCTGTTCCAAGATCAATCGCTAGATCTGATGAAAACATGCCGTATAACTTAGATAACATTAACAATACTCCTAATTCAAAATTTAATATCGATAAATTTTATGTTTTAAATTTTAATTTTTTCCCTTATCAACTAATTTATTTGACCCAATCCATGGCATCATAGATCTTAGCTTTTCACCAACTTCCTCTATTGGATGATTTGCATTTTTATTTCTTATTGCTTTGAAACTAGTTTGATTGACCTTGTTTTCTAACATCCATTTTCTTGTAAATTTACCAGTTTGAATATCATTGAGAATTTCTTTCATTGTTTCTTTAGTTTCATTTGTAATTAATCTTGGTCCTGAAACATATTCTCCATACTCAGCAGTATTGGAAATAGAATAATTCATATTTGATATTCCACCCTCGTAAATAAGGTCAACAATTAATTTTACCTCATGCAAGCACTCAAAATATGCCATTTCTGGAGCATAACCTGCTTCCACTAAAGTTTCATATCCAGCCTTAATTAACTCAACTAATCCTCCACATAATACAACCTGTTCACCAAACAGATCTGTTTCACATTCCTCTTTAAATGTAGTTTGAATTATCCCAGATCTACCTCCACCTACAGCACAAGCATATGAAAGACCTATTTCATGAGTATTTCCTGAACTATCTAAATGAACTGCTAATAAACATGGAACTCCACCACCCTTTTGATATTCAGCCCTTACAGTATGTCCAGGACCTTTTGGGGCTACCATAAAAACATCAATATCATTTCTTGGCTCAATTAAGTTAAAGTGAATATTTAAGCCGTGAGCAAAGGCAATTGCTGAACCAGATCTAATATTATTTTTAATTTCATTGGTATAAATTTCACCTTGCAATTCATCAGGCGTTAATATCATCACTACGTCAGCCCATTTTGAACCCTCTGAAACAGTTTTTACTTCGAAACTGGCATTTTTTGCTTTAGGCACTGAATTGGAGTCTTCACGTAGAGCAATACAAACATTTTTAACACCACTATCTCTTAAATTTGCAGCATGAGCATGACCTTGACTACCATAACCAACAATCAAAACATTTTTACTTTTTATTAAATTTAAATCAGCATCTTGGTCATAATAAACTTTCATAAATGTTTCCTTCTAAAATAATATTAAATCAAAAATCAGTGCAAACTTCTGATGAGACCATTTATATATTCAGGCTCAACCTACGTAAAGATAAAATTTAAAGCATATCATCACGTTGCTTTAATTTAGAAATTTTTCCTCTCGACATTGCGCAAACACCAGATCTAGCAATCTCTACGTCACCTATTGCCTTCATCAAATTTATAAAGGCTGCTAATTTTGAAGAAGTGCCAGTAATCTCAAAAACAAATGAATCAAGTGTGCTATCGACTGTGTGAGCTCTAAATGATTGAGCTATTCTAAGAGCCTCAATTCTATTAGAACCTGTATTAACTATCTTTACTAAAGCTAATTCACGTTCTACATGCACTGAATTGTCTGAGAGATCATCTACATCATGAACAGGGACTAGTCTCCTTAATTGAGCTTTAATTTGTTCAATTACCATTGGGGTTCCACAAGTAACTATCGATATCCTTGAAATAGAAACTTTTGTATCTATTTCAGCGACAGTTAAACTTTCAATATTATAACCACGCCCTGAAAAAAGGCCTATTACTCTTGCCAAAACTCCTGGTTCATTATCAACCAATACAGAAAGTGTACATCTAATTTCTTGATTTTGAGACATAAATGTCACCTGTTAAACCAATGCCAAACCATCTTTTGAAACTTTTTTATTTTGTTTATCTTCAGGGCCTAATAGCATATCATAATGGGCAGCACCTGAAGGTATCATAGGAAAGCAATTTTCTTCTTTAGCAACTTGTATGTCACACAAAACTGCAGATTTAGAGGCCATCATTTGATCTATAACATCATCAAGTTGATCAACATTTTCAGCTCTCAATCCTTCGAGCCCAAAAGACTCTGCAAGAGACTTAAAGTCAGGCAAAGAATCTGTATAACTTTCTGAGTACCTTCCTCCATGTATTAGTTGTTGCCATTGTCTAACCATGCCCATCCATTGATTATTTATAATAAAAACTTTAACAGGTAATTTATATTGCTTAAGCGTTGATAATTCTTGCATATTCATCAGAAAAGAAGCCTCACCTGAAATATCAATGACAAGTTTTTCTGGGTGTGCAATTTGAACACCCATAGCCGAAGGTAACCCATAACCCATGGTTCCTAATCCACCAGATGTCATCCATCTGTTAGGCTTTGAAAAACCATAATACTGGGCAGCCCACATTTGATGCTGGCCAACTTCAGTTGTTATAAATGTTTCAATGTTTTTGGTTTTTTCAAAAAGTCTTTTAATTGCGTATTGTGGTTTTATAATCTTTCCTGTTTGATTAAAATCTAAGCACTTCTTTGATCTCCACTCATCTATTTGTGTAAGCCAAACTCCAATTCGATTTTCAGAGTCTTTAAATTTTAATTTTTTTAGTTCATATATTAACTCTTTTAATGCACTGCCAGCATCTGAAATTATAGGGATATCAACAGGAACTGACTTATTAATCGAAGATGGGTCTATATCAATATGAATTTTTTTTGAGTTAGGCGAGAACTCTTTAAGATTTCCTGTAATTCTGTCATCAAACCTTGCTCCAATGTTGAGCATAACATCGCAATTATACATTGAAAGATTTGCTTCATAAGTGCCATGCATCCCAAGCATTCCAAGAAAAAATTTATTATCATGTGGTAAAGCACCAAGACCCATTAGTGTAAGAGTTGTAGGTATTTCAACCAAATCAACTAATTCCCTTAATAAATTCGAGGCTTCTGGTCCTGAATTAATAATTCCACCACCTCCATAAATTATAGGCTTCTTAGCATTTACAAGTAGTTTAGCTACCTCAATAATCTTACTTTTGTCAGGATTTATAATTGGTTTATATCTTCTTCCGTGTCTATCTTGTCTACTAATATATATGCACTCTGATAATTGAATATCTTTTGGCAAATCAACTACCACAGGCCCAGGTCTTCCAGATCTTGCCACGTGGAAAGCTTCATGAAGTGTTGAGCATAATTTTTCACTTTCCTTAACAAGATAGTTATGCTTAGTGCAAGGTCTAGTTATACCTGTTGTATCAGCTTCCTGAAATGCGTCATTTCCAATTAAATGAGTTGGGACCTGCCCTGATAAACAAACTATTGGAACAGAATCCATCAAAGCGTCTGTTAATCCTGTTACAGCATTAGTAGCACCTGGACCAGAAGTAACTAATACAACTCCCACTTTTCCTGTTGATCTAGCGTAACCTTCAGCTGCATGTACGGCTGCTTGTTCATGTCTAACAAGAATGTGTTTTATGCTGTTAGATTTAAACAATGAATCATAAATTGGCAAAATGGCTCCACCTGGATATCCAAAAATGACTTCAACGCCTTGCTCTTCTAAAACTCTAAGTATAGCATCTGCTCCACTCATGGTTAGGTTAGTTTCTGTATTACCTTCCATATCTTACTCTTTTTGTTGGTATTTTATACATTTTTAACTTTAAGTATACAGCAAATTAAGTGCCTTAACAGCCTTATTAATAAATTTACTATCACCAGTATATAATTTATTATACTTAATGTCGCAAGAAAATGAATTTCTAAACCAAGTGCTTTGTCTTTTAGCGTATCTTCGGCTATCTTGTTTCATTAAATTGAGAGCATAATTTAGACTGATCTCGTTATTCAAATACTGATTTAATAACTTAATCCCAATTGCCTTCAT
>CACBIM010000028.1 GCA_902539295.1 uncultured SAR116 cluster alpha proteobacterium
CGAAGTAGGCAACAGCTTGAGCATGATTGCCAGCTGACATAGTGATTATACCTCTATTAGGATCTACAAGAGTATGTTTCATTATAGCATTACATGCTCCTCTGGCTTTAAATGACGAAGTCAATTGTAAGTTTTCTAACTTAAGAAATATATTTGTATTAAAATTTGATGAAAGTTTATTCGCTCTTACAAATGGAGTGTTTACTATATTTCCTTTTAATTCTTTAGAGGCTGCTAAAATTTTTTCAAAGTTTATTTTCATTTTTTTTATTTAAATATTAAATCATAAAAATTATTTAAAGTTGTTGAATAAAATTTTTATTTTAAGGACTTAGCGATATCTTTTGCAAAGTACGTTATGATACTTGATGCACCCGCTCTTTTAATACTTAATAAAGTTTCAAAAATTATATCTTGTTCATTTATCCAGCCCTGTTCAGATGCAGCTTTAATCATAGAATATTCTCCTGAAACCTGATAAGCAAAAATTGGTATTTTAAAATTTTGTTTTGCTAAACATATAATATCTAAATAGCTTAAAGCTGGTTTTATCATTATTATATCAGCACCTTCATTTATATCTAATTCAATTTCTCTTAATGCTTCTATAGAATTAGCAGGGTCCATTTGATAAGATTTCTTGTCTAATACTTGGTTACTGTTAATTTTAGTGCCTAAAGCATCCCTAAAAGGTCCATAAAAAGAAGAAGCATATTTTGCAGAGTAAGACAATATAGAGGTATTAATTAGATTTTTTTTATCTAAAGCAGACCTGATTGATTTGACTCTACCATCCATCATATCACTCGGAGCTATGATATCACATCCTGCATCTGCTTGAATCACAGCTTGTTTACATAAAATTTCAATTGTTTTATCATTATTTATTTCGCTATTAATAATAATACCGTCGTGTCCATGGTTTGTGTATGGATCAAGTGCAACATCACAAATTATCCCTATTTCTGGGCATGAATTTTTAATTTCTTTAATAGCTTTGCAAATAATGTTGTTTTTATTTAAGCTTTCAGTACCATTTTCATCTTTCAAATCATTTGGTATATAAGGAAATATTGCAATCGCTGGTATTCCTAATTTGTAAATTTCCATAGCTTCTTTTGCAACTGATTTAATTGAATGTCTTTTAATTCCAGGCATTGATTCTATATAAGTATTTTCATACTTTCCTTGAGTAACAAATAATGGCTGTATAAGATTATTTGCATTTAGATGGGTTTCAGATATCATTCTTCTGGAAAAAACTTTCATTCTATTTCTTCGCATTCTTATTGCAGGGTAACCATTAATTTGTTTGTAAAATTTTGTCATTTTAAATAAATTAAATTTTTGTCTTAGAATTTCAATTTTATAATTTTATATTAGCAAAAACATATTAAATTAATATAATCTGGATTTATACAGATCAGAATTTAATAATCAATTACAATAAAATTATTTAGGACAATTTCAATGTTTCTTTCAAAATACTTTTTACCTATTGTGAAGGACACACCAAAAGATGCTCAAATTATTTCACATAGGCTAATGTTACGCTCAGGAATGATTAAGCAAGACTCAGCAGGTATTTATTCTTGGTTGCCACTTGGCCAGAGAGTTTTAAAAAAAATTTCTTCAATTATAGTAAATGAACAAAATAATGCAGGCGCACATGAAATTTTGATGCCTACAATACAATCGGCTGAACTTTGGAGAGAATCAGGCCGATATGATGACTACGGATTGGAAATGCTCAGAATAAAAGATCGTCACGATAGAGATATTTTGTATGGTCCCACAAATGAGGAAATGATAACAGACATATTTAGATCTCATATAAAATCTTATAGGGGTTTGCCATTAAATTTATATCATATTCAATGGAAATTCAGAGATGAAATAAGGCCCAGATTTGGTGTTATGAGAGGAAGAGAATTTTTGATGAAAGATGCATATTCTTTTGATTTAGATCAAAATTCTTCATTTACATCATATAATAAAATGTTCATTTCTTACTTAAAAATTTTTAAAAAATTGGGTTTGACTGCATTACCAATGGAAGCAGATACTGGGCCTATTGGTGGTGATAAAAGTCATGAATTTATTATTTTAGCTGATACTGGTGAGTCAAAGGTTTTTTGTGATAGAAAATGGTTAAATCTTAGTGTTGATATAGATAATATTAATTACGAAAAAGATTTAGAACAAAATGTGAGTTTATTTACATCCCTTTATGCTGCTACCGATGAAAAACATGATCCTACTAAAATTGATCCTTCAAATTTGATTGAGACAAGAGGTATTGAAGTTGGCCATATTTTTCATTTCGGCACAAAATATTCTGAGAGTATGGGCGCAAAAGTAACTCTTCCAGATGGAAGCTTATCTCCTGTATTTATGGGGTCATATGGTATAGGAGTGAGTAGATTAGTTGGTGCAATTATTGAGTCAAGTCACGATGATGCAGGAATAATATGGCCTGAAACTGTTGCTCCATTTGATTTATGTATTGTTAATCTTGCTGTTGGAAATGAACTGTGTGATGAAATGTCACTCAGTGTTTATAATTTCTTAAAAGGTCGAAATAAAGAAATCTTATACGATGATACAAAAGAAAGTGCTGGTAGTAAATTAGCTAAAATGGATCTTATCGGAATACCTTTTCAAATTATCATTGGCCCAAGATTAGCCAAAGATAACAAATATGAAATTAAAAATAGATCAAATGGTGAGAAACATACTGTTGATTTTAATAATTTAATAAATTTGGTTAATTTATAATGTTCTCTCAATTAGAATTTTTTATTGCTTTTAGATACCTAAGGTCAAAAAGATCAGAAGGATTTATATCAATTATAGCAGGATTTTCTTTAGTTGGAATAATTTTAGGTGTTGCAACTCTTATAATTGTAATGTCAGTTATGAATGGCTTTCGAGCAGAATTAATAGGCAGAATATTAGGGTTAAATGGACATATTGGTATATATGAAAACCAAAATAACTTTCAAAATTATGATGAATATTCTGTTGGTGTTGCTGAAATTCCAGGAGTTAAGGCTGTGACACCACAAATAGAAGGTCAAGGCTTAATTGTTTATAATAATTATTCATCAGGAATTGTTGTAAGAGGAATTAGATGGTCTGATCTTTCAGCTAGAAAGCAACTTTGGAATTCAATAGGCAATAAGGAAATTGAGTCCTTTAACAAGAATGGTATAATAATTGGCCATAGATTAGCAAAAAAACTTAATATCCGAGATAATGATAATGTTTTTATTTTGACCCCACAAATGAGAGTTACCGCTTTTGGTTCAGTCCCTAAGCAAAAAAAATTTAAAGTTATTCAGGCTTTTGATGTTGGAATGTTTGAATATGACAGTAGTTTTGTTTTTATGTCTTTAGCTAATGCACAGTCACTATATGGATATGATGCAAACAATTCAATTAGTAATTTAGAAGTATATCTTAATTCAACAGATGATATTGAGTTAATCAAAAATAAATTACTAGAAATATCTGGTAAAAATTTAATTATTACCGATTGGATTGAAAGAAATTACTCTTTTATAAACGCCTTAAAAGTTGAAAGAAATGTTATGTTTATAATTTTAACCCTCATTATTACAGTTGCGGCATTCAATATTATTTCTTCAATGATTATGTTTGTTAATAGTAAATCAATTGATATTGCTGTTTTAAGGGCGATGGGTGCATCAAAAAACAGTATTATGAAAATATTTTTTCTAACTGGAATATCGATAGGTGGTGTAGGTACTTTTTTCGGAACAGTTTTAGGCATTTTATTTTGTTACAATATAGAATCTATAAGGCAGTTTCTAGAAAAATTAACTAACTATGAATTGTTCTCAGCAGAAATTTATTTTCTTACAAAAATGCCTGCATTAATTGATCCAATTGAAGTTATACAAATTATTGTCTTGGCTCTGTTTCTTTCATTTGTGGCGTCTCTTTATCCAGCATGGAGGGCAACAAGAATATTACCCGCAGAAGTATTAAGATATGAATGAAAATAATGATAATGAAATTTTGAATGTCGATAACGTATCTTTTTCATACTTTAAGGGTTTAAAAAAATTAGAAGTATTAAAGAACGTATCTTTTAGATTAAAAAAAGGGGAAATGGTTGCCTTAGTTGGTCCAAGTGGATCTGGTAAGTCTACATTATTAAATTTAATAGGTTTGTTAGAAGAATTAAAAACAGGTAAAATTTTTTTGAACAATAAATTAATTAATCCAACAGCTATAGATGATAGAAATAACATTAGATTAAATGAAATTGGCTTTGTTTTTCAATTTCACAGATTATTACATGAATTTACCGCAATTGAAAATGTAGCTATTCCACAAATGTTGACTGGATTGAATAAAGAGCTTTCAATGAAGAGAGCTGATGAATTGCTAAAAATGATGGATTTAAATAATAGAATGAATAACAAACCAGGTCAACTTTCTGGTGGTGAACAACAAAGAGTAGCAATAGCTAGAAGCCTATCAAATGCTCCTAGACTTTTGTTAGCAGACGAACCAACTGGGAATCTTGATCCAAAAACAGCTATGGAAGTTATTAATCACTTGCGTTTAATTGTTAATGAAACAAAGTTAACCTGTTTAATTGTTACTCATAATATTGAAATAGCTTCTTTGATGGACAGAGTTTTAAAATTACAATTTGGAACTATAGTTGAGTAATTTTTCAAATAATTTATTTATTCATTTAAGGGTTCATTCTGCATATTCACTTTCATTTGGCGCGCTCCAAATAGACAAGATAATTGATCTGGCAAAAAATGATAATCAACCTGCTATTTGCATAACTGATAATAACAATATGTTTGGTGCTTTAGAGTTTTCTGAAAAAGCATCATCAAAAGGTGTACAGCCTATTATAGGATGCCAGCTTGATATAATTGATGAATACAGTTCGGGTGAGGTTGTACTAATAGCTAAAGATGAAAGTGGCTATTTAAATTTAATTAATTTAGTCAGTAACGCGCATTTAAATTCTGGTGAGCTAAAGGGACCAGTTGTAAAAATTAATGAATTAAAGCAACGGAACCATGGATTAATTATTTTGAGTGGTGGGTTTGAAAATGGTTTTATTCCAAAAGAGTTAAATTCATCAAATAAGAATATTGTAAAAAGTAGATTAGATTTTTTTAAAAATAATTTTGATGGTGACTTTTACATTGAGTTACAGAGACATAATAAAATTCAGCAAATAACCTCGGAAAAACATTTAATCGAATTAGCTTATAATTATGAAATGCCTCTTGTGGCTTCAAATGATGTATGTTTTTTAGAGCCTGAAATGCAAAATGCTCATGAAGTTCTTATGTGTATAGAAGCTGGTTTAACAATTTCTAATCCAGATAGAAAAGTAATTTCACCTAACCATTATTTCAAAAACATGAATGAGATGGTTGACCTTTTTAAAGATATTCCAGAGGCAATAAGTAATACAATAAATATATCTAAAAGATGCCATTTTAGACCTAAAACATCTAAGCCAATGCTTCCTGCTTATGAAACTGCATCTGGAAAACATGAGAAAGATGAATTAAAAATTCTTTCTGAAAAAGGCTTAAAATTAAGACTTAACCAAAATCAAATATTAAATATCGATAGTCAGGATGTGTATAAGCAAAGATTAGACAAAGAATTAAAAATAATATGTGACATGGGGTTTGCAGGATATTATTTAATTGTTTCTGATGTAGTAAATTGGGCTAAAGATAATAATATTCCAGTTGGACCTGGGAGAGGTTCTGGTGCGGGTTCAATTGTGGCATGGTGTCTAAAAATAACAGATTTAGATCCAATAAGGTGGGGTTTATTATTTGAAAGATTTTTAAATCCTGAAAGAATATCTATGCCTGATTTTGATATAGACTTTTGCAAGTCTAGAAGAGATGAAATAATTGAATATGTTCAAAAAAGATATGGTTTTGATAAGGTTGCTCAGATCATTACTTTTGGAGAATTAAAATCAAGAGCTGTAATTAGGGATACAGGAAGAGTTTTAGAGATGCCTTATAGCCAAGTTGATAGAATAGCTAAACTTATTCCTAATAATCCAGCAAGGCCACTAACTATTTCTCAAGCAATAAATGAAGTTGATGAATTACAATCAATTATACAGAATGATGAACAAGTTAACAGTTTAATTGAAGTTTCTAAAAAGATTGAAGGATTGTTTCGTCATGCATCTACGCATGCTGCAGGTGTAGTTATTGGACACAGAAAAATTTCTGATATTGTTCCGCTTTATAGAGACCCCAAGTCTGAAATGCCTGCAACACAATTTAATATGAAATGGGTTGAAAAAGCGGGCCTTGTGAAATTTGATTTTTTAGGTTTGCAAACATTAACTATGATACAAAAAACAATTGATTTACTTAAGTTAAAAAATATTAAAATAGATTTTAATGAAATTCCATTAACTGATATGAAAACTTTTAAAATTTTGTCTGAAGGTAAGTCTTTAGGAATTTTTCAACTTGAATCAGGGGGGATGAAAGATGTTTTGAAGGGTTTAAAGCCTGACAGGTTCGAAGATATAATAGCTATTGTAGCTCTATATAGACCAGGGCCTATGGAAAATATACCCACATATATTTCAAGAAAGCATGGAGCTCAAGAAGTGGAATATATGCATCCTGATTTAGAAGATATTTTAAAAGAGACTTATGGAATAATGATTTACCAAGAGCAAGTTCAGCAAGCAGCTCAAATTTTAGCAGGATATAGTTTGGGTGCTGCAGATATTTTACGTAGAGCAATGGGTAAAAAAATAAAGTCTGAAATGGATGCTCAAAGAGAAAAATTTGTAGAAGGTGCAAATAATAAATCAATTTCTTCAAAGATATCTAATAAAATTTTTGACCAAATTAGTGCATTTGCTGGGTATGGTTTTAATAAAAGTCATGCAGCTGGTTATGCACTAATTACTTATCAAACTGCATGGTTAAGAGCTCATTATCCTTATGAGTTTTTTGCAGCCTCTATGTCTTTAGAGAGAAACGATACTGACAAATTAGCTGAATTTGTTATAGAAGCTAAAGCACTGAATATAAAAATAAATCCTCCTAATATAAATGAGTCATTTTCTGAATTCTTAGTTACAAATGATGAGAAAAATTTACAGTCAATTAGTTATGGTTTGAGTTCTATTAAAAATGTTGGCCAGGCAGCAATTGAAGACTTGGTTAAAGAAAGGGAAAAAAATGGAAAATTTATATCCTTGGAAAATTTTTTAAGAAGAGTTTCTCGTTTAGTAGTCAACAAAAGATTATTAGAGAATTTAATTAAGTCTGGAAGTATGGATTGTCTTCATCATAATAGAAAAGAGCTTTTATCGAACATAGATAATCTAATTGCTTTTAATGATTTAATAAAAAGAGAAAATGAATCAAATCAAAATATATTGTTCGAAAAAGAAGAGTCAAATAGCTTAAAAGTTAAGTTAACTAATGAAAAAAGTTTTACATTTTCAGAAAAATTAGAAAATGAATTCTCCGCATTAGGCTTATATTTGTCATCGCATCCTTTAGAGCCATTCTCAAAAATAATTAAAACTTTGGAAATTGTATCATCAAATGAAATCGAAAAATATGCAACAAAAGTTGGTTCTGGTTGTAGATTAAAATTAGCGGGTATTATTAGTAATATACAGATGAGAACTTCAAAAAGAGGTAAAAAATTTTTTATTGTCTATATGACAGATAATTTTGGACCTTTTGATTTTCTAGCTTTTGATGAAATAGCATATCAAGCAAAAAATTATTTTGATAATAATAAACCAGTCTGTGTAAGTGTCGAGGCCCGAATTGATGAAAATTTAAGCTTAAGATTAAACGCGTTACATATTGAAGATTTAGAAAAATTGTCAATGGATACTTCAGAAATTCTATCTTTTAATGTTGAAAATATTGAATGTATTGATGAATTTAAAGCATTTTTAGTAAATATTTCTGAGGGTAATTCATATATAAAATTATTTATAAAAATAGAAAATAAAGAATGTGAAGTTAATTTACCTCAAGGATATGCGCTAAGCTCAGATGATAAAGATCAATTATTCAAAATAAAAGGTGTAAGTGTTATATGAATTTAATGGAGCGGCCGACGAGACTCGAACTCGCCCTAAAAGCTTGGAAGGCTTTTGTGCTACCACTACACCACGGCCGCATTTAATAACAATACATTTTTACCAGTTTTTATATCCATCCTGCAAGCTCTTTTAAAGTAAGTTTATGTAAAAGATCAATACCTTCTTTTGTATAATTTAAACAAGGGATATACGTAAATTTCTTTCCTCCAGATTCTAAAAATTCTTCTCTGCCTTCTATATTAATTTCTTCTAAAGTTTCAATATTGTCAGCTGAAAATCCTGGAGTAATAACAGAAAGATGTTTAATATTTTTTTTCCCAAGTATCTCTAGGGTTTCATCTGTATATGGTTGAAGCCATGGCTCACTTCCAAATCGGGACTGAAAACTGATCATGAATTTATTATCATGAATTTTCAATTTTTCTTTGATAAGTCTACCTGTCTTTGCACATTGACAATGGTATGGGTCTCCTTCAATTAAATATCTTTTTGGGGCACCATGAAAAGATAAAAGCAATAAATCTGGATATCCATCTTTTTTAAATGAAGTTAAAATACTCTTAGATATTGAATTAATATATTCAGGTGTATCAAAATATGGCGATGCAATTCTAATCGAGGGCTGCCATTTTTGACTTAACATCCATTTACAAACTTCATCATTTACAGTAGCTGTTGTAGGACCGGAATATTGTGGATATAAACTAAGTATAATTATCCTATCACAGCCTTTTTCTTTAAATTCTGTTAATTTTGACTTAATCGATGGACTGCCATATCGCATTGCATAATCAACGATTACATTTTTTTTATTAATTTTCTTTTGTAATTTTTCAGACTGTAACCTAGTAATCTTTCTCAGTGGGCTCCCATCAGGATCATTTTTTAACCAAATTTTTTTATATGCTGCAGCTGTTTTTTTCGGTCTTGTGTTAAGAATAATTAAATTAAGTATTAACCACCAAAGAATTTTAGGAACGTCGATTACACGTCGATCAGACAAAAATTCTTTCAAATAAATTCTAATGGATTTAGTTTCAGTATTTTCAGGTGTCCCTAAATTAACTAGGAGTACTCCTATATTCTTTTTGCTATGGGTTTTAGGATGATCATTTGGTTTTAATATCATGCATATAATATAATAAATATTAAATTTTATTCTAGACTGAAGCTTCTATTTTAGCTGCACAATATTTAAGTTCTGGAATTTTGCCATAAGGATCAAGAGCTGAATTTGTTAATATATTTGCTGAAGCTTCATTAAAGCAAAAAGGAATAAAAATAACATCATTTTGCAACGCTTTGTCTACTCTAACTGAAAGTTTAATTTGACCTCTTCTAGTTTTGACATAAACTAAGTCACCCGGTTCAACGCCGACTGTTTTTAGTTGAGAAGGACTTACATGAACTTCTGGAATTGGTTCAATCTTATCTAAAACATGGCTTCTTCTTGTCATAGAACCTGTATGCCAGTGTTCTAAAAGTCTTCCAGTTGTTAAAACTAGTGGATACTCATCATTTATTGTTTCATCAGGAGGCAACATTGAAGTACTTGTCATTTTTCCTTTTCCATTAGGTGTAGGAAATCCATCTTTAAATAAAAGTTCTGATCCTTCACTAAATTCATCTTTACACGGATAAGTAACTGAATTTTCTTTTTCTAATCTTTCCCAAGTTATGCCGTTTAAAGATGGCATAACATTTTTCATTTCATTGAATATTTCTTTGGGACTATCATAATTCCAATTAAGACCCATTCTAACACCGATTTCTTTTATAATCCACCAATCTTGCCTAGTATCACCGGGCATTGGAACTGCTTTTCTACCAATTTGTACTTTTCTATCTGTATTAGTTACAGTTCCATCTTTTTCTGGCCAAGCCGATGCTGGTAGAATTACATCTGCAAATGACGAAGTTTCAGTAGGAAAAATATCTTGAACAACTAAAAAGTCTAAATTTGCTAGTGCTGCCCTAGCATGATTTTGATCAGGGTCTGACATAGCTGGATTTTCTCCCATAATATATAATCCTTTAAGTTCTCCATCGTATGCTGCATTTATAATTTCAACAACTGTAAGACCTTTTTTATTATCTAATTCAGTATGCCAAAAGTCACTCATTTTGGACCCATGGTCTCCTTCAACACTGTTATAATCTGGATAAAACATTGGAATTAAACCAGCATCAGAAGCTCCTTGAACATTATTTTGGCCTCTTAAAGGATGTAAACCAGTTCCAGGTAGACCAATATTTCCTGTTAAAAGAGCTAGAGAAATTAAACATCTAGCATTATCAGTTCCATGGGTGTGCTGGCTTATTCCCATACCCCAAAAAATAATCGATTTGGATTTTGCATATTCCCTAGCTAAATAACGTATCCTTTTTGCTGAAATGCCACAAATTTTTTCCATATTCTCTGGACTATAGTTTTCAGTGGACTTTTTCAAATCATCAAATCCAATTGTTTGTGTTTTTACATACTCTTTATTATATAAATCTTCATTTATTATTGTATGAATAACAGCATTTAAAAGTGCGACATCTGTTCCAGGTAGGAAGTTGATTGAATCCTCGGAGTATCTGTCTAATGCCTGACCTCTTGGATCTATGATAAAAAGTTTTGTACCATTTTTAGCAGCATTTTTAATAAAAGTAGATGCAACTGGGTGGTTAACACTTGGATTGGCTCCAATAACCCAAATTACTTCAGCATTCTTTGCTTCTGAAAAAGGTGCAGTTACTGCACCTGATCCGATATTTTCTAATAAAGCAGCAACAGATGACGCGTGACAAAGTCTTGTACAGTGGTCAACATTATTAGTTTTGAAAGCTGTTCTTATAAGTTTTTGAAAAAGATAAGCCTCTTCATTACTGCCTTTCGCAGATCCAAAACCTGCTAAAGAATTTGAGCCATAAGTATTTTTAATATTAAGTAATTTTTTACTTGCATAATCTAATGCCTCGTCCCATGAAGCTTCTCTAAAATTAGATAAAATATAATTTGCATCAAATTTGTCATTTTTTCTTTTGACAGAGTTTTCTAATCTTATAAGTGGTTTTGTTAATCTTTCAGGACTTGAAATATAATCAAAACCATACCTTCCTTTAACACACAATCTTCCTTTATTTGCTGGACCTGGTCTTCCAGATACTGAAATAATTTTATCATCTTTAATGTTATATGTTAACTGACACCCAACACCACAGTATGGGCAAATTGAGTCTACTTTTCTATCAGCTTCAAATTTGAAATTTTGACTTTCATCTAAAACAGTTTTTGGCATAAGTGCCCCTGTTGGACATGCCTGAACGCATTCTCCACATCCTACACATGTGCTTTCACCTAGATTATCATCAAAATCGAAAACAATTTTAGTTTCACTTCCTCTTCCAGAAAAACCAATAACATCGTTTACCTGAACTTCTCTACACGCTCTTACACAGAGGCCGCATTGAATACATGCATCTAAATTTACAGCAATTGCAGGGTGAGATGTATCTGGCTCAGGTAAAGATTTTGTTATAAATCTATTTTTATTTTCATTAATGTTAGTTTTTTCACTAATATGATTAAAATGACTATTAGGATTATGAACAATTTCTTTAGGTTGATCAGAATCTAATAGTTCTAAAACAAGAGAACGTGATTTTGTTGCCTTATTTGAATTGGAAAAAACTTTCATGTTTTCATAGGGTTTTCTAATACAACTAGCTGCTAGAACTCTTTCACCTTCAATTTCTACCATGCATGCTCTACAATTTCCGTCTGGTCTGTAGCTTTCACTAGGAGAAAAACATAAATGAGGTATAGTTTCACCTAATCTTTCTGAAACTTCCCAAATAGTTTCTTCAGCATAAGCTGAAACTTTTTTTCCATTTAATTCAAAATTTATTTTATCTTTTGGCATGTTATTTTCTTGTTATTTAATTCCTACATCTTTTGGAAAAAATTTCAATACAGATAAAATTGGATTTGAAGCAGCTTGTCCTAAACCACATATAGAAGCGTTTGCCATAACCTCTGAAATATCGTAAAGTAACTCTTTATTCCATTTAGAATGATTTTTAATAATGCTTATAATTTTTTCTGTACCATTTCTGCAAGGAGTACATTGACCGCAACTCTCATGTTTGAAAAAAGAAATTAAATTTAAAGCTACATCCGCTAAGTTATCTTTGTCAGATAAAACAACAATAGCATGCGATCCAACAAAACAACCATACTTGGTTAATTCTCCACCAAAATCCAAGGGGACATCACCTTTAGTTGATGGCAAAATACCACCTGAGGCTCCACCTGGTAGATAAGCTTTAAATTTATGACCATCAATTATACCGCCACATTTTTGAATCAGTTCATTTACTGTAGAGCCAGCGGGAGCAAAAATAACTCCAGGATTTTTTACTCTTCCAGAAACTGAGTAACTTCTTGCACCAGGATGGGCTTTAGATCCTTTGCTTGCAAAATCTTTACCTCCTTTTTCTATGATTTCTCTTATCCAATAAAGTGTTTCAATATTATTCACTAATGTAGGTTGATTAAAAATCCCTTTTTGAGCAACATAAGGTGGCCTGTGTCTTGGCAAACCTCTTTTACCTTCAATAGATTCAATCATAGCAGATTCTTCGCCACAAATATAAGCTCCAGCACCTCGTCTTATGTGTATATTAATATTTGAATTTAGATATAATTTTACTTTTCTAATTTCTCTGTTTATAAAAATTCTTATTTCAGGGTATTCATCCCTTATATAAAAATAACAATCTTTAGCTCCTATGAAATAGGCCGCAATTAGCATGCCCTCTAATACTCGATGAGGATCTTTTTCAAGATAGAACCTATCTTTAAAAGTTCCTGGCTCACCTTCATCTCCATTTACAGCAACGTATTTTATTCCTTTTTCAGAACTTACTACTTCCCATTTTTTAAAAGTTGGAAAACCGGCGCCTCCTAAACCTCTTAAGCCGGAATCTTTAATTTCACTCAAAATATTAGAATTTGATATCTTTCCGTCAACAATTTTTAATAAAGTTGAATAGCCACCACTTTCTATATATTGATCAAAATCTATAGTATTTTCTAAAGGGTCTTTTAACTTTGATCCATTTAAGATTTTGATTATTTTATTTTTATTTGCTTTAGGAATCAAATTATGCTTTTGAGCTGCAGCTGGAGCCATATCGCAAGCGCCAAGGCATGGAGCTTCTAATATGCGTACGTCATCTTTTAATGTGCCTTCTTCCTTAAGTTCTTTAATTAATTTACCAGAACCATTTAAAAAACATGATAATGAATTACATACTCTAATGGTTTTTTTTGGTGGTGGTTTTTCGTTGTCTTTTACCAAATCAAAATGATCATAAAAACTTGCAACCTCCCAAACTTCAACCAATGGGATTTTCATTTCATTTGATAATGCTTCCATTAAGTTACTAGATACGTATCCTTTGGCATCTTGTATTAGATGAAGGTATTCTATAAGCATGTCTCTTCTAAGATTAGTATTATTGCCAATAATCTTATTTAGTTCTTTAATGGCTTCTATTTTAACTTGCCGGCCCTTTGGTTTAAAATTTCCTAATTTTTTTCTTTGAAGCACTATATGATCGAACCTTAAATAGAATCTATATTGACTAGATATATAAAAAAAACTATTTAGACAATATTATTAATGAATATAAATAATTTTTTTTAAATTGTGAAAAACTATTATGTCTAACTCTGAAAAACCACTTGATCAAATAAAAATACCCGATGGTTATACACCTTCAGATAAAGAAGAGTTTATGAGCCCTCTACAATTAGCATATTTTAGAAAAAAACTTTTAGATTGGAAAAACGAACTTATTAGTGGAGCTTCAGATACGATTTTAGGATTGTCTGAGGAAACTCTTCAAAAGCCTGACGCGGCTGACAGGGCTCAATTAGAGGCAGATGCATCAATTCTTTTAAGAGCAAGAGATAGAGAAAGAAAACTAATATCTAAAATTGATTCTGCATTAAGAAGGATAGATGATGGTTCATACGGATATTGCCAAGAAACTGATGAGCCCATTAATCTTAAAAGATTAGAGGCCAGGCCAATAGCTTCTCTCTCATTGGATGCGCAAGAAAAACATGAGAGAATGGAAAAAATTCATAGAGAAGAATAAATATTTGACTTATAGAACAAAACATGAATATTATATTTTTATTTTAGAACAAAACATGTACAAAATTTATTGTTAATAATTATTAACATGTTTATTGCACTGTTTAGAAATGTGTGCCAAATAGGAGAAGAACATGGTTGCAGAGGTATATAAGTTGAAAGAAAATTCTGAAGATAAATTAAAAGCACTGGAAATGGCTATTGGCCAAATCGAAAAATCATTTGGTAAAGGTTCAGTGATGAAATTAGGCCAAAATGAATCTGTTGTAGATATTGAGGCTATTTCTTCAGGATCATTAAGTTTAGATATTGCTCTTGGCATTGGTGGTTTCCCAAAAGGGAGAATTGTTGAAATTTATGGTCCAGAATCATCAGGAAAAACCACATTAGCACTGCATGTTCTTGCTGAAGCTCAGAAAAATGGTGGCACATGTGCATTTATTGATGCTGAGCATGCATTAGATACTATTTATGCAAAAAAATTAGGTGTTAACGTTGATGAATTAGTTATTTCTCAGCCAGATGCCGGAGAGCAGGCTTTAGAAATTACAGATACTTTAGTTAGGTCTGGTGCAGTTGATGTTTTAGTAGTTGATTCAGTTGCAGCTTTAACTCCTAGAGCTGAGCTTGAAGGAGAAATGGGCGATCATCATGTTGGTTTGCATGCAAGGTTAATGAGTCAAGCTTTAAGAAAGTTAACAAGTTCAATTTCAAAATCTAATTGCTTAGTGATATTTATTAATCAGATACGATTAAAAATTGGAGTTATGTTTGGCAATCCAGAAACTACAGCTGGTGGGAATGCTTTAAAGTTTTATTCTTCAGTTAGAATAGATATAAGAAGAATAGGTGCTATTAAAGAAAGAGATGATATTATTGGAAACCAAACTAGAGTTAAGGTTGTTAAAAATAAGGTTTCTGCCCCATTCAGAACGGTAGAATTTGATATTATGTATGGTGAGGGAATTTCTAAAACTGGTGAACTTGTTGACTTGGGAGTTGAATCTGAAATAATTGAAAAATCAGGCTCATGGTATTCATATAAAACTGAAAGAATTGGTCAAGGCAGAGAAAATGCCAAGACTTTTTTAAAAGAGAATTCAGATATAGCTGAAGAAATAGAAACATTGATAAGGCAGAATTCCGGAATAGTTAATGAAAAAATGCTTGAAGAAAAAATAGATAACAAAGAAGAATGAACTATTTTTAAGCAAACTTAAAATTGATAAATAATTGAAAATTGATATAAATACCTAAATTTAATTTTTCCTAGGTAATAATTATGACAAGTGTTTCAGATATTAGAAAAACTTTCATTAGTTATTTCAACAAAAATGATCATGAAATTGTACGTTCTAGTAGTTTAGTGCCTGACAATGATCCATCCCTTATGTTTGTAAACTCAGGGATGGTTCAATTTAAAAATATTTTTACTGGTCAAGAGCAGAGTGATTATAATAGGGCTGTAACAAGCCAAAAATGTGTCAGGGCTGGTGGAAAGCATAATGATTTAGAAAATGTTGGTCACACTGCAAGGCATCATACTTTTTTTGAAATGCTAGGTAATTTTTCGTTTGGGGATTACTTTAAAGAAAAAGCAATTTATTTTGCTTGGGATCTTTTAACTAAAGAATTTGGTTTTTCAAAAGATAAATTATTAGTTACTTATTATCATGACGATATAGAAGCCAAAAAAATATGGAAAAGTGTTTCTGGGTTAGATGATAAAAAAATCATTGCTATAAATACAAATGATAATTTTTGGTCAATGGGTGATACAGGTCCATGCGGTCCATGCTCTGAAATTTTTTATGATCACGGTGAGAGCATTTTTGGGGGTCCACCAGGTAGTAAAAATGAGGATGGTGATAGATATATTGAAATT
Source organism: uncultured SAR116 cluster alpha proteobacterium (assembly GCA_902539295.1). Taxonomy (GTDB): domain Bacteria; phylum Pseudomonadota; class Alphaproteobacteria; order Puniceispirillales. The sequence continues at coordinate 16,169 of CACBIM010000028.1, forward strand.
TGGAACTTAGTATTCATGCAATTTGAGCAAATAGATGATCAAAAAAGGATTAATTTACCAAGGCCGTCAATCGACACAGGTATGGGATTAGAGAGACTAGCAGCAATACTACAGGGTAAACATGATAATTACGATATAGACTTGATGGATAAATTAATTTCAGCAAGTGCTAATAAATCATCAACAAATAAAGATGGAAAATTTAAAGTTTCTCATAGAGTCATTATTGACCATTTACGATCATCGAGTTTTTTAATTGCTGATGGAATTCTACCTTCTAATGAGGGTAGGGGTTATGTATTAAGAAGAATTATGAGAAGAGGTATGAGGCATGCACATATTTTAGGGTGTAAGGATCCACTATTATGTAAATTAGTTCCAGATCTAATTGAAGAGATGGGTGATGCCTTTCCTGAATTAATTGAGGCAAAAGAACTTATCTATAATTCACTTGAAACTGAAGAGAATAAATTCAAAGAAACTTTAGAACGTGGGATAAAAATTCTTGATGACGAAACTAAAGGACTAACATCTGGTCAAATGCTTGATGGTAAGATTGCATTTAAGCTTTATGATACATTCGGATTTCCATTCGACTTAACTCAAGATATTTTAAAGTCAAAAAAAATTAATATAAATGAAGTTGAATTTAAAAAGGAAATGGACAAACAAAAAAATTTAGCCCGCTCTTCTTGGAAAGGTTCAGGAGATATTTCATATGATAAATTATTTTTAGAAATTGAAAATAAATGCCAACCTACTAACTTTGTTGGTTACAATGATGATTTATGTAACGCAAATGTTTTAAGTATAATTATAAATTCTAGTTTTGTTAATGTTGCTGAAGAGGGTGATGAAGCTTTAGTGGTTTTAGATCAAACTCCGTTTTATGCAACTTCTGGGGGGCAGATTGCTGATAAAGGAAGATTAAATAATAATGATTTTTCTGCAAAAGTATTGGATTGCGATAAAACTAAAAATGGCGTTTATATTCATAAAATTGTTATTGAAAAAGGAAACCTACAAATTAATGATAATATACAACTTTCTATTGATGCAAATGAAAGAAAATTATCAGCAACTAATCACACTTCAACTCATATCTTACATCAGTCGTTAAAAGATATTTTAGGTAAGCATATATCACAAAAGGGATCTTTTGTTTCTTCAGAGAGATTAAGGTTTGATTTTAGTCATAATAATTCATTAACTAAAAAAGATTTGTTTAAAATTGAGTCTTATATCAATAAAAAAATTAGAGACAATTCTGAGGTTTTAATTCGTGAAATGGAGATTTCTCAGTCAAAAAACGAAGGTGCAACCGCTTTGTTTGGAGAAAAATACGGTGATATTGTTAGAGTTGTTTCATTTGGTGAAAGTCTAGAAGAGAACAAATCTTATTGGTCAATTGAGCTTTGTGGTGGAACCCATGTTAAAAGAACAGGTGAAATAGGTTTATTTAAAATTATTAGCGAAGGCTCTGTATCTTCTGGAATTAGAAGAATTGAAGCAATTACTGGCACAAAAGCATTAGAATGGGTAAACGAAAAATATGATATTTTAAACAACATTAGTGTATTAATGAAGTCTTCAGAAGAACATTTGATTAATAAAATCATTTCTCTTAACGAAGATAAAAGAAAAATTGAAAAAGAATTTAATGATTATAAGAATAATAATTCTCAGTCATCTAAAAATACAGAAGAGGTAGTTAAAATAGGTGATGTAAAATTTATTAGTAAAATTTTTAATGATGTATCACCTAAAAATCTAAAAGGAATAGCTGATAAAATTCTTTATAATCAAAGTGATTGTGTTGTAGCAGTAATTACAATTGAAAGTAATAAAATATCTTTAGTTGTAGGTGTGTCAAGCGAGCTTAGCAATAGGATAAATGCTGTTGATTTAGTAAAGATTGGTTCTTCTCAGTTTGGCGGTAAAGGAGGTGGTGGAAGACCAATGATGGCACAATCTGGTGGAAACGATATTAAAGCTTCAAATGCAACAATTGAGGCATTGATTAAACACATTAAAAAATTAAATTAATTTGACATTATTTTTTTAAAATTTTCATCAATTTTATTTAAAAATTGGGTTGTTGTTAGCCATGGGTGGTCACTGCCAACAAGCAGAGCCAAATCTTTTGTCATGTATCCACTTTCAACAGTTTCAATGCAGACCTTTTCGAGGTTTTTAGCAAATTGCTCAACTTTTTCACTATTGTCAAACTTGGCTCTATAAGAAAGGCCACGTGTCCAAGCAAAAATTGATGCAATTGGGTTTGTAGAAGTCTGTTTTCCAGCCTGATGCTGCCTGTAATGTCTTGTAACCGTTCCATGTGCAGCTTCTGCTTCAACGGTTTTGCCGTCTGGTGTGAGAAGTACTGAAGTCATAAGGCCAAGTGAGCCAAAGCCTTGAGCAACCGTATCAGATTGAACATCACCATCATAATTTTTGCATGCCCATACAAACCCCCCATCCCATTTTAAAGCGCAAGCAACCATGTCATCAATTAATCTATGCTCATAAGTAATTTTCTTTTTTCCAAATTTAGACTTAAACTCTCTTTCATAAATTTCATTAAAAATATCTTTAAATCTGCCATCATAAACTTTTAAAATAGTATTTTTTGTTGATAGGTATACAGGCCAACCTAAATCCAATCCGTAATTAAAGCATGCTCTCGCAAATCCTTTAATAGATTCATCAAGATTGTACATTGTCATGGCTATGCCAGGACCAGGAAAGTTAAAAATTTGATGCTGTATTTTTTTACTTCCATCATCTGGTTCAAAAATCATACTTAGCCTGCCTGAGCTAGGTATAATTGTATCTGTAGCTCTATATTGATCACCAAATGCATGACGTCCAATAACAATAGGCTTGGTCCAACCAGGCACTAAACGAGGTACATTTTTTGCAATTATTGGTTGTCTAAATACTGTTCCACCAAGAATATTTCTAATAGTCCCATTTGGTGATCGGTACATTTCTTTAAGGTTAAATTCTTTAACTCTATCTTCATCGGGTGTTATTGTTGCACACTTAACGCCAACACCATATTGCTTAACTGCATTAGCAGCGTCTACTGTAATTTTGTCAGTTGTTTTATCTCTATACTCAATTCCAAGGTCAAAATATTTTAAATTAATATCTAAATATGGGAAAATAAACTTTTCTTTGATCA
>CACBIM010000029.1 GCA_902539295.1 uncultured SAR116 cluster alpha proteobacterium
AAATTATTGAAGGTGATATACACCCCGAACCATCAACAAATGGTGAAAAAAAAGTTTTTAAAATTTATAGATGGTCACCTGATGATGACAAGAACCCAAGAATGGATACATTTACTATAGACAAAGATGAATGTGGCCCTATGGTTTTAGATGCTTTAATAAAAATTAAAAATGAAGTTGATGGGTCTCTTACTTTTAGAAGATCTTGTAGGGAAGGTATTTGTGGTTCATGTTCTATGAATATTGACGGAACAAATACCTTAGCTTGTCTTAAAAGCATTGAAGACATTAAAGGAGATGTTGTTGTTTTTCCTTTACCTCATATGAGTGTTGTTAAAGATTTAGTCCCAGACTTAACGAAGGCATATGCCCAGCTGAGTTCAATAGAACCTTGGCTTAAATCTGATACACCACCTACAGAAGGTGAAAGAAGACAATCAAAAGAAGAAAGAGCCGTTCTCGATGGAGCATGGGAATGTGTCCTATGTTTTTCTTGCTCTACATCTTGTCCATCTTATTGGTGGAACGGGGATCAATACTTGGGTCCAGCGGTTCTTTTGCAAGCATACAGATGGATAGCTGATAGCCGTGATGAAAGTACAGGAGAACGTCTTGATGCTCTTGAAGACCCGTTCAAACTTTATAGATGCCACACTATTATGAATTGCTCTAAAACTTGTCCAAAAGGATTAAATCCGGCAAAGGCAATTGGCGAAATTAAAAAACTTATGGTTGAAAGAAGATAGTATTTAGAACCTATTTGAATTCGGTTTTATTATATCTTTAGAAATTTTAATTGGAAATTTGTCGCGTATTTTTTGGTCAGTTTTTTCATCAATATAAACTGGATAGTGTGTATTTAAAATTTTTCTAGCATAATTTTCAGCTCTTTTTCTCATATCTGGAGAACCTTCACTTTCCCATTCTTCCTGTCTAGAACGATCGGCCAAATTGGGATATAGATATTCAGTTTTCATAAGTGATAGGGTTTGAGGAGATCTTAAAAAATGGCCCTCTCCTTGAATAGTTTTTTCTATTTCACTGTAAGAAAGCGTGTCATCATTAACTTCAATTCCTCTCACAGCCCTCATTACCATTCCAAGCATTTCATTATCAATGACAAGGGATTCATAAGAGCAGCCCATTAAACTTGCCATCATTCCAGAGGATTCAGACACATTATTACAACCTGCCAATGCTGCCATAACAATTGAAATACCCTTTTCATAACCAGCTTGCGCATCTGGACTTTTAGCATCAGTCATACCTGCACCAACTGAGCTAACTAGCCCATAATGGTTAGTAATTTGAGCAGAAGCTGCGCTCATTATCGCCTCTTCACCACCCCCTCCGGAAAAAGCTCCTGTTCGTAAATCAGTAACAAATGGCCAAGGTCCAAATATTACTGGGTGCCCAGGTTTAATAAGATCTATTAACAGTAAACTGGCTAAAGTTTCGGCAAGAGATTGAACCAAACAACCAGCGAGAGCTGCAGGGGCAGTAGCGCCTGACTGAGGGGCTATAACAACCCATATAGGAGCATTTAATTGTAATGACGCAACAGCAACTTCACAATTATCAGTTCCGTACTGTAGAGGCGAAACAATAGTGCAGCCGCCACCATGGCAAAAAGGTCTTTTTACAAATTGACCTTCTCCACCAGCTATAATATCTAACATTTCAAGTGTAGGCTTAACATGCTTTCCATCAGAGAAAGTAAGAGCAGTGTGTTTTTTTGTTCCAGCTATGCTCGCATAAGCAGTATTAATATCTGCAACATATAAATCTTCGCTTAACTCTGTAGGTACTACAAACCTAGAGTAACTATGTATATTATCTAGGTAGTCTACCATCCTTGCAACATCGTAAACATCATTGATAGTAGAAGGTCGATACTTAGAAGCTCCTAAATCAAGAACTGAAACAGCTTCACCAGCTCCAAAAAGATTAACTTTATTACCTGAAAGATCTATATCGTGTTTTGGGTCACGACCATATAGAACAAAATCTCTCCCTGCTCTCGAAATCACATCCTCTACTAAAGATTTAGGGAAACACAAGCGGCCATTTTCATTAACTGAGCAACCTTGTCTTAATGCAGCTTCTAAAAGTTCAGGTAATGGATTTCCAACTCCTAAATTTTGCAATACATCAAGAGCTGTTGAGTGAATTTTTTTAATATCAGTTTCAGTTAAAGGCTTATATTTTCCCCCCTCCATTCCTTTTGAAATCACAGGGTCAAGTTGCTCAATAATTTGTTGAGAACCTCGTCTTTTGTTTTTTCTTTTTATACCAGTAATCATATTTCATCGGAATAAAGTAATAATTATAAATAGTCTTGAATTTAATGATAATCAAAAATAAATTTATATATAAAGTTATTATTATTAATTGATATTATAACAAAAATAATAATTAATCATATGTTTAGAATCTTTTAATTAATAAATATTTTATTTAGGTTATATCACTTAAAAATGAAAGTTGATGATATTCAAAATAATTGGGAGGAAAAATTATTTTCTCTACTTTTAGATCATAAGATTGATTTTTTACCTTATGTACCCGACGCTGGTCACGCTAAATTAATTGCATTAGCAGAAAAAAACAAGTTATTGAAACCGGTTGTTTTAACTTCTGAAGAAGAAGGAGTTGCATTTGCTAGCGGTTCTTGGTTAGGCAATAAGAAGTCAGTTTTGCTAATGCAAAGCAGTGGAGTTGGAAACTGTATAAACATGCTCTCAATATTGTCGAAATGTAATTTTCCATTTGTAACTTTAATTACAATGAGAGGTGAATTTGGTGAATTTAATTCATGGCAAATACCCATGGGCCAAGCCACTAAAAAAACTCTTGAAGCTATGGGCATAATTGTTCACCGTGCTACCCATCCATCAGATGTTTGTCCATTGGTAGACGCTGCTTTATATGGAGCTTTTTCAAGTGACCAACAAATAGCTTTATTATTATCTCAACGCTTAATAGGAAAAAAGAAATGGTAGACGATAATACCCTGCTAGAAAGAAGAAATGTAGTTAAAAAAATTGTTGATCATAGAGGTAATGCGAAGATTATAACAGGACTTGGCTCACCAACATATGATGTATTTGATGCAGGAGACAGCCATTCAAACTTTTATCTATGGGGTGGAATGGGAGGCACAGCAATGATTGGCCTCGGATTAGCAATGTCAATACCAGATACACCCATCATAGTTATAACTGGAGATGGTGAACAATTAATGGGACTAGGTTCCTTAGCATCTATTGGTGTCCAAAAACCGAATAATTTAGCAATTGTAGTGTTAGATAATGGTCATTTTGGAGAAACTGGCATGCAAAAAAGCCATACTTCATACGGAATAAATTTGTGTAAAATAGCTGAAGCTTCTAAATTCGAATTTTTTTTTGATGTAGTCTCAAATAATGACCTAGAAAACTTAATAGAAATCCTACCTCCAGTAAAAGGACCTATTTTTGCAAATATAAGAATTAAGTCTCAGAACCCTCCTAGAAAACTTCCAATATTAGATGGTGTTGAACTAAAAAATCGATTTAGAAAAAATCTTGGAGTAGAACCATTATAATCAGTTTTATAATTTTTCTAAAATAATTGCACTGCCCTGACCAACCCCAACACACATTGTGCAAAGTGCTAACTTATTATTTTTACTTTGGTGTAATTGTTCAGTTGCTGTAAGCACTAACCTTGCACCAGACATACCAAGTGGATGACCTAAAGCAATTGCCCCACCATTAATGTTTACTCTTTCATCATCGTCTGACAATGATAGATCTCTCATTGTTGCTAAAGCTTGAGATGCAAATGCTTCGTTAAGCTCAATAATATTTATATTTGCTAAATTGATATTTGAAAGTGAAAGAACTTTTTTTGTTGCTGAAACTGGTCCAATTCCCATAACACTTGGTTCAACACCAGTTGCGGCAGAGCTTAATATCCTAGCTTTTGGAATTAAATTATATTCTTTAATAGCTTTTTCAGATGCAATTATTAGGGCTGCAGAACCATCATTAACACCACTCGCATTTCCAGCTGTAACAGTGCCATTATTCCTAAATGGTGTTGGCAAGGTACTTAATTTTTCTAGCAGTGTATCAGAACGTGGATGTTCATCTTTATCTAAAAAGTTTTCTTCCTTTTTTTGAATAATCTTTACCTTGAAAATTTCTGTATCGAATCTTCCTTTGGAAATTGCTTCTGCTGCTTTTTTTTGTGACCAATAAGCAAACTTATCTTGATCTTCACGGCTTATATTCCATCTTTCTGCAACATTTTCGGCAGTCTCTGGCATTGAATCAACACCATACATTTGACGCATAATTGGATTTATAAACCTCCAACCAATTGTTGTATCATATATCTCAGCATTTCTTGAAAATGGAGTGGTTGACTTGGGAATAACAAATGGGGCACGGCTCATACTTTCAACACCACCTGCTATAATTAGGTGAGCTTCATTAGATTTAATCATTCTTGAAGCATATGTAACAGCCTCTAGCCCTGATGCGCAAAGTCTGTTAATTGTTATCCCAGGAACTATTTGAGGCAGTCCTGCAAGTAACAATGACATCCTAGCAATGTTTCTGTTATCTTCTCCTGATTGATTGGCGCATCCAAAAATTACTTCGTCAACCATTGACCAGTCTATACTTGTGTTTCTTTCCTTTAACTCTTTTATTGAAAGAGCAGCTAAATCATCTGCTCTTATTGAAGATAATGCTCCTCCAAATCTACCTATTGGTGTTCTAATCGCATCACAAATAAATGCATCCATCATTATCTATTGTCTTGTGCTAAGTTTGCTTTTTTTGTTCTTTCTTTTAATTCTCTGAGGGTTTTCAACTCAATTTCTGTTGGTGACTTTGTAATTTTTAAATCTTTGAAGTATTTAACATTCCACCCACAACTATCTTGTATCATGTCTTTAGAAACACCTTCATGAATAGAAAAAACAGTGAACTCTTTTGTAACTGGATCAGGCTTCCACATAGCTAAATCCGTTATTAATAAGCTTGGACCCAAAGTAGAGATATTAATATCTTTACGATTTTCATTGCCTTGACCATGACCAAAGCTCGTAAAAAAGTCAATTTTCTCAACCATTCCTCTTAAAGACTGCTTCATAGTAATGTAAATTTGATTTGCAGAAGAAGCAATTTCTGGCGCACCGCCTCCTCCCGGAAGACGTGTTTTAGGATTGCCATAATCTCCAATGACTGTTGTATTAATATTACCAAATTTATCTAATTGGGCGGCCCCTAAAAAACCAATCGTTATTCTTCCACCTTGTAACCAGTATCGAAACATTTCAGGCACAGCTACAGTTGTAATAGCAGTTTCACATAGCTCTCCATCACCTATGGACAATGGTAAAATATTAGGTGCTGTTCCAATAGTTCCACTCTCGTAAATAAGAGTAATATCTGGAGCATGTGTCATCCTTGCAATGTTGCAAGCAGCTGATGGTGCACCAATCCCAACAAAACAAACATCACTATTTGAGAGTGCTCTTGATGCTGCTATTGTCATCATTTCATCTGAATTATACTCTCTATTCATATCTATCTTCTCTTAATTTTTCTACTCTACTTTTAAAAACTTCAGCATCAACTTTTAAAACATTTTCTTCCATCCATTCTCTAAACGTTTCCCTATTAGAAGCTATTTTATCCCATTCAATGTAACAAGCATTATCCCTTTTGTAGTAGCCCCTTGCATATGAGGGGTGTGCTCCACCAGGGACATGACTTATAAAAGAAATTGTCCAATCAGGTAGAACAGTTGCATTTGGATGACAATCTAAAGTATCAACTATTTCTTCTACAGTAACTAATGATTTTTTTGATGCTAAAACGGCTTCTTTTTGAACTCCTAATATTCCTTCAATTAAAACATTTCCTTTTTTATCAGCCTTTTGAGCATGAATGAATGCGACATCTGGTTTCAAAGATGGCACTGCTGTTAATTCTTCACCAGTAAACGGGCATTCAATTTTTTTTATATTGCTATTAACTTTTTTGAGTTCTGCTCCCATATAGCCTCTGAAAATTGCACATGGTAAACCAGCAGCGCCTGCCTCATAAGCATGAGCCATAGCAGAGTGAGAATGTTCTTCAATTTCAATTTTATTTGGCCAACCTTTCTCTACTGAGTCACGGAACCTTCTAAGCAACCCTACACCGGGATTGCCTGCATATGAAAAAATCATTTTTTTTACTAATCCCATGCCAATTAATTGGTCATAAATGACATCTGGTGTCATTCTTATTATAGTCAAATCATCAATTTTTTGCCTAACTACTTCATGAGCAGATGCATGGGGAATTAGATGAGTAAAGCCTTCAAAACAAACTGTATCGCCTTTATTAAGAGTTTTACTAACTCCTTCTTTAAGTGATATAAATTCTGCCATTTTATTTCCTAACTAAATCAAACATCAAAAAAAACTGTCTCTTTGTCACCTTGTAAATATATATCAAAACGATATTCATTTTCATTTTCTTTCTCAGCAATTAAACGAGACCTTAAAGAGGTATCAATTTCATTTAGCAATAAATCCTTTTTATTTTCTTCTTCTTCATCAGAAAAATAAATCCTTGAAAATAAATGATTAAGCATGCCTCTTGCAAAGACAGTAATATTAATATGAGGAGCACTATTAGGTGCTGTTATCCCAGGTTTATAAGTTTTAAAATTGAAACCAACAAAATCTCCACTGCCTGTACCCATCCTTCCAAAACCAAAAAATTTACCATTTGGATTAGTATTATAATTACCATTTGGGTCTGCCTGCCAAATTTCAACTAAAGCATCATGGATTGGAGTGTCATTTCCATCAATTACCTGTCCTTTAACATTAATTTTTTGACCTAATAAATCTTTCTTCCTTAAGTCTCCAGAAACTAAACTAGGAAAATCATATTGGTATTGTTGTGCTGCTAACCCGTAAGCGAAAAAAGGACCAACCGTTTGAGATGAAGTTTGAAGGAATGTATTTTTTTTCATAGTTTAAATTTCCATTGGGGTCGCGTTACGTCCACGTAGTATTATATTAAAAATGTAAGCATGCGCAAATTCAGGTATGGTTTCTTCAATTGAAAATTTTGCTATCAACCTATCTTGGGCTTTTTTATCTGGAACAGAGTTAAAGATTGGATCATATTTGAACAGTGGATCTCCCTCAAAGTACATTTGAGTAACTAGTCTGTCCACAAAAGACCTACCATAAATTGAAAAATGAATATGAGCTGGTCTCCATGCATTATGGTGATTTCCCCAAGGATAGGAACCAGGCTTAATTGTTGTAAACTTATAATCACCATTTTTATCTGTTAAAGTCATACCAGCACCAAGAAAATTTGGATCTAACGGAGCATCGTGTATTTCTTCTCTGTGTATATATCTACCAGCAGAATTTGCTTGCCAAATTTCTAAAAGGCAGTCAGGTACAGCTCGTCCAAATTCATCCATCACTTTTCCAATTATTATAATTCTTTCGCCAATAGGGTCATGATCTTTTTTTGCATTTTTTGTTAAATCTGCATCAATGTGTCTCATACAATCTTTTGAAAATTTTGGTGATGGAATTTCCTTAAAATTTTCAATTTTAATAAGTTTATTTTTTGGGTTTCTGAATTTAGTAGATTTGTAATCAGGATATATTAACTTCGGGTGATTTGACCAGTCTCTTCTGTTCCAAGGATTTATAGACATAAAATTAATTACTTTCTTTAAACACTCTTTTTAAAATCTTTAGAGCATTATTTGACGCAGGAACACCCGCATAGACTGCTACATGCATTAACGCTTCAGAAATTTCATCGACTGTTGCACCTGTGTTTTTTGATGCATTAAAATGCATTTCTAATTCTTCATCATGGCCTAAAGCTGCTAAAAGTGAAATTGTAATAAGACTTCTATCTCTTTTTGATAGCTTTTCATTAGACCATAAAGTTCCCCAAGCACTCTCTGTTATAAATTCTTGAAATCTTTTATCAATTTGATTGGTATTTTTAATTGCCCTATCTACATGTATATTTCCAAGCACTTCTCTTCTGGTTTTCATGCCTTGATTAAAGTTGTTAATTTTTTTATCCTTTGTCATTAAATTACCTTTAAATATTTTACAAAGTAGAATATTAAACTTATCAATTTTTATGATCACCACTGTAATTTGAGGTTTCTGGTTCCCTCCAATTTTTCAAATCATTATTAAGACATTCATAAATCTCTACTTTGAGAGAATAACACACTGCATCATCTGATGAATGAGATAAAGAACAATCACCTCCTGGACAGGCAGACAAACCTGCAAGCAAATCAATCTCAGAGAAAAACTCTATATAGTCTCCTATTCTTACTGGACTTGCCTTCATGAAATACTGGTGAGTATCCTTCGTAAAACCTGTACACATAAAAACATTTAAAACGTCATGAATATAATTTTCAACTTCTTTATATGAAATATTTTTATAATTAGATAAAGCTCTTATCAAGTTTGAATGGCAACAAAAATGATATTCTTTATTAGACAATATTTTCTCGGTATACGGATCACATCGAGTACCTATTACATCATGCACAGATCCACCATCATCATCAAAACCATACCAGTCTAACGTATCATGCGTAATGGTTGCCATAGGTCTCAAATATGGGAGACTCGACCAAAGTCGATCATTAGTTGAAAGGTGAGTACCGTATAAAGCTCTTGTTTTTCCAGAATAGAACTTTTCATTTAAATTATGTTCATTCCATAAGTTTAAATCACCAACTTGTGGTCCATTTTGACAGTAGATGCGAAAAAAATGTGATTTGGGAACTCTAAAGCATTTAGCGTCTCTAGGAGGAATAATTATTTGATCAATTTTTTTTAAATTTTTCCTAGCTATTAAATAATCATTCATATTTGGTGATTTAAGAGAATCTGTAGGATAGCAAATTACTGGCTTAACTGATTTTCTTAATTCTGCATCGTCAGGAGACAACTTTTTTTTTGAACTTTTCATTTATCTCAATATAAAATCTTGAATTATTTTAGCAGTCAAATCTGGATCCTGAAGAGGTGGAACATGGCCTATTCCTTTAAGTTCTTTGAAAGATGCTCCAGATATACGATTAGCTAATTCTTGTCCTAGTTTTGGGGGTGTAGAAATATCTTCAGAGCCGTTTACAACGAGTGTCCTTTGATTTATTAATGATAATTTTCCTGTTAAGTCTTCATTCTGAATTGCTTGGCAAGCCCCAATATATCCTTTCATTGATGTTTTTAATTGCAGTTTTTTACAATCTTCAATCACACCTGAAGCTGTATCTCTAAAATTTTTGGGGAACCATCTTTCTAATGCCATATCAACAATTTTTTCTAACCCTCCAGAATTAACTAAGTCTATACGTTGCTGCCATAAGTCAAAATCTCCAATCTTATGCCCTGTATCTGAAAGAATTAAATTATCAATAGGTATAAGTTTATAAATTGCTAAGTTCATAGCAATCATACCTCCAATTGAAACACCCATTACATTAACTGGCTTATCAAAATTAAAAGTATAAGATATATCTTTTGCCATTTCTCTAATGCTAAATCCAGGTTCAGTTATGGGGGACTTTCCGTGCCCTCTTATATCTACAGAGAAACAATTAAATTTATGTTTTAATTTAGTAATAACATAATCAAATATTGAATTGTCAGCACCTAATGGGTGAATAAATAAAATACTCTCCTTATTGTTACCTATTTCAGAATTAAAATTCAGCTTAAATTCATTTGACAATTCTTAGTCTCCTAAAAATCAATTTCACATAAATCATAACCTGCTGTTATTTTACCGTCCCAAACTTTAGATGCCGCTTCAGAAAATTCAGAAATTGGAAATTCTCCAGGAATATGGGGGACATAATGATTAAAGACTAAATGTTTTACATTTGCCTCTTTTGCTATTTTAGCAGCATCCTCGGCAGTAGTATGACTAATCATTAAGTGTTCAATTAAATTTGGTTTAACTTTTTTGAGCCTCTCAGCCAAAACCTCTATACCTCTTTTAAGCATTACTTCATGAACCAAAATGTCTGCATCTTTAGCAAAATCAATCAGTGGAGGAAAAAAAATTGTATCTCCCGAAAATACGACTTTTTTATTTTCAGTTTCAAATTTAAATGCAAAACAATTTTCAAGAAGTCCATGAACTACTTTTAGTGCAGAGACTTTAACTCTTTCATCTTGCATAACTACACCTTCACTTATTTCTTTCACATTAATTATAGTTTCTAAATCTCTTTGTTTCTCATCTTCTATTCTTACTTTTATATCTATTTCTAAGGATTTAAGAAAACCACTAAGAAGGTTTTTGGTTCCTTCAGGACCGTAAACATCAACTTTGTCTGAAGTTCCAGAAGTCCATAAAGTATGCACCAGAGGTCCAAACTCTAGATTATGATCTGAATGATGGTGAGTTAAAAAAATATTGTCTACTTGACTTAATGAATAGCCTGCTTCAACAAACTGCCTTGTAACGCCGAGGCCACAATCAATAATATATGGATGATTATCTACTTCAATCACTGAGCATGTAGACCAACTTAATCCCTTTTCCATTCTTGGTCCACCTTTGGTGCCTAAGAGCACAACCTTATTTTCAGACATTTACAATCCTTTAAAATTTATTATTAACAAATACTTGTAATCTATATCTTTGCAAAATAAAATTGTTTTAAAGAGTTATGTGAGGTTTATGAATAAGCCAAATTTTGTAATTTTTATGGCTGACCAGCTTAGATTTGATTATTTAGGTTGTAATGGTCACAAAATAATTAAAACACCAAATATAGACCAAATAGCATCAGAGGGTACTAATTTCTCTAAATTCTATGTTGCAAGTCCAGTTTGTATGCCAAACCGCGCTTCATTAATGACTGGAAGATATCCATCTGTTCATGGTTTAAGGTATAACGGAAACCATCTTAACAAAAACGCCACTACATTTGTAGAAGTACTAAGAAGAGCCGGATACAAAACATCTAGCTTTGGCAAAATACATCTACAGGGATTTGATCCGGGTCCACCACACCCTTGGGTAAAAGATGATGATCTAGGCCCTATTAAAGAATCGTGGATGAATGATGCTAATAGTTACACCTATGAGGATAGAACGAATTATCAAAAGCCTGGATATTTTGATATCCCAAAACCATACTATGGTTTTGAACATGTTGACTTAGTAACTGCCCATGGCAACAACTGTAAAGGACATTATTTTCAATGGCTACAAAGCAACTTTCCAGACTGGGAAAAATTCTTTGGCCCTGAAAATGAATTAGCTCATAATTACTCTTGTAGACAAGGCTATAGGACAGCAGTTCCAGAAGAATTTTATCCGACAGCTTTTGTTGAAAAGAAAGCTAATGAATATTTTAATGCATTTAACGATGATAAGCCATTTATTTCATTCGTTTCTTTCCCAGATCCTCACCATCCCTTCACACCACCCGGAAAATACTGGGATATGTATAACCCTGACGATTTTGAAGTCCCATTAGACTACAGCTCACATAAAAATCCTATACCCCCCATGCAAAAAGTTTATAAAGATTTTCTAGATGGAAAGGATCCAGTTAGCAAAACTTCAGTTTTTCTTGCAGAAAAAAGACATATTCAAGAAAGTATGGCCTTAACTGCAGGAATGATAACAATGATAGATGATGCTGTAGGTTCTGTAATTAGCACTCTTAAGAAAAGAAATTTATACGAGAATACGACTATTATTTTTACTTCTGATCATGGTGACTATATGGGCGATTTTTCTTTAATGCTTAAGGGCGCTTTACCATTTAAATCTATAACCAATGTTCCTTTTATTTGGTCAGACCCACAAAATAGATCACCAAAAAGTTCAGATTCTCTTTTATCTACTATAGATATTGCTCCTACTATTTTAAGCAGAGCCAATGTTAAACCATACTGGGGCATTCAGGGAGTGGATTTTTTGCAAAGTATAGAGAGAAAGATATCTTTCAGAGAAGATCTGATGATTGAATTTCATGATAATATTGTTCGTTTTGGTTTTGATAAACCAGCATTTGTAAGATCTCTTATTTCAGAAAGATACAGATTTACTTTATATAAGGACCAAGAATTTGGGGAATTATATGATTTAGAAAATGACCCAAATGAAACATTTAACCTTTATGATAATAAAAATTATTCATCAGTTAGATCAATGCTTTACAAAAAATTAGTTAATCAAATGATGGAAAATATTGATAAGAGCCCTGCGCCAAAAAGATTGGCATAATAAGATTGAGTAAATTATCTCTTATTAATAAATATAAATCACTTGTTGAAGATGGTAAATTAAACAATGATCCTTATCAGAAAATAACAATCGCAAAGTTGAGTGAACTATCAGAAGAATTATCATTAAAAAAAGAAAATAGTTTTTTAAGTCGATTATCTAATTTTGCAAGAAGAGAAAAGATTGAAAATAGAAAAGGGGTTTACATTTGGGGAGGTGTAGGAAGAGGAAAATCCATGTTAATGGATTTGTTTTTTGCAAACGTTAATATCCATAATAAAAAAAGAACTCACTTTCATAACTTTATGGCTGAAACTCATGATTTAATTCATGATATTAGAAAAAATGATAAAATTAACAATGTTCCTGATCATGCAGCAAAATTAATCTCACAAAAGGCAAAGCTGTTATGCTTCGACGAGATGGAGTTAAGAGATATAGCAGATGCAATGGTTTTAAATAGGCTTTTTAAAGGTTTATGGAAGAGAGGAGTAACGATTGTTGCTACTTCAAACCGGCCACCTGAAAAACTTTATGAAAAGGGATTACATAGAGAGAGAGTTTTACCATTTATAGATGATTTAAACAAAAACTGTGAAATTTTAGAAATTAAAGGATCTGAAGATTTTAGGTTGTCTGCTAGAAAAGGTATGAAAGGATGGTTTAACCCACTTTCAAATAAAAACTCAAAGATTTTAAAGGAAGACTTTTTTAAATTAACTGGCGAGATGAGTCCAAAAACTGATCATATACCAAGTTCTGGAAGACAAATCTTTATACCATCTGCAGCATCCGGAGTGGCATTTGTTGATTTTAGTGACCTTTGTGAGCAAAAACTTGCCGCACGTGATTACATAGAAGTTGCTTCTCGATATAGAGGCTTATTAATAAATAAAATACCCATACTGAACGACTATAATAGAAACGAATCAAGAAGGTTTATGTGGCTAGTTGACGCTTTGTATGAAGCAAAGTGCTTTATGATCTGCACTGCTGAAAAACCAATTGATGATATTTACACTGGAAGTGACTGGCGCTTTGAATTTGAAAGAACAAAGTCTAGGCTTAGAGAATTAACAACAACCCCAAGATAAAGCTGAATATTAATGACATAATATTAGCCAAGCTGTTGTAGTAAAGGAATTTTTAAGCTAAAAACTTATAGATAATTTCATGAAAGAATAACTAATGGCTAGAAATAAAATTGCACTTGTAGGATCTGGGAATATTGGTGGGACACTTGCATTATTATCAGGAATAAAGGAGCTAGGTGATGTTGCTCTTTTTGATATTGCTGAAGGCATACCCTCAGGAAAAGCTCTTGATATAGTCCAAGCATCACCAGTTGAGAAATTTGATGCAAAACTTACTGGAGGGAATGACTATTCAGTCTTAAATGGCTCTGATGTTGTTATTGTGACGGCAGGTGTACCAAGAAAACCAGGCATGAGTCGAGATGACCTCATAGAAACAAATACCAATGTAATGAAACAGGTTGGTAAAGGTATAGCCGATAATTGCCCTAATGCTTTTGTTATTTGTATTACAAACCCACTTGATGCCATGGTTGGTGTTTTGCAAAGAGCTGCGGGATTAAAAACAAATAAAATCGTTGGTATGGCTGGGGTACTGGATAGTGCTCGATTTAGATATTTTTTGGCTGAAGAATTCAATGTTTCTGTTAGGGATGTTTCAGCATTTGTATTAGGGGGTCATGGTGATAGTATGGTCCCTTTAATAAGGTATTCAACAGTTGCTGGTATTCCAGTTCCTGATTTGATTGAAATGGGTTGGACAACACAGGAAAAAATTGACTCAATAGTTCAAAGAACTCGTGATGGTGGAGCTGAAATAGTTGGCCTATTGAAAACAGGTTCTGCATTTTATGCTCCAGCCTCCTCAGCTATTGAAATGGCAGAGTCTTTTTTAAAAGATCAAAGAAGGCTTCTACCGTGTGCTGCGTGGTGTAATGGAGAATACGGATTGGATGGCATATTTGTTGGTGTTCCAGCTATCATTGGTAAAAATGGTATTGAAAAAGTTATTGAGATCAAATTAAATGATGAAGAGAAAACAATGTTTGATAACTCAGTTGAAGCAGTTAGACAATTGAACTCTATCGCTTCTAAAATGGAATAGACAATGAACATTCATGAGCATCAAGCAAAAGAACTTTTAAATTTAAATAAAGTAAATGTTGCTAGAGGAATGCCAGCCTTCTCTGTAAACGAAGCTTTAACTGCTGCAAAAAAACTTGGTGGCCCAATTTGGGTTGTAAAAGCTCAAATACATGCTGGAGGAAGAGGGAAAGCAGGTGGAGTAAAGGTTGTTAATAGTCTTGATGAAGTAAAAAATGCAGCAGAGGAAATACTTGGAAAGATTCTTGTTACACCACAAACTGGTGCTCAAGGCAAAGAAGTAAAAAGGTTATATATTGAAGAAGGTTGCGATATTAAAAAAGAATTGTACCTGTCTGTTTTAGTCGATAGGAACTCAGGTTGTATTACATTTATTGCCTCTAAAGAAGGGGGGATGGATATTGAAAAAGTCGCCGAAGAAACACCCGAAAAGATTTTAAAGCTTGGAATTACCCCATCTACTGGGTTTCAGGATTTTCATGGTAGAAGATTGGCCTCGGCTTTAAATATTTCAGGAAAATCAATAAGGCCAGCCACGTTGTTTCTAAAAAATATTTATAATACTTTTGTTGAAAATGACGCATCGCTTATTGAGATAAATCCTTTAGTAATTAATACAAAAGATGAGCTAATTGCACTTGATGCCAAAATGTCATTTGATGATAACGCACTTTTTCGTCATTCTAAAATCATTGAAATGAGGGATCCTAGTGAAGAAGATCCACTTGAACATAGAGCATCAGAGTATGATTTGTCATACATTAAATTAGATGGAAATATTGGATGTATGGTTAACGGAGCAGGTCTTGCAATGGCAACGATGGATATTATTCAACTTGAAGGGGGTTCACCTGCTAATTTTCTAGATGTAGGAGGAGGCGCGACAAAAGAGAAGGTGACTGAAGCGTTTAAAATAATTCTTTCAGATGAAAATGTGAAAGGTGTTTTAGTAAATATTTTTGGTGGAATAATGAGGTGTGATATTATTGCCGAAGGAGTTGTTGCTGCAGCACACGAGCTTGAAATTAAAATACCACTTGTAGTTAGATTAGAAGGAACAAAGGTAGAAGAAGGAAAAAAAATTATGAAAGATAGCGGGTTAGATATTATTGCTGCTGACAATCTTTCTGATGCTGCTAGAAAAATTGTATCTTCTGTAAAGGAAAATTCTTGATGGCAATTTTAGTGGATAAAAATACAAAAGTGATTTGCCAAGGTTTTACAGGAAGCCAGGGAACGTTTCACTGCCAACAAGCTATTGAATATGGTACAAAAATGGTTGGTGGAGTTACACCTGGAAAAGGAGGTCAAAACCACCTAAATTTACCGGTTTTTGATACTTTAGATGAAGCAATACACGTAACCTCAGCTAATGCTTCTGTAATTTATGTTCCTCCTGCGTTTGCAGCTGATTCAATTTTAGAAGCAATTGACGCTAAAATTGATTTAATTGTTTGTATAACTGAGGGAATTCCTGTTCTTGACATGGTGAAAGTTAAGAATGCATTAAAATATTCTGGTTCAAGACTAATTGGACCAAATTGCCCGGGTATTATTACACCCAATGAATGTAAAATTGGTATTATGCCTGGTCATATACACAAAAAAGGTAAAATTGGAATTGTATCAAGGTCAGGTACATTAACATACGAGGCCGTTGGACAAACCACAGCTGCTGGTCTTGGGCAATCCACATGTGTTGGAATTGGTGGCGACCCTTTAAACGGAACTAATTTTATTGATTGTTTAGATCTATTTCTCTCAGATGAAGAAACTGATGCTATTATTATGATTGGTGAAATTGGAGGAACTGCTGAAGAAGAAGCATCAGAATTTTTGAAATCTTCAAAAATTAAAAAACCAGTTGCAGGTTTCATAGCGGGTAGAACTGCTCCTCCAGGAAGAAGAATGGGGCATGCTGGCGCTATAGTCTCAGGCAAAAGTGGAGGTGCGGAAGCCAAAATTGATGCAATGAGAAGCGCAGGAATTAATGTAACTGATAGCCCTGGTATGCTTGGTGAAGCTATTATTGAAGTCATGAAGAATTTTTAAAAAGTAAAGGCATTTTATATGGATGAAGTATTTTTAGATGCTACTATTTTAAATGGTCTAAACTCTACATACATTGCTGATTTATACGAAAAATGGTTGGAAAACCCAAAGAATGTTGATGCTAATTGGAATGACTGGTTTTCTGATATGCAAAACACTGGGTCTTCAAATGACATACCATCTTGGGCAAAGGGCAAAGAATTTGAAGAAAAGTTAGAAAATCTTGAACATAAAAACTCATCACTTTCATCTGAAGAGATTAGAAAAGCTTCTATAGACTCTTTAAGAGCTGTGATGATGATACGTGCATACAGGGCACGGGGTCATTTAGAAGCCAAAACTGATCCTTTAAATTTAGAAAAAAAAGAAGAACATCCAGAGCTTAATCCTGAATTTTATGGTTTTACGAAAAATGATTATGACAGACCTATTTTTATTGACAATGTTCTTGGAATTGAAACAGCTTCATTAAGACAAATTCTTTCAACATTAAAAGACACATATTGTGGATCTATAGGTGTTGAATATCTTCACATACAAGACCCAGAACAAAAATCCTGGATACAGCAAAGAATTGAAAATATAAGAAATCAAACTGATTTTACTGACAAAGGAAAAGAAGCAATTTACGAACGTCTCGTTGATGCAGAAAGTTTTGAAAGATTTTTAAACAAAAAATACACTGGTACAAAAAGATTTGGTTTAGATGGCAGTGAGTCAGTTATTCCAGCTATAGAACAAATAGCCAAAAGAGGGTCACAACTAGGGTTAGAAGAGATAGTAATTGGAATGGCACATAGAGGTAGATTGAATGTATTAAATAATATTCTTCAAAAGCCTTTTCGAGCCATTATTTCAGAGTTTATGGGAAATCCTTCTAATCCAGAAGAAACCGGCGGTTCTGGTGATGTGAAATATCATATGGGCTCATCATCAGACAGAGAATTTGATGGTATAAATATACATTTTACTTTAAATGCTAACCCTTCACATCTTGAAGTTGTAAACCCTGTCGTTATAGGGAGAGTAAGAGCCAAACAAAACCAAAGAAATGATAAACTTAGAAACAAAGTTTTAGGACTGCTTATTCACGGAGATGCTGCATTTGCTGGTCAAGGAATACTTGCAGAAACTTTTGATTTTGCAGAATTAAGAAGTTATAAAACTGGTGGAACACTTCATTTGATTATTAATAATCAAATTGGATTTACTACTTCGCCAGCCTATTCAAGATCATCACCTTATTGCACAGATGTTGCAAAAATTGTAATGGCTCCAATCTTTCATGTAAATGCAGATGATCCAGAATCTGTTGTTCATGTCTCAAGAATTGCAACTGAATTCCGTCAAAAGTTTGCAGCAGATGCTGTTATAGATATTATTGGATATAGAAGATATGGTCATAATGAAGGGGATGAACCATCATTTACCCAGCCTATTATGTATAGGAAAATCGCTGATCATCCTTTTGTAACTAAAATATACGCAGATAAGCTAATTAAAGAAAAAAAGATTACTGAAGAACAAGCAAAAAAAGTTTACGATAATAGGAACCAATTTTTAGAAGAAGAATTTCAAGCTGGAAGTAATTATTTACCTAATAAGGCTGATTGGCTTGAGGGCAAGTGGACTGGTCTAAAGAAAGCACCTGGGTTAGAAGAAAGACGAGGAATTACTGGCGTTACTATTGACAAGATAAAAAAAATTGGAGAAATCCTGACTTCCGTTCCAAGAGATTTTGAAATTCATAAGAAGTTACAAAGAGTACTAGATAATAGAAAAAAAGCACTCAAAGACGGAACTAATATAGACTGGTCAACTGCTGAACAACTTGCTTTCGGTACACTATTATTAGAAGGAAATCCTGTTCGTTTGTCAGGACAAGATTGTGGTCGCGGTACATTTAGCCAACGTCATGCTGTATTTATTGACCAAAATACTGAAGAAAGATACATACCATTATCAAATATTAATGAAAATCAAGGCTCTTTTGAAGTTATTGACTCGCCATTATCTGAAGCTGGAGTTTTGGGTTTTGAATATGGCTTTAGTCAAGCAGAGCCAAATGCACTCGTTATGTGGGAAGCACAATTTGGTGATTTTGCTAATGGTGCTCAAGTAATAGTTGATCAGTTTATATCGTCAGGAGAAGCTAAATGGTTAAGGATGAGTGGATTAGTTATGTTATTACCTCATGGCTATGAGGGGCAGGGGCCAGAGCACTCTTCAGCAAGATTAGAGAGATATTTACGACTTTGTGCTGAAGATAATATACAAG
>CACBIM010000030.1 GCA_902539295.1 uncultured SAR116 cluster alpha proteobacterium
CACAAATAATTTAATTCAAATTTTTAATTTGCTCTCAATTTCAGCTATTGAAATATCAAAAATCATTTCAAATCCTGAACAAAGTGAACTTTCAAATAAAAGTGGTGCTACTAATTCTGACGGAGATGAAACTAAAAACTTAGACTTAAAAGCTGACAGTATTATCATGCAACATTTATCATCAGCCGATATAAAATGGTATGCGTCAGAAGAAGAAAAAGATTTTGTATTTTTAAATAACAACGGTAGTTTTACAATATGCATCGACCCCTTAGATGGTTCGTCCAATATTGAGACAAATGCGCCAATTGGAACAATATTTGGAATTTATAAGTCTAGAATTAATCCAAATGAGACAATTCTTCAAAGTGGAGATAATTTAATCGCTTCTGGCTTTTTTATTTATGGGCCAAGGTTAAAGTTAATATTTTCAATTGGAAATGGAACTTCAGTTTTTCAATTAAATCAAAGTGATGAATTTATTCTCATCAAAGAGGCGATTAAAATTCCTATGAATACATACGAATTATCTATTAATTTTTCAAATTATTCTTTTTGGCCAAGCTACATCAAAAGTTATGTTGAGGAATGTATAAATTTATTTAAAACTAATGGCCAAACTAACTATAATATGAGATGGGTAGGCTCTCTTGTAGCTGATTGTTATCGGATATTAGCAAGAGGAGGTATATTTTTATATCCACAGGATACAAGAAAAGGTTATGAAAAAGGGAGACTTAGAATAGTATATGAGGCTAATCCTGTAGCCTTCTTAATTGAACAGTCTGGGGGCTTTGCAACAAATGGACAGAAAAGGATATTATCTTTAAAGCCTGAAAGCATTCATGAAAGAGTTCCCTTTATATTTGGTTCAAAAAATGAGAGTAATAAATTAATAAATTTTATGGAAAAATAAATGTCAGATAAAAAAATTTCAAATGAAACTCTTAAATTAATGTCGAATTGTTTACGTTTCATGTCATTAGATGCAGTTGAAAAAGCTAAATCGGGACATCCTGGAATGCCAATGGGTATGTCTGATGTTGCGACAATATTATTTTCAAAATTTATTAAAATTTTTCCTAAAGATCCTGAATGGCCTAATAGAGACAGGTTTATTTTATCTGCAGGACATGGCTCTATGTTAATATATGCACTTAATTATTTTTTAGGTTACGAAGATATGAAAATTGATGAAATAAAAAACTTTCGTCAACTAAATTCTATTACTGCAGGTCACCCAGAATATGGACACGCTAAAGGAATTGAAACAACAACGGGCCCCCTTGGCCAAGGTTTAGCAAATGCTGTTGGAATGGCGATAAGTCAAAAACTGTTTAATAAGAGATTTGGAAGCAATTTAATAGATCATTATACATATGTGATAGTTGGTGATGGATGTTTGATGGAAGGGATTAGTCATGAAGCAATCGATTTAGCCGGTCACTTAAAACTTAATAAACTAATTGTATTTTGGGATGATAATGGCATCTCAATTGATGGTGATACTCAACTTGCAACCTCAACAAATCAAATTGAAAGATTTAAGTCCTGCGGTTGGGAAGTTTTTGCAGTTGATGGACACGATTTTGAAGAAATAGAAAATACTATCAATTTAGCAAGAAAAAGTAAGTACCCTAGCTTAATTGCATGTAAAACAAAAATTGGATTTGGCTCTCCAAATTTTCAAAGTACTAGTAAAGTGCATGGCGCGCCCTTGGGTGAAAATGAAATCAAGTTAACAAGGTCAAATTTAAATTGGGAGTATCCACCATTTTCATATCCAAATGAAGCTTTGGATGCTTGGAAAGCTATATCCAACAACTCTAAAGAAATTTATAATAATTGGACGGATAACATTAATAAATCTGATTTAAAGAAAAATTTTTATGATGCATTAAATCTTTCATTATCAGAAAAATTATATATTGAGCTCAAAAATTTTAGTGAAGAAATTAAAAAAGAAAAACCGAAAAACGCCACTAGAAAGTCAAGTCAACAAGCCCTAGAAATCATTAATAAAAATACAAATTTATTAATCGGTGGGTCAGCAGACCTTACCGGTTCTAATTTAACTTTAACAAAAGAAATGAAGGTGATTAGCCCAGATAATTTTGAGGGAAATTATATTCATTACGGTGTAAGAGAGCATGCCATGGCGTCAATTATGAATGGTATATCTTTGTATGGCGGAAATATACCTTATGGAGGTACTTTTCTAGTTTTTTCTGATTATATGAGAGGTGGAATGCGATTATCTTCATTGATGAAATTGAATGTAATCTATGTTTTATCTCATGATTCTATAGGTTTAGGTGAAGATGGTCCAACGCATCAGCCTATTGAACACTTGTCAATGCTAAGGGCAACACCAAATACTTTAGTTTTCAGACCTGCTGACGGTGTTGAAGTAAATGAAAGCTGGGAGTTAGCTTTAAAATCTACTTCTACTCCATCTGTTTTAGCCCTTTCAAGGCAAAGTGTCCCAACTTTAAGAGATGAGAAGGAAAATGAAAACCTTACATCAAAAGGTGCATATATTATTTATGGAGATAGCAATAATAGAGATATAACTCTCTTGTCATCTGGTTCTGAATTATCTATTGCTTTAGAAGCTGCTCAAGAGCTAGAACAAGATGATATATCTGTTGTAGTAGTTTCAATGCCTTGTTGGGAACTTTTTGAAGAGCAAACTAATGACTATATTCAAAATATCTTGGGTGAAAAGCCTAAAATTGCTGTTGAAGCATCGATTTCATTTGGGTGGGAAAAATGGCTATCAAAAAATGATATATTTATTGGAATGAAATCATTTGGAGCATCTGCACCTGCAAATGAGTTGTATAAATATTTTAATATAACAAAAGAAGAAATAATTAATAAATCAAAGACTTTATTGAAGTAAATATTTGGGGAGAAAAATTTGGCCTTAATAACACTTAAGCAGCTTTTAGATCATGCTGCTGATCATCAATATGGACTGCCAGCTTTCAATATTAATAATATGGAACAAGGCCTTGCAATAATGGAAGCTGCTAATGAACTTAATGCTCCTGTGATTATTCAAGCTAGTAGAGGAGCACGAAAATATGCAAATGATCAAATTTTATCAAAATTAATTGAAGGCTTAATATCACTTTATCCAGACATTCCAGTATGTATGCATCAAGACCATGGGAATAGCCCTGGAACATGTATGTCAGCAATAAAATATGGTTTTAGCTCTGTTATGATGGACGGCTCACTTTTAGAAGATGGTAAAACTCCATCTGATTACGATTATAATATCACTGTTACCAAAAATGTTACTGAAACTGCACATTTGTTTGGTGTATCAGTTGAAGGGGAGTTAGGAGTTTTAGGTTCTCTGGAGACTGGTCAAGGAGACGCTGAAGATGGACATGGTGCTGAGGGTAAATTGGAAGCAGAACAGCTTTTAACTGATCCAGACCAAGCAAATGATTTTGTTAATAAGACTAAAGTGGACGCTCTAGCTATAGCAATGGGTACTAGTCATGGAGCATATAAGTTTTCCAGAAAGCCAGATGGAAATATTTTAGCTATGAATGTTATTGAAGAAATTCACAAAAGAATGCCAAACACGCATTTAGTAATGCATGGTTCTTCATCAGTTCCGCAAGAACTACAGGATATTATTAATAATTATGGAGGAGAAATGCCGCAAACATGGGGCGTTCCATTAGAAGAGATAGAAAAAGGTATTAAAAATGGTGTTAGGAAAATAAATATTGATACAGATTGCAGGATGGCAATGACTGGAGCAATTAGGAAAATTTTAATAGAAAAACCAAATGAATTTGATCCTAGAAAGTATTTAGCCCCTGCAATGAATGCTATGAAGGAAGTTTGTAGTGACAGGTTAAAAAGATTTGGAGCTGAGGGTATGGCTTCAAAAATTAAAGTTTTTACACTTGATCAAATGGCTCATAAATACCTTTGATTTAAAAATTATAACTTTTTTATTTTAGTTTTTAAAGAATTCAAAAAAATCTTCTTATCAATATTACCGCCTGATAATATTACTAATACATTTTTGTTTTTTACAACTTCACTGTAATTGAGGGCTGCTGCAAGTGCTACAGCACCACCTGGCTCAAGAACTAGCTTAAGATACTCATAAGCAATATGAATTGCTTCCATTGCCTGTTGATCAGTCACAGAAATACCAAAAGATAAAAGTTTTTTATTAATTCTAAAAGTTAACTCTCCTGGAGTTTCAGATAATAAAGCATCACAAATACTACTCTTTTTATTAATTATAATATGCCTTTTTTTTTCCTTAAGAGAAATTCTTGTATCATCCCAAAATTCTGGCTCCACAGGGTGTATATTTAAATTATCCCAATGTGATTTTAAAGCTATTGATAACCCAGATATTAATCCACCACCACCACAACAGCATAGGACCATATCAGGTACAAAACCTATTTCTTCTAATTGATCAAGAACTTCTAACCCCAGTGTTCCTTGACCTAAGATAATATCATTATGATCATATGGTGGAATGAAATCATATCCTTTATCTAAAGAAATTTTTTTGGCGATTTTCACTCTATCCTCTTTGTATCTATCATAAAATATAATATTACCACCATAAGATTTAACACCTTGTATTTTTGATGAAGGAGCATCTAATGGCATAACTAAAGTTGAATTCTTATTATATAGCCTTGCAGCCGCTGCAACACCTTGAGCATGATTTCCACTAGACGGGGCGACAAAATTCTGATTTTCTGATTGTCCAATAAAATTTAAGGCTCCACGAATTTTAAAAGAACCTGTTTTTTGCAAATTTTCAGCCTTAAATATTATGTTTGATTTAGTAAGATTATTTATTTTGTCAGAAAATAATATTGGTGTCTTATTTATATTATGACTTATACGATTGTATGCATCTTTAATTTGATAAATTGAAAACATAAGTTATAATTATATTTTATAATTTTATTTCAAGTTAATTTTATATTAATACTTCTGATGGGAGAAAATTTTGAACGGATCACTTAGACAAGGAAGCCCCAAATTTAATGGTTCAATGACAGCATTAATTACACCTTTTGAAAATGGTGAATTAGATATTAAATCTTTTGAAAAAATTGTTAATTTTCAAATAGACAATGGAACAAATGGTCTAATTCCTGTGGGGACTACAGGTGAATCACCAACTCTATCACATTACGAACATGAAAAAATAGTAGAGGAATGTATAAAAGTTGCAGATAACAGAGTTCCCATTATTGCTGGTGCTGGATCAAACTCAACACAAGAAGCTTGTAAGCTTGCTAAGCATGCTGCAAAAGCAGGTGCACAAGCTGTTCTGGTTGTAACACCTTATTATAATAAGCCCACTCAAGACGGTTTATATGCTCATTTTATGACTGTTGCTGATGCTGCAAAAATTCCATTGATTGTTTATGATATTCCTGGAAGGTCAATAATTCCTGTACATGATGAAACATTAGTTAAACTTTGCGAGAATAATGAATTAATAGAAGGAATTAAAGATGCTACGGCAGATATTTCAAGGCCACCAAGACTTTTAAGGTTAATTGGAAATGGTTTTTCTCAACTTTCCGGTGAAGATGCTACAGCTCTACCCTATTTAGCTGCAGGCGGGCATGGTTGTATTTCTGTTTCATCTAATATTGTGCCAAAGTTATTGTCAGAAATGCATAATTTTTGGAAAAATGGTGATTTGAAGAAAGCATTCAATATTCATCTTAAATTAATAAATTTTCATGATGCTATGTTTTGTGAAAGTAGCCCAGGGCCAGTTAAGTTTGCTGCTAAAAAAATAGGTTTATGCAACTCAGAGGCGAGGTTGCCTATTGTAAAAATTTCAGAATCAAGTGAAAAACAAGTTTTTTCTGCTTTAGAGGAATGTGAGTTAATTTAGCTAATTATTTTTTGATGGTAAAAAATAGGTTAATTTCATTTGGAAGGATAGCAGAAAACAGAAAAGCTAGGTACAACTACGAGATAAAAGAAAAAATTCAAGCTGGAATTATACTCACAGGCACTGAAGTTAAATCATTAAGATTAGGCAAAGCTAGCATTAATGAATCTTATGCTTCTGATACTAATGGGAAATTATTTTTAATAAATTCAAATATACCAATTTATGAAGCCGCAAATAAATTTAACCACGAGCCTACTAGGCAAAGAGAATTATTAGTTTCAAAAAAAGAACGAAATAAATTATTGGGTTTAATAAAAAAAGAAGGTGTTACACTAGTTCCTCTATCACTTTATTTTAATAATAAAGGATTTGCTAAAATTGATATTGGAATTGCTAAAGGAAAAAAGAAAGAGGATAAAAGAGAAAGTATTAAGCTTAGAGACTGGAATAGACAAAAATCTAGAATAATGAAGGAAAATAATTAGGCTAACATTTTAATTCTTTAATTACTTCTTCAAACATTTTATCAGTAAGACGTTTAGTGTTAGTATTGTATCTTGAGCAATGATATGAGCCAATTAAAATTTTACTGTCAGGTAAAAAAACTTTTTTATTATGTGAAAAACTATTTTGAGTTTTTGAAAGTCCATAAAAATTCAAAATTGAGTTAAACGCATCTCTGCCCAACGCCAAAATTTTTTTAAGATTTTTCATGTTAACTATTTCTTTTTTTAAATAAAAACTACAGTTCTTTATTTCATTTGCTTTAGGTTTGTTTTTAGGTGGTACACATTTAACAATATTTGTGATTCTGCAATTTATAAGTTTTAGATTATCAAATCCATCAATATTATAAAGTCCTTTAGCAAGGTTATTTCTTATTAATGATTTAAACAAAGTTTCACCTGCTCCATCACCAGTAAAAGGACGGCCAGTTCTATTTGCACCTTTTTTACCAGGAGCTAATCCAACAATTAATTTTTTTGAACTAATTGACCCAAATGATCTTACAGGTTTATTATACCAACTGGGATATTCAATTTTTATTGAATTTCTAAAATTTCTTAACCGAGGACATTTAGTACAATCAAATGGTGGCTCATATATATCTTTTGTTTCCATCAAATAATCTTATCATAATTTGTTAATAATGAAAAACACAGCATTTATTGCTTTAGGAGCAAATTTAAAAAAAAATAAAGATTTATCGATTCAAGAAAATATACAAACCTCATTTAAATATTTTCCTGATCATGGAATAAATTTAATTAAAATATCGAACTGGTACAAAAGTGAGCCTTATCCAAAGTTAAGTCAACCTTGGTATGTGAATACTATAGCCAAAATAACAACTAATGAATCTTCAGAAAATTTAATTAATAGTTTGCATCAAATTGAAAACTTGTTTGGTAGAAAAAGAATTAAACAAAATGAATCAAGAACATTAGATTTGGATATAATAGATTACAATGGAATTATTAAGAGAGAAGATCCAATATTACCTCATCCGAGGATGCATATGAGGAAATTTGTTCTCCTGCCCCTTAGAGATATTGCACCAGAATGGATGCATCCAAATTATAAAATTAAAATTAATGATTTAATTTTACAATGTGATGATAATCAAAAAATATTTCGATTATAATTATATTTTTATATATTAAACTATTGATTTTTTAATTTTTATATATATTTTCATACAAAATATAAGGTTTTGATTATGGCAAGAGTTACCGTTGAAGATTGTATCGACAAAATACCCAATAGATTTGATTTAGTGCTAGCTGCTGCTCAAAGATCTAGAGGTATATCAACTGGTAATCCACTTACAATTGATAGGGATAATGATAAAAATCCTGTTGTTGCGTTGAGGGAAATAGCAGATGAAACTATTGACCCAGATCAGCTAAGAAATGATATTGTTAAAGGTCTTCAAAAACTATCAATTCCAGTATTAAATGAAGATGAAGAAGATATTGAAGAAGATAATGACGAAGTTCATAATAGACTAGAGGATAATTATACTATAAATGATGAGCTTAATGACTTTAAAATTAATAATGATAGTCAAGATGTACAAAGTAAGATAAATCCAGGTTTTCATGATGTTGATGAAAACTTAATCAAATCCGAAGATTTATAATTTCCTTTTTTTTCTTATATGCTAATTTATAAGTATATATGGACCCTGAAGACTTAATTAAAAATTTAAAAAATTCTGATTTTAAACAAAATTATAAAAATATAAAAATTGCATGGGACTTTGCTCAAAACGCTCATAAGGGACAATTGAGGAATTCAGGTGAAAGCTTCTTTACGCATCCCTTTTCAGTTGCAAAAATTCTTTCTGATTTAAATCTAGATTTAAATACTATTATAACAGGGTTGCTCCATGACGTTGTAGAAGACTGCGGAGTATCTATATCTAAAATTTCTTCAATTTTTGGTGATGAGGTAGCACTTTTAGTGGACGGAGTGACAAAATTAACTAAATTAGAATTACAATCAGATAGATCAAAACAAGCCGAAAACTTTAGAAAACTTTTTTTAGCTACAAGTAATGACATTAGGGTGCTTTTAGTAAAGTTAGCTGACCGAACCCACAATATGAGAACTATTGGAGGCATTAGTGATATTGAAAAAAGACAGAAAATTGCCCAGGAAACACTTGAAGTATTTGCGCCTTTATCGGAAAGAGTTGGTTTAATTGGGCTTAAAAATGAAATGGAAGATCTTTCTTTTGCTGTTGTACAACCTCAAATGAGAACTTCTATTATGAATAGGTTAAGTTTTATTCAAGACGAGTCTAAAGATATATTGCCCTTGATTGTTGAAGAAATTAGAGAAACATTATTAGAATCTGGAATTAAAACTTTAGAAATTTCTGGTAGAGTAAAATCAGCTTTTTCTATTTGGCAAAAAATGCAAAGAAGAAACGTTCCTATGGATCAGTTGTCAGATATAATGGCTTACAGAATTTTGGTTGAAAATGTTGAAGATTGTTACTCTTCATTAGGAGTAATTCATTCAAAATACCCCAACGTGATGGGTAGATTTAAAGATTATATTAGTACAAAAAAAAGAAATGGTTATCAATCCCTTCATACAGATGTTATTGGGCCTTTCAAACAAAAAATTGAAATTCAGATAAAAACCTTAGACATGCATAAGATTGCAGAAACTGGCATTGCATCTCACTGGATTTATAAACAAAATTTAAAAGATATTGAGAAGATTAACAGTAAATGGGTTCAGGATTTAGTTTCTATTCTTGATCAAGAACAAGGCCCTGAAGATTTTCTTGAGAATACAAAACTTGAGATGTATGCAGATAAAGTATTTTGTTTCACACCAAATGGAGATTTAATAGCACTTCCAAGAGGCGCAACAGCTGTAGATTTTGCTTATGCTTTACATTCAGATATTGGATATACTTGTGTAGGTGTAAAAATTAATGGAAAACCTAGACAACTAAAAACACAGTTAAATAACGGAGATCAAGTTGAAATACTTCGGTCAAAGAATTCAACTCCTAATCCTGAATGGGAAAACTTTGTTAAGACTGGAAGAGCTAGAGCTGGAATCAAAAAATTTGTAAGGCAAAAATCACAAGATGAATTTTTCAATGTCGGGATTGCTATTTTACAAAAGCATTTTAGACAAATTGATAAAAAATTTAATTTTAACAATTTAGTTAAAAAATTAGAGAGTTTTAAAAATGAATATATTTCAAAACCAAATGAAATTTTTATAGCAATTGGAAATGGATCATTAGATCCATTAAAAATTATAAACTTTCTGTATCCAAAAATTAAAAGTAATTCAACAAAGAATAATACAATTCAGAAAAAATCCTTTAAACATAAAAATAAATCTGAAAATACTCTAAAAATAAATGGTCTAATTCCAGGTATGGCAGTTCATATTGCAAAATGTTGCACACCTCTTCCTGGAGAAAATATTGTAGGGATCGTGACAACTGGAAAAGGAATAACTGTTCATACAATAGATTGTAATACATTAGAAAAATTTTATGACATTCCTGAAAGATGGTTAGATATTCATTGGGACAAGGATGGACTTGCCTATCATATTGGAAGAATAAATATTGTAATGACAAACGAACCTGGAAGTTTGGCATCTGTAACTAATCAAATTTATAAATATGGTGGAAATATAACCAACCTTCAATTGATAAATAGAGAAATTGATTTTTTTAGATTTATAGTCGACCTTGAAGTAGAAGATTTAAGTCATATTAATAATATTATAATGGAATTAAGATCAAATGATTTTGTTGAAACAGTAAACAGATATCAAGGTTAAATATAAAAATGAAATATGTTTTAAACCTGATTAGATTTTTAAAATTTCAAATAAAAAGGCTTAAACATTTAAAAGACTCACCTCATGAAATCGCATTAGGGTTTGCATGTGGTGCATGGACAAATTTTAATCCATTTTTTGGAATTAACATCTTTATAGGTATGGGCTTAGCTTTTGCTTTTAGAGCCAATATTATTGCTTCAGTCATAGGTGTTTTGATAACTGGTTTGCCTTTTGTTTTTCCATTTTTTTGGCTAGTAAGTTGGTATGTAGGAGCAAAATTATTTTTTGATAATTTTAATAGTGATCTTTTTGCTGATAAAACTTCTCTTGTTGAAAACTTAGCTGAGTATTTTACTGAAATGCTAGTAGGAAGTATTATTTTATTTCCTTTGATAATTTTAATTTTTTATTTGCCGATTAGGTTTATTGTCCAAGCATGGCAAATAAATAAAAGATTAAGAATGGAGAAAAGAAGTGAAAAAAATGCGTCTAGGAATTAATATTGACCATGTAGCAACTATAAGAAATGCAAGGGGTGGAAACCATCCAAATCCTTTAGAAATAGCCATAATTGCTGAAAAATGCAATGTAGATAATATTACAGCACATCTAAGAGAGGATAGACGTCATGTTAATGAGAATGATATAAAAAGTTTATTAAGTAAATTAAAAATACCTTTAAATTTTGAAATGGCTGCTACAAGTGAAATGATTAGCTTTGCTGTTGAAAACTTACCTTATGCTTGTTGTATAGTTCCTGAGAAAAGAGAAGAAATAACAACTGAAGGTGGATTAAACTTAAAATCCAATAAAGAAATTATTGATTGCATAAATCAATTAAAAGATGCCGGAATATTTTGTTCATTATTTATTGATCCAGACATAGAACAAATAGATATAGCTTCTGAGATTGGAGCTGATGCAATAGAAATACATACAGGTAAATATTGTGATGCATTAAGTGAAAGTATTATGGTTAATGAATTAGAAAATATAAAAAAGTCTGCTATTTTTGCTAAATCAAAAGGCTTAGATGTGCATGCTGGACATGGTCTAAATTACAAAAATATATCAGAAATAGCAAAAATTGAAGAAATTACTGAAGTTAACATTGGTCATTTTTTAATTGGTGAAGCAATAAAAATAGGTATTACAGAGGCAATTCTAAAGATGAAATCAATTATTGATAATACAAGAAAAGTTGTTGTTTAAATGATTGTTGGTATTGGTAATGATATTGTTGAAATTGATAGAATAAACTTGATTTATAAGAAGTTTGGCGAAAAATTTTTAAATAAAGTTTATACTAGAAATGAAATAAATTTTTTCAATCAAAATAAAAGTAGATTAATCTATAGATTGGCAAATAGATTTGCTGCTAAGGAAGCTTTTTACAAAGCGTTAAACCATAATAAGAAATCAAGAATACCATCATTTAAAGATGTTGAAATTATGAATGCAAAAGGTGGTATGCCATATTTAAATATTAGTAATACAGCAAAAAAATTATGTTTGGAATTAATCCCAAATGGTTGTAGTTATAAAGTTCACCTGAGTATAAGTGATGAAAGACATTATGCGTTTGCTATTGTCATAATAGAAAGTCTTAAAAATGATTAAGAAAAAAGATAAAAAAAAAGAAAGCAGTTTTTTAGAATTTTTGAAAACAATCTTTTACGCTGTTATAATAGCAGTCATTTTTAGATCTCTTTTTTTTGAACCATATAATATTCCTTCAGGATCAATGTTGCCAAACTTGTTGATAGGGGATTATTTATTTGTTTCAAAATACAGCTATGGGTATTCAAGATATTCTTTTCCCTTTGGAATTGTTCCATTGCCTGAAAATAGAGTTTTTGCTTCAGAGCCTAAAAGAGGTGATGTAGCAGTTTTTAAATTACCGTCGAATACCGATATAAATTATATAAAACGAGTTATGGGTATACCAGGAGATAAAATACAAATGAAATCTGGAAAACTTTTTATAAATGGTAGTTTAGTTATTCAGGAGGAAGATGGTTTTTATAGACATGTTATTAAAAATAAGTTTGAACAAATTCTTGAGCAAAAAAAAGAAATATTAAATGAAGATAAATCATACGCAATATTAAATTTGAATGATTATCAAGTGATGGACAATACAAAAGAGTTTGTGATACCTAATGATAAATACTTTGTGATGGGTGATAACAGAGACAACTCATTGGATAGTAGAGCAAATGGTGGTTGGTTTGTGCCTTTAGAAAATTTTGTTGGCAAAGCCAATATTATTTTCTTTTCAATTACTGATGATACGAGATTTTGGCAAATTTGGAAATGGCCATTTAATATAAGATATAATAGAATTTTCAAAAAAATAAGCTAAGTGAAAATAATTGTTAATTGAAGAACTTGAAAAAAAAATTCTTTATAATTTTAAAAATAAAGCTATTTTGATTGAAGCATTGACGCATAAAAGTGCTGGAAAAAAATATAATTATGAAAAACTTGAGTTTTTGGGAGATAGAGTATTAGGATTTATTGTTGCAGAAAAGTTAAATTTAATAATGAAACATGAAAAATTATCTGATATTCATTTAAAATTTGAAGCATTAACAAATGAAAATTTTTTATCCAAAGTAGCCAAAAGCATCAATCTTTCAAAGTATATAATAACCCAATCCGGAATAGATGGAGAAAAATTCAAAAAAAATAATTCTATTCTTTCAGATGTAATGGAAGCTATCATAGGAGCTATTTATATTGATGGAAGTATAAGTTTTGTAAAATCTTTTATTGAGAAATTTTTCAACATCAACAATAAAAAATCAAATATAAATTCTAAATCGGCCCTTCAGGAGCTCGTTTTGCAAAATGGTTTAATTCTGCCAAATTACGAGTTAATTAAAAAAGAGGGCCCTGATCACAATCCCTTTTTTATTATCAAAGTAACAGCTATGGGTTTTTTTTCTGAAGGAAGGGGTAAAACAATAAAGTTAGCAGAACTAAATGCCGCAAAAAATATTCTGAAAATAATAAGAGAGAATAAAAATTAATATTAAGGAAGTATCATATTCTGGATTAGTTTCACTAATTGGTGCACCTAATGCTGGTAAATCAACTCTAATAAATACAATTATTGGTGAGAAAATAGCAATTGTTAGTCATAAATCACAAACTACTCGGACTTCAATAAAAGGTATTTATTTAAATCAGAATACACAAATTGTTTTTATAGATACGCCTGGAATATTTAAATCAAAACGTTTTTTGGATGAGTTAATGGTTAACAATGCATGGAAAAGTTTAAATGATTCAGACCTAATATGTTTATTATATGATGTTGGTATAAAAAATATTAATTCAAATACTTTAGAAATTATTAAAAATCTTAAAAATATTCATAGTCCAGTTGTTTTGATTTTAAATAAGATTGATTTAATCGATAAGAAAGATTTATTACCTTTGATTTCAGAATTTCAAAGTTTATTTAAATTTGAAAAAATTTTTCTGTTATCAGCTGCAAAAAGTAAGGGGATCAAAGATTTTTTAGATTGGATAACAAAGCAGATGCCTGTTGGACCATTTTTATATCCAATAGAAGATATTACAGATACTAATTTTAGATATTTAGCATCTGAAATTTTAAGGGAAAAACTTTTACTAAATATGCATCAAGAAATACCATATAATTTAATAGTTTCAACGGAAACATGGAAAGAAAAGAAAGATAATAGTCTTGAAATTCAGCTAAATATTTTTGTGTCTAAAACTTCTCATAAGGCAATGATATTAGGAAAGTCAGGGCAAAATATTAAAAGAATTGGTATTTTAGCTCGAAAAGAGATGGAGAAAGCTTTTAATAAAAGAATTCATCTTTATACAAGAGTAAAAATTCAGGAAAATTGTCTTACAAATATTAGTTTGCTTAAATTATCAGGACTTAATGTTGATGCCTGAATGGAAGGATATGTCTATTCTCTTATCCTCAAAACCATTTGGTGAGACTGGTATGCTAGTATCAGTATTAAGTAAAAATAATGGTAGGTATAAATCATTTGTTCATGGAGGGAATAGTGTAAAAAAAAGATCAATTTTTCAAAAAGGAAATATATGTAATGCTGAGTGGAAGGCAAGAATATCTGATCAAATGGGTTCAATAAAATTAGAACTAGTTAGTTCTACCGCAACTAACTTTTTTAATCATCCTATTCAACTTACTGCCTTATCAGCAGTTTGTGAGATTTCTGACTATATTCTTCCTGAAAGGGAACCTAACCAGAATATCTTTATTGCAACCTTGAATTTATTTGAATTATTAAAACTATCTAATGGCTTAAATTTTGATTGGGTTAAAGGATATGTAAAGTGGGAAATAGGGCTTTTATCAGAACTAGGTTTTTCCTTAAAATTGCAAAAATGCGCTGTCAATGGTAAGCAAGAAAACCTTGCTTTTGTAAGCCCAAAAACAGGAAGGGCAGTAAGTTACCATGAGGGACTACCATACAAAGATAAATTATTAGTTTTACCCAAATTTTTAGGTGGAAATAATAATTCTACTTGTTTAATTAGTGATTTAATTTTAGGTCTTAATTTAACTAAATATTTTCTTAATTTTAATTTTTACAATAATAATAGTATATCTCCTTCAAGGATTAGACTTGAAAAACAATTACAAAAAAAAATTATACAGGCTTAATGTTTTATGAATGATAATGTTGATTTTTTAGAGAAACAAATTAATTCAAATTTTTCCAATGAGTTAAGTAAAAGATTTTTACAATATGCTTTATCCACAATAACTTCGCGTTCTTTGCCAGATGTTCGTGATGGATTAAAGCCTGTTCATAGGCGACTTCTCTATGCAATGAATTTATTAAGCCTTCAGCCAAATAAAAGTTTTAAAAAGTCAGCAAGAGTAGTTGGCGACGTCATGGGAAAATATCATCCACATGGAGATGCAGCTATTTATGATGCTATGGTTAGAATGGCGCAGGAATTTTCTATGAACTTCACTCTTGTTGAAGGACAAGGCAATTTCGGTAATATTGACGGTGATAATGCTGCTGCAATGAGATATACAGAAGCACGCATGAGTGAGGTAGCTAACTTAATGTTAGACGGCATAAATGAAAATGCTGTTGATTTTAGAGATACATACGATGGTACTGGAAAAGAACCAGTTTTATTGCCAGCAGGGTTCCCAAATTTAATTGTAAATGGAGCGCAAGGAATTGCTGTTGGAATGGCTTGTTCAATTCCTCCACATAATTTAAATGAAGTTTGTGACGCTGCCTTACATCTAATTGACAATAGAGATAAAAATCATAATGAACTTTATAATATTATAAATGGTCCTGATTTTCCAACAGGAGGAACAGTCATTGAAAGCAAAGATAATATAATTGATACATATAAAAATGGAAGAGGTTCATTTCGTTTAAGAGCGAATTGGATTTTGGAAAAAAAGTCTTCAGGAACATGGCATATATGTATAAACGAAATTCCATATCAAGTTCAGAAATCAAGGATTATAGAAAAAATTGCAGATCTCATATTGAGTAAAAAGTTAATAATGGTTTCAGATGTCAGAGATGAGTCTTCTGAGGAAATAAGAATTATTATTGAACCTAAATCAAGAAATGTTAGCCCTGAGGATATAATGGACACATTGTATCAAGTTACAGATTTAGAAATTAGAGTTCAACTCAATTTAAACGTATTAGATAGTAATGGTTCTCCTAAAATTATGCCATTGAATGAAGCAATCATTTCGTGGATAGATCATAGACGTGAAATATTAATTAGAATAAGTAATAACTCTTTGAATAAAACAATTAATCGACTTGAGATTTTAGATAGTTTTTTGATTGTTTTTTTAAATCTTGATGAGGTTATCTCAATTATAAGAGAAGAAGAAGAACCTAAGAAAAAATTAATGATGAGATTTAAACTTTCTGAAAATCAAGCAGTTGCAATTTTAGATATGAAATTACGTAATTTGCGAAAGCTTGAAGAACAGCAAATAAACCAAGAAAAAATTGAATTGCAAAACAAAAAATCAAAATTAGAAAAATTATTAAAAGAAAAAAAATTGCAGTGGAAAAAAATCAAAAACGAGATTTTAAATATTAAAAAGATATTTAAAGATGAATTAAATAGAAAAACAAATATAGAGAATAAAAACATAGAGTATAGTAATGATATTTCTCTAAAAATAGAAAAAGAGCCTGTAACTATAATTGTTTCAAAAAAAGGTTGGATTAAATCCTTAAAAGGCCATTCTGCAGATTTAGACAGTATAAAATTTAAAGAAGGGGATGAGCTAGGTTTATATTTATTTTTAAGTAGTTTAGATGATCTGTTGTTATTTGCTGAAAACGGCCGATTTTATAATATTCCTGTTTACAAACTTCCGAGTGGACGTGGATTTGGTGAGCCCCTTTCACTAGTTTTTGATGATATAGCGGATGAAAAAATTCTATTTTTAAGCGATTCAAAAAATGAAAAACTATTATTGGTTTCTAATGATGGAAGAGGGTTTATTGTAAATTCACTTGAAGTCATTTCCAAAAGAAGAACAGGGAAACAAGTAATGAATTTAAAAGGCTCTTCTAATGCCATTTCATGTTCACCTGTTAATGGAGATATGCTTGCAATAGTTGGTGAAAATAGAAAATTATTAATATTTGATGTTAATGAAATACCAGTACTAAGCAAAGGTCAGGGTGTGATACTTCAAAGGTACAAAGATGGTAAATGTTCAGATGTAAAAATTATTTCTTCCAATGAAGGTCTATTCTGGAAGATGGGAAAAGATCGAACACGACATGAAAAAGTAATTACAACTTGGCTGGGTAAAAGGGGGGGTGCAGGTAAAATGCCCCCAAGAGGATTTCCTAAACCACCAAAGTTTAATTAGTTTTTTGACCATTTACCGCTAACATATATTTCATATGGATGGAACTGGTTTTTATAATTCATCTTATTATTTTCTTTAATAAAATATCCCAAGTATAAATAATTTAATTTGTTATCTTTTACAAAGTTAATTGTGTCTATAATCATATACTTTCCAATGCTTAATTTTTTATAAGTCGTATCATAAAAGGAATAAACTGCAGATAATCCGTCTCTTTGTATATCTATTAGCATTACTCCCACAATATTTCCTTTACTACTTTTGTATTCAAATATCATAGAATTTATAGGTGTAAGATTTATCATATTTGAGTAATTGACCCATGACATTTTTGACATAAGACCGTTTTCATGGCGCTGTTTTTGATATTTCTTAAAAAGATCATAATGTTGTTTATTAGATTGGCAGGGAAGTATATTCCTGATCAATTTCTGAGAATAGCATCTTTTCTGGTTTTGGTTTGGTTTAAAGCTTTTGCATATTACTCTTAAAGGGATGCATTCATTACAATCAGTGCAAATTGGTTTATAAGCCCAATTTTCAACCCTTCTAAATCCTGTTTCAGCTAATTGGTCATGAGTTTCAGGATGTTCTGACAGATTTACAAATGCTCTAGTTTCAATTTTATTGTCAATATATGGGCAATTTGAATGGTTGCTTATTTGAACTGGAATATGAGAGAGCTTTATTATTGGCTTTTGAATAGACATAAGACTAGTTAAATGTTTCATTTATTATGCGAACTTCAAAACCTTCACTTTTCAAAGTTGAAATTATTTCATTAATACTTTTTTTATTTTGGGCTTCAATGACTGCGTCTATTTTAGCTTTTTTTACTGGTACGTCGTGAAACATTCTTTGATGGTAAATCTCAATTATATTCCCACCGATTTTTGCAATTGCATTAGAGATTTTTGATAACATGCCAGGTTCATCTGTAATGCCGATACGTATTCTTGCTAATCTGCCATCACGTGATAATTTTTTATTTAGAATGCCTGCATAAATTCTACTATCTATATTCCCACCACAAATAATTGAACATACTTTTTTATTTTTAAACAATGATATATTTTCAATAATTGCTGTAACGCCAGCTGCTCCAGCTCCTTCAGAAATTACTCTCTCATATTCAAATAAATTGCTAATAGTATTTTCAATAGAAATATCATCTACTAATATTATATCATCAATATATTCTCTGATTATTGGGAAAGTTTTTTCTCCAGGTTTTTTTACTGCAATTCCATCTGCTATAGTATCACCTGAACAGAATAAATTTTTCTTTTTAAATTTGTTATAAGTAGATGGATAAAGGTTACTTTCAACGCCAAAAATTTTTATTTTTGGATTTATTTTTTTTGCAACTATCGAAATACCAGAAATTAATCCTCCGCCACCAATTGGAACTACGATACAGTCAAGCTCATTTATTTTTTCAAATATCTCAATTCCAATGCTTCCTTGGCC
>CACBIM010000031.1 GCA_902539295.1 uncultured SAR116 cluster alpha proteobacterium
TGTTTTTATTTCAGGAAACCTAATTCAATGTCAAAAAATTTTACCTGTTAAAGTAAGGAATAAGTCATGAGCTTAGAAGAATTTCGTTCTGAGGTAAGAGATAGAAAAAGATTTCAATTTGGGAGAAATTGGAAGCGTTTTTTAACTAGCCTTAATGAGGAACGTATTAAGGAAGCAGAATGCTCACTTAAAAGCATGCTTGAAGTAAAGAATTTAATTGGAAAAACTTTTTTAGATGTTGGAAGTGGTAGTGGTTTATTTTCATTGGCTGCAAAAAATTTAGGTGCTGATGTTGTTTCTTTTGACTATGATGAAGCATCAGTCTGGTGTACTTCTGAACTTAAAAATAGATATTATAAGAGAGATGGAACTTGGAAGGTAATGCAGGGTTCTATCTTAGATATTAAGTTCTTAGAAACTTTAGGGAAATTTGATTATGTTTATAGTTGGGGTGTTTTGCATCATACTGGCGAAATGTGGCGAGCTTTAGATAATGTAGTAAGATTAGTTCAACCTAATGGTTCATTATTTATAGCTCTTTATAACCATCAGCAATTTGTGAGCCAATACTGGACTTTCGTAAAAAAGACTTATAACAAATTTCCAATAAGTCGACCTTTGTGGATTTTTTTGCACTTTCTATATCCAACTTTGCCATCCATAACTCTTAAATATCTTCAAAGTACTAAATTACCAAGAGGCATGGCTGTGTGGCACGACTTGCTAGATTGGTTAGGGGGATATCCATTTGAGGTCTCTACTCCAAGTGAAGTTTTTAATTTCTATAAATTAAGAGGCTTTGAACTCACACAATTAAAAACGGTTGGTGGAAAATTGGGATGCAATGAATATGTATTTCGTCGTAAACAGATAAGTAAAAATTTCTAAAAATGAAAATTAATAGTAACTCAAAACAAAGTTACAGTTCTCTGGCAAAATGGTTACATTGGTCTTTTGTTATTTTGTTTGCATACGGAATATACAAACAAGTTGAAGAGTTAAATGAATTAGAGGATTTTTCCCTGTTAAAGTTTGAAATCTTTTTTGCATTTATCTTTTTATTATTTCTTGTCTTTCGTTTTGTCTATATGACAAAAACCCAAAATTCATCTTTACCTGAAAACACTTCCAAAGCTCAAAAAATAGCTGCTAAGCTGGTGCATTTGTCAATGTATTTTTGTCTTTTTGGTATTGTTTTATCAGGTCTTATGATCGGCTTTTTATATTGGTTTGGCATAAAAGGAGGTTATTTAATTGAATTTTCTATTTTTATTCATGAAAGTTTTTTTTCAATAATTTACTGGTTAATTTCTTTACATGTAATTGCATCAATATATCACAGGTTTAAACAAGATGGTGTTTGGAATTCAATGGTGCCTTTTTTTAAAGAAAATAAAACTCAGAATAATTAATAAAAATAAATCAGAATTAAAATTATATGTCTCATAAATTAACTAAACTTTTTGATGGTGATGATAGTTTATTTAAGGATTTGTTGAAGAATTCAAAAAATTATGGAGAGTATGGTTGTGGTTTATCAACTGAGTGGGTTTTAAACAACACAAATGCTAATATATTATCTGTAGATACATCAAAGGAATGGATAGACAAAATTAGTTCAAAAAATGTCGAATATAAAAAAAGATTAAAGCTTCAACACATAGATTTAGGTAAAGTTGAAAATTGGGGTCGGCCAGTGGGATATGAAAAATCGTATAATTTCATTAATTATTTTAAATGGATATGGACCCAAGATATCTTGCCAGATACTGTTTTAATAGATGGAAGATTTCGAGTTTGTTGTTTTTTAACATCTATAAAATATGCTAATGAAAATACAAAAATCATATTTGATGATTATAATAATCGTCCTTATTACCATGTAGTAGAAAAGTTTATAAAAAAAGAACAAACATGTGGGAGGCAGACACTTTTTGTAGTTAAAAATAAAAATAAAATAAATTTTGATTTACTTAATATTGAAATTAATAATTTTCATTATGTTATGGATTAATTCTAATGGTTAATTCTCAGTATCCCCCACTTTTTTTCTATGGAACATTGAGGTCTCAAGAAGTTAGATATGCTGTTCTACATAAATTAGAGGGTAGCTTAACTTTAGTTGAAGGTTTTATAATTGGATATGATTTATTCAAGGTCAAAAATACTAATTACCCATTAATCCTAAGAAATAAAAAGTCTCTAAAGCGCGTTTTAGGTTATATTGTATATAACCATAATCAAGAAATAATTAATAAATTAGATTTGTTTGAAGGGGAAAATTATTCAAGATATAAGGCTCAAGCCTTTAAATTATCTGATGAATTAAAAGTTGAGGTAGAATTGTATATGCCTAATAAAAAACTTGAGTATTGCGAGCCGTGGATATTTGAAAATTGGCTTAAATTAGAAAAAGAAAGTTTTTTCAAAAAGGATTTTAATAAAGACGGTATAAAAAAACCTATTTACTAGCATAAAATCTAAGGAAGTATAAATGCCAGAACTGGAACTATATCATAATGATATGTCAAGTTGCTCTCAGAAAGTAAGATTAACTCTGGAAGAAAAAAATCTAATTTGGAAGGGGCATCATATGAATTTAAGAAATGGTGAAACAAGATCAAAAGAATATATCTCAAAATTAAATAAGAACGGAGTTGTCCCTACTTTAGTTTATGGAAGTGATATTATCATAGAATCAACAGTTATTTTAGAATATTTAGAAGATCAATTTCCTGAAAATCCATTAAGACCTATTAAACCAGAGCATAAAGCTAAGATGAGATTATGGAATAAAAAATTAGATGAAGTTTTGCACTCTTCTGTTGCTATTATTAGTTCTTGTGTGGCATTTCGATATCAATTTCTAGAAAAATACAATAAAGGACAAATCAATATTTTAATTGATAAAATACCTGATGAAAAAAGAAGAGAAATTAGCAGGGATACTATTTTTAATGGATTAAATTCAAACTTTTTTGAAGGTGCTGTTTTTGAATTTATTAAAATATTTGATGAATTAGATAAGCATTTATCTAAATTTAAATTTTTATCGGGAAATAATTATACTTTAGCAGACGCTGCTTATACTCCATACCTTACAAGATTTGAACATTTGCAATTATCTTTTCTATATCAAGAGAAAAAATATCTCTCAAAGTGGTTCTCAATGATTAAAGAAAAAGAAAATTACAAAAAAGCTATTTTGAATTGGAATAATGATGATTATTTAAATTTAATGAGTTTAAGAGGTAAAGAGAGTATTAAAAAAATAAAAAAAATTATTTCAAAAACTTAAAATGTAAAATTTTAAAGACTTTTATGCAGTTCTAATATTTGTTCCCACGTTTTTTCGGGTACTTTAATATTTCCGTTAGAGTTTTTTCTATTTAATCTTTCCCTTTCTCCAGGAATTTCTACTTTATTAAAACCTTTTGCTGGCTTAGACGTTCTTATTTCATTTAAAAGATCTTCAGAAGCCTCATATATTTCTGAGCTATGTCGATATTTTGATGTATCAATTGATACTAAAAGCCAATTAGCTTCTGTTGTAGACGGTCCAAGTAAGGCCTCGCCAATAAGCTCACCTATTAATGCAAGCCCGTAACCTTTCTGAGCGCCTGAAGGTAGAATTGCTCCACCATTAAAATAGTCTTCCGGCTTTCGAGTACTTTTCCCAAACTTATCTATTATACAATCTTTAGGAAGAAGAGCATTGGCAGATTGTGCAGCATAAATCCATCCACCAGCAATTTTGGATGTTGCAAAATCTAAAACAACAGGACCAAGTTTTCCTCCGGGCACTCCTATACACCAAGGATTGGTTGGAAGTAAGGCTTTTATCCCTCCATATGGAGCAACTTGCCTCCAAGTTTGTCTGTTACCGCCGCCAATGCAAATTGATAATATCCCCTTTTCAGCGGCAAAATCTGCAAAAGCCCCATGACGACCTGTATGCCCTACATCTCTAATTGATAACGCTGAAATTCCATTTATTTTAGCATCATTTACACCTGCCATATAAGCAATCTTCATTACTGGTATGCCTATGCCTTCATTTCCACTTACTCTTTTAATTCCTTTTTTATCTAAAAATACCTTTGGTTTTGCTTTAGGGTTCATATACCCAGATTGAAATTGCTCTGCATATTGAAGAACTCTCATTATCCCATGACTTTCCATTCCGCAAAGATTTGCATCCGATAAATGTGTTGATACTTCTTGGCTAACTTCATTAGAGCAACCTAATTTAAGAAAAATTTTTGTTAATACATCAATAGACTCAGTTAAATCTATTTTAACTCTTTTAGTTTTTAAGTATAATTTGCTTTCCATTTTTTAAGAT
The DNA here is from genome assembly GCA_902539295.1 of uncultured SAR116 cluster alpha proteobacterium. GTDB lineage: Bacteria > Pseudomonadota > Alphaproteobacteria > Puniceispirillales. Next base: position 4,346 of record CACBIM010000031.1, read on the forward strand.
ACAGAAATCTTAAAAAGGACTGGGCTGATTAGGATTTGTTGAAAGCCAAACGGATTTTGTTTGCATAAAGCATCTCATACCTTCCCAACCATTCTCTCGACCGTAACCTGATTGCTTATATCCTCCCACAGGGCTTTGAGCGGCGGCATTGAAGTAATTATTTATATAAATAGTTCCTGCTTCAATATTATCAGCTATTTTCATAGCTTTTGTAATATCTTTAGACCATATGCCAGCAGCTAAACCAAAAATTGTATCATTTGCTGTTTTTATAACTTCATCTTCATTATCCCATTTTTCAGTTGATACAACAGGTCCAAAAATCTCATTTTGTGCTAAGTATGTAGTATTTGGAACATCTTTAAAAATTGTAGGTCCGATATAAAATCCGTTATCTCTACATTCATTTCTTCCATCCAAGACTAAGTTATGACCCTCTTTTTGAGCTTTATCGATATTGTCTAAAATTCTTTCATAGTGAACTCTATTTGCAATAGGACCAATAGTAGTGCTCTCTTGTAAAGGATCTCCAACAGTAGCTCTTTTGCAAACTTTTACTAATTGTTCAGTAAATTTATCAATTATTGAAGAGTGAATTAATAAGCGTGACCCTGATATACAGCTTTGTCCACCAGCTGGAAAAATTCCAGAAGCAACCCCATTTACGGCAAGATCAATATCAGCATCTGGTAAAACAATTTGAGGTGATTTACCTCCTAATTCCATTACGATAGGTTTAACTTGCTGTGAAGCTATTCTAGCAGCTGCTTTTCCACCATTAGTGCCACCTGTAAATGAAACCATTCTAACATCAGGATGATCAATTAAAGGCTCTCCTGTTGTATGACCATATCCTGTAACAACATTTAAAACTCCTGGAGGTATATCTGCATCTAAAAGTATATCCATCAATTCCAAAATGGAACAACTTGCTTGTTCAGATGGTTTTAAAACCACGGTGTTTCCAGCTGCTAAACAAGGAGCAAGTTTCCAGATTAATGTCCCAATTGGAGAGTTCCAAGGCAATATTTGAGCGACAACACCAAAGGGTTCCCACTTCATATAATTGTGCATATCTGGAAGCTCTGCTGGAATTAATTTTCCTTCAAACTTATCGCACATTCCCGCATAATAATACCAACTATCTAATAGCCATGCACCCTCTCTGAGTGAGGGAGTTATTTGTGATGGTAATTTGCCATTATCTCTTGTTTCAATAGCACCTATGCGGTCAGCATTTTTGCAAATAACATCACCTATTTTTCGAAGAACACGCCCTCTTTCTGCTGGCATCAATTTGCTCCAAGGACCATCATAAAAAGCTTTTTTTGCAGCCTGTACTGCCATATCAATATCTTTTTTACTACAATCAGGTAATGTTGCCCATACTTTACCATTTGCAGGATTTTCACTATTAAACCATTTGTTTGAAATGGGTTCATGCCATTCGTTGGAATGAAAATATTTATACTTTTTAATATCAGCCATAAATTAACTCCATCACAAAAATTAAATTTATAAATTTTCTTTTAAGGGTGGTTTATCTAAAATTATATCTGCTGCTTTCTCTGCCATTGCTAAAACAGTTGCATACAAATTACCAGTTATTTGAGTTGGCATAGCGGAAGCGTCACATACTCGTAAACCATTTAATCCTCTAAGCTTTAAATTTTCATCTAAAACAGCCATTGGATCATTTTTTGCACCCATCTTAGCAGTTGAACATGGGTGATGCCCAGTATAGGCAGTTATTTTTATAGCTTCTATTATTTCAGATCTTGTGTTGGAATTTAACCACGGGTGTATTTCCTGGTTTATATACTGACTTATTTCATTTTGGCTCATGATTTCTCTCATAACACCAACTCCCTTTACTAGTTCTTCCAAATCTCTAGGGTCAGAAAAGTAATTTGGATCAATTAATGGATATTCTGTTGGATCAGAGTTTCTTAATCTTACTGTTCCAAGAGATTTTGGCCTCTCTTGATTAATATCAATTTGAACTCCAGGTTTTGCTACCTTTCTTCCTCTTACTAATAAATTACGTCCAAATTTCTTCAGAAGAGGTGTTTTCTCATATTGACCTTTGTCAAGATTCTCCTCCACTATCATTGGTGTCATGAATACTTCTAGTTCTGGCATTTGAGGATCTTCAAAAGCGTGAAATAAACCAGTTGACCAGAATGCGCCACCTCCTGGCCCTTTGCCATTAAAAAACCAGTTTGCCATTAGCCAAAATGCCTTATCAATTCTCTGGTATTTGGAATGGCATAAATCATTTCTATCTGAAGAGTACTGCATAGATGCGATCACATGATCTGCTAAACTAGAACCTACACCTGGCAGATCAACGATGGGGTTAATGTCATTTTCAATTAAATGATCTGCTGGACCAATGCCAGACAACATTAACAAGTGAGGGGTGCCAAATGCACCTTGGCAAATAATAACCTCTCTTTTGCAATACACTTTTGTGCTTTTCAAAGTCTCTAAACCTATAACATCGGTTCTATTAATTAATAATTTTGATATTTGTTGATGAGTAAGAATTGTTAAATTATCAGGCTTTTTCTTTAAGTAAGAAATTGCAGATGATTGTCTAACTCCATTTGAAACAGTGCTATCAAGCCTTGAAACTCCAGTTCTCTCTGATCCATTAAAATCATCAATACTCTTATGTCCAGCTTTAACTGCAGATTTAATAAATGCTTCTTCGAGTATACCATAATTTGAGGATCTCTCTATTTTAAGAGGACCTTTGTTTCCATGATATTTATCATTTCTATGTTCTGATCCTTCTGATTTTTTAAAGTAAGGTAATATATCTGAATATCCCCACCCATTTAATCCTAACTGCCGCCAACTATCATAGTCAGAGGGTATCCCCCGCATATAAATCATACCATTTACAATTGATGATCCACCCAAACTCTTACCTCGTGGAAAATAAATTGTTCTATTATTTAAATTTTTTTGTGGAATTGATTTATAGCCCCAATCTAATTTTGGATTTCCAAAAACAAAACCATTTCCGGCAGGCATTTTAATAAATAAGTTATTACCATTGCCACCAGCTTCAACCATGCAAACAGTGATGCTTTTATCTTCACATAATCTTGATGCTAAAGCACATCCTGCAGATCCACCGCCCGCGATTACGTAATCAAACTCTAGCTTCATTATTTAACTCATCAATAAATTTTAAAAAAACTTCTTCAGTCGAAAGCTTACCATTTAAATCTGGTGTTAGATTAACTTTGTAAATTAATTTATCAATAGCCTTTTCAATAATGGTGCTTATATCTTTTCTTTCAAAAGAATATTCAAACATCATTGCTATACTTAAAAACATACCAATAGGATTTGCTTTTCCAGTACCTGCTATATCAGGAGCAGAGCCATGAACTGGTTCATAAATACCTTTGACAAAGTTTTTTGGAGGGCCACACAAACAAGCTGAAGGCAACAAACCTAAACCGCCAGAAAAAACTGCAACTAAATCAGAAAAAATATCTCCTAAAAAATTGCATCCCAATATAATATCAAATTTGGAAGGGTTCATAATTAATTGATAGGCACAATTATCAGCATAGTAATGATTTAATTCAATATCACTATAATTTTTAGACACTTCATTTACGATATCCCTCCATAATTTATAACTTTCCATCACATTTGCTTTATCAATTGAACAAATTTTGTTCTTTCTTTTTCTTGCTAAATCAAATCCTGCAATTACAAATCTTTTTATTTCATCTTCCCTGTAAGCAGCAGTATCAAATGCATAACGCAAACCATTTTCTATTTTATTACCTCTTGGCTGAGCAAACATAATCCCACTAGTCATTTCTCTTAAAACCAAAATATCAGTTCCTTTTAGTTTTTTTTCTTTAATAGGACTTTGATCATTAAGGCCACTATAAACTTTTGCTGGTCTTATTCCTAAATAAGTATCTAATTCTTTTCTTAATCTCATTAGGCCATCTTGCTCTTCTGGGGTTCCTTTTATCTTAATACTATCCCATTTTGAGCCACCTACGGCGCCAACGAGAATAGCATCTGAGTTTTTTGCTTTTTCAACAGTTTCATTTTTACAAAATACCTGAAATTTATCCCAGCAAGCACCACCTATAAGATCGCGCTCAATTTTTATGTTTATCCCAAAAATATCTTCAATTTTGTAAATTAATTGAAGTCCAAAATCTAAAACTTCTGGACCTATTCCATCGCCACCAAGTGCTAAAATTTTATGATCCATAATTTAATTTAATATGTGGTTTTTAAATCTTAAAAATGTAATATTATTTATGAATAATATAAATTTTAAGAATTTGTTACTAATATTATGAAATTAGAATTCCATCATATCAATATTGTATCTAAAAATGTTGATGAGCTGAATAATTTTTATAAAAATATTCTTCAAATGGATAGTATTTCAGAAACAGATTTTCAAAGAACTAAAGCTACTGAAACCTCAGGTTATAATGGAAAAATTAAATTTGTTACTGAAGGTAAAGTTCAAATGCATTTAGCAGAAAGAGATTTTGATGTAGCAAAACAGAATAATAGGCACATTAATCCTGTAGAGAGAGGGCACATCGCATTTAGAACTGATGACCTTGAAGAATTCATAAAAATTTTAGAAATAAATAAAATAAATTATGCGGATTACGGGACAACTTTTTCTGCTGAGTGGCATCAAATATTTTTTTATGATCCTGAAGGTAATATTGTTGAAGTGCATCAAAAAATTGAAAAATCATAGATTGATAATAATTTGGTGAAGTAAATGGTAAATTCTCTTTTAAATGGGTTTCAAAATTTCAAAAAAAAATATTTCTCAAATGAAAGTGACTTTTTTTCTAAACTTGTAAAGAATGGTCAAGCGCCAAAGACTATGATTATATCATGTTCTGACTCAAGGGTAGATCCAGCAATTTTATTTAATGCAAAGCCAGGTGATCTATTTGTAGTTCGAAATGTAGCAAACTTAGTTCCACCCTTTGAAAAAGACGATGTGTATCATGGACTAGGTTCTGCTCTTGAATACGCTGTTAAAACTTTAAAAGTGCATGATATTATAATTTTGGGACATTCACATTGTGGTGGAATTTCTGCATTGTGTAGCTTTTGTAAAAAAGAGGCTGAAAAACAAAATAGTAAAGTCAAAAATGAAACTGAATTTATAGAAAATTGGGTAAAAATATCTAAAGGTGCTTTAACAGATTTAGATTTTTCAAAATGGCCAGGTGAGACACAACATATTGCAGAGAAAAATTCTATAAAAAATTCATTAAAAAACTTGAAATCATTTCCTTGGATTTCAAAATCATTAGTTGAAAATAAACTGGCAATTCATGGATGGTGGTTTGATATGGAAAAAGCTAATCTTTGGTGCTTCAATAAAAAAAATAATTCTTTTGAAAAATTTTAGTCTAATTAAATTATCTATACAGGTAATGCTTTTTCTACTAATTTTACAAAGAAGCTTGCACCAATCGGAGATAAATCATCATTAAAATCAAATTTTGTATTGTGAACTCCTGGACCTTTTCCTTGTCCAAGATTAAGAAAAGCTCCTGGCCTCTCGTGAAGCATAAATGAAAAGTCTTCTGCACCCATATCTGGTTTTGCATCATCTTCAACGTTGTTATCTCCAGAAATTTCTTTAGCAACCTTAACAGCAAAATCTGTTTCTTTTTTGTAATTTATAGTTGCAGGATATCCAAAGTTATAATCTAATTCGATATTTGCACCATATGCATCTGAATAACCTTTGCAAATTTCTTGCATTCTTCTTTGAACAATTTCCTGAGTATCTTTTGTAAGTGTTCTTATAGTACCATTAATAAATGCTCTACCAGGTATAATATTATAAGTCGTTCCAGAGTGTATCTGTGTTATTGAAATAACAACTGGGTCACGTGCTGGCAGGTTCCTTGAGGATATTGAATGAATTGCCTGTGATATTTGAGTTGCAATCATTACTGGGTCAATTGTGTGTTCTGGGTATGCTCCATGGCCCCCATTTCCGTTAATATTTATTGTGAAATCATCAGCAGCTGCAAAAACTGTATTTGAATTAGTTTCAAATCGTCCAAGTTCAACATTAGGTGCCGTGTGTATTCCGTAAACTTGATCAATTTCGAATTTATCCATAATACCTTCTTTACACATCACGCCAGCACCACCACCTTTTTCTTCAGCAGGTTGAAAAATTAATGCTACACGACCAGAAAAGTTTCTAGTATCAGAAAGATATTTAGCAGCGCCTAAAAGCATTGTTGTATGTCCATCATGGCCACAAGCATGCATTACTCCGTCTATTTTAGATTTATATTCATGATTTGTTTCCTCTTGAAGTGGTAAAGCGTCCATATCAGCTCTTAAGCCAATTGTTTTGCCATTTTTTTTGCCATTTATTATTCCAACTACACCTGTTTTAGCAATACCGTCATGAATTTCATCTACACCAAATTCTTTTAAACGTTCAATAACAAAAGAAGAGGTTTTAAAACAATCAAATTCCAACTCAGGATTAGCGTGTAATTGGCGTCGCCATCCCTTCATTTCTTCAAAAAAGTCTGCTATTTTGTTTATAACTGGCATATTAGTAAATTAATCTACTCTTAATAAAGAATTAAAGGGGATCAAATGCAAGAAATAAATTTTTGGTTTTCTATTGGAAGCACATACACTTATCTCACGGTTAAACGCTTAAGAGCTAAAATTAATGATTTAAATTTAAAAATTAATTTCCACCCTTTTAGTGTAAGAATAGTTATGAAGGATATGGACAATATACCGTTTCCACCGTCAAAAAAACCTAAAGTAGATCATATGTGGAGAGATATCCAAAGGAGATCTATTTTATATAATATTGAAATTCCAAAAGTTCCTGTGCCTTATCCAATCAATAATCTTGATCTAGCCAATTGCGTTGCTTTAGTAGGAGTTAATGAAGGTTGGATACTTGAATACTTAGAACAAGCTTACAAACTTTGGTTTATTGATCATATTGAGGCAGGAAGTGAAGGGAATTTAAATGATTGTTTTAATAAATTAAATCTTGATGCAGAAAAAATAATTGAAACTGCAAATTCAAGTAAAATTTTGCAGCAATACAATCAAAATACACAAACAGCAAAAGATAAATCAGTATTTGGAAGTCCAACATTCATAGTTGGAAGTGAATTATTTTGGGGTGACGATCGCTTGGAGGATGCTATAGAATGGGCAAGGAAATAAAAAATGATTATCGAATACAGATACTTTCTGAATTAGACAAATCAGAAATCAATAAAAGTTTAATTAAAAATGTTTATAATGTTAGTCAAAAACAACTCAACACACTTGGTCAAAAAAAAGTATATTTAAAAAAACCTAATACTGTTAATGAAGTATTTAAATTATTTTTAAATTCAAAAAAATGATTGACTTTAAATCTTTTCTAGAAATTAAAAATTTAATTGATACAAACAAGATAAATGCAATAGAACTTGTTAATGATGTTACTAATAAACTTGAAACAGTAGGAAGATCTTTAAATGCTGTAAGATTTGTTTTTAAAGAATTTGCAATTGAAAGAGCTAAAAAATTATTAGAAAAACAAGAGCAAGAATTACCATTAAACTGTATACCACTTGCTCATAAAGAACTCTTTCAGAGACTTCAAAAAAATGGAATAGGCTGGCCTAATGAGGCAGGATCAAGAAGTAGAGAGGGACTTAAATCAGAAAAAACTGCCAAAGTTATATCACTTCTAGATAAAGCTGGCTCAATAGATTGTGGAAGACTGGTTTCAGTTGAATACGCTTTTGGAGTTACAGGGCATAATAATTATGCTGGAACACCTAAAAATCCTTGGAATAGAGATTATGTCTGTGGAGGCTCATCATCTGGATCCGCTGCTGTAGTTGCAGCTGGTTTAGTGCCAGCTGCATTAGGGACAGATACAGGTGGTTCTGTAAGGCTGCCTGCGTCTGCATGTGGTTTATTTGGTATAAAACCTACACAGGGTTTAATTAGTAGAGACGGCGTGTTTCCTCTTTCTGTCTCTTTGGATACAGTTGGGCCATTAGCGAGAAGCGTTACTGATATAGCTAAAATGCTAAATGTATTAGTTGCAGAAGACAAGAATGATAAATCATCAGTTCAAGTTGATAAACAGAATTATCTTTTAGAATTAGATATAGGAATAAAAGGTTTAAAAATTGGATTGCCTGATAGTTACTTTTTAGATGGCAGTGACGAAGGGATTAGAATTGATGTTATAAACACATTCTCAATTTTAGAAAAATTAGGTGCAATTTGTTTGGATGCAAAAATACCAAATATAGAAAATGCTAATGATTTAAATATGTTGTTAATTTCATCGGAAGCTGCAAATGCTCATAAAAACCTAGTGTTAGAAAAACATAAATTATTTAATGAGCAAACCCTAATGAGGATATTAGCCGGTGCTTTTACATCAAATCAAGAATATAAAATGTTATTAAGGTATCGAATACAGTTTATCCATAAATTTTTATATAAAGCTTTTGAGGAGGTGGATATTTTGATTGCACCTGTTTGGCCGTGTTATATTCCTACTATTAAGGAAAGTGATTTAGGAGCAAATTCAGATGCTGCAAATTTAGTAAGAAGAATAGGCCACAATACAAGACCTATAAATTATTTGGGTTTGCCTGCAATCAGTATTCCGACAGGTTTTGATCCCAATGGTTTGCCATTAAGCGTTCAATTAATAGGAAAACCATTTTCTGAAAAATTACTTTTAAGAGCTGCTTATGCATTAGAAAAACAGCTTAGTTTTTGGGACATAAGGCCAGACATATAATATTCTAATCTATACGGCCAGGCATTTTTTTTGATAATAATCCTGCTGATATTAAAAAAAATCCCATAACGATAAAGAGACTTTGTACTTTCATAAAAAACAAAAATAGACTTGCAAAACCTGGTGTTATTGCAAATGAAAATTCTCTCCATGTTGAGTAAACTGTTGTCATTTCAGTTCTTTGTTTAGGGTTAACCATTCTCATAAATGGCAAGTTTCCAATAATGTCAAGCATATCCATTCCTAAGGTTGCTATTACGAGAAATATCATTCCTATTAATGCTGGTTTAGGAAGTAATCCAATAATCCCAAGCGATATACCACTTATTAAAAATGAATAGTAAACAGTTCTTCTTATACCATAACTTTCTCCAATTTTCGCAAAATATGATGAAAAAACAAAGATGCTTATTATTGATCCCATTACAAAGCCTACCCACTCAATAGCAATGCCAGCTTCAATAAAATAAATTGGGCCATAGGTAAAGAAAAATACCCAAGATGAAGATCTTGTTACTGCAATTAAGTATGCGACCCTCATATGAGGATTATAAAAATATATTTTAAGGTTAGATAAAAAGTTCAAATGATTTTTATTTGGCTCTTTAACCTGCTCTGCTTCTTTTATTCTGAGCCACCAAAAAATAAGCAAAAGTAAAGTCATAATAATAGATGACAATAAAAATGGCACCATTTTAAATGTATTAACCCATAGCCAAGTTCCAATTCCTGGAAACAAGACCCATGACATAGCAGCAAATAAAATTTTTCGACTTTCTACCTGGGCAAGTTCTTTTCTTGGGATGAAGTCCATTGTGTATAATGATACACAAATCATTGTAAGTCCGGCACCAGCCATCCTAAGAATATTTCCAAGTGTATAGGCAATTATATCGCTATATGATAATGATAAATTGCCAATAATAATCAAAACACTTGCTAAAGAAAAAATATATTTTCTTGAAAATAAATTAATTAGATTGCCAGCAAATAAAACAATTGGAAGCGCTATTAAAGAAGATATGAAAATTGAAACAGACATAAATTTAGCTGAGCTAAATATTTCAAGACCAGCAATTGTTATTAAAGACCCTAAAGTTGCTCTGCTTGCGTTTTCTAATCCATAAATTGTACTTAAGGTAAGACCACTTGGTGTATTTGCGGAAGCAATTCTAATTGGTGGTCTGAGAGCCATTTTACATTCACAAAAAGATAAAGTTTTTGAAAATAAAAATTATATATTTCATAAAAATATCTAATTACAGATAATAAAGTTTTGTCAAATTATTTTAAAATTTTGCACTCTGAATAAGACATTTCTGACAAAGAGATATCATTACGTGAATACTTAAGATAGAAAGGCATTTCTATATTTTGAGTAGGACCAAATTGGATATGCAAATTTATATTGTCTTGGTAAATTTTAAAATATTGTCCGTTTTTACTTCTAATTGGAAATTTAATATAATTTTTATTACTTAATGAACCATTTAAAAATATAAGATGTGATGGAGTAACATTGATAGAATATGAATTATTTAATTCATTGTAATACTTTTTAGCTTCCATAGAAATTTGAAATAAATTTTTTTCAACACAAATGTATTTTTCTGAATTGGCCTGACCTTGACTAGTATTGGTGAATATCAGCAAGATAAAGATGTATTTGAAATA
>CACBIM010000032.1 GCA_902539295.1 uncultured SAR116 cluster alpha proteobacterium
ACTTTGGATTTACTACATTAAAAAATGTTAAAGCTAATGCTGCAGTCTCTTATTCATCCATTCCCCATTTTTTTTCCATGGATTATTTTTTCAAAGATGTTGGACCAATTAAAAGTAGTGTAAATGTAGAAATGAAAAACTTGTTCAAAGGTCATAGTCCAGTAATTGCTGAATTCAGAAAAAGAAATTATAAATTTGTAAGAGTAGATGGTGAAGGTCATATTTCCGGGTGCACAGGAATTGAAGATATTTGTATCAAAGGAAAAGATTCTTTTTTAAACAATCAAGATATTATGTTTTTAGAAAGAAGTTTTCTAATGAAAATTTTATATCGAATGAGTAAAAGTCAAAGTTTTGGAAAATTTTTAACTGTTTTAAAAATTAATCCTGATAATAACATAAATAAAAATGAAAAATACATGCATGATGTTTATGATCTTCAACTCACAGATTCCTTGATTGTAAATGATAACTTTGAAAAAATCCTTCCTGAAATTTCTGAAAGTCCTTACTTTTATTTTTGGTGGATGCCCTTCCCACATATGCCTATTAGATTCAACAGTGATTGTTCATTAATAAAAAGAGAAATGTGGCCAGATCCATATGATGATAACTTTAGTACTTGGTCAAAAATATATACAAATCAAAATAAATGTGCTGAAAAATTTATATTAAGTATTGTGAAAAAAATTGTTGATTATGATAAAGACTCAATAATATTGATCCATTCTGATCATGGTATGGATCATGATGCTGTAAAACATACTGCAACTGATAGAGAAAATTTAAGTGTTAAGAATCTTAATAACCTTTTGAATGTTTTTGCTTCTTACAAACTCCCCAAAAAATGCGATTCATTACTTGATAGTGAAAATCACTCTCCAGTTAATGCATTTAGAATAATTTTTGGCTGTCTAGATGATAAGAAACCAGAGATTTTGGAATATAGGGCTTTTTTAATGGACTCTGAATATAAAAATATTATTAAAATTATTGATAATGATTTTTTTGATTATTAAATTTATGATCTGAAGAATAGTTCATATATAAATTTGGATCCAAATCTAGAGCTTGAGCCTATATTATATAATGTTTTATTTCTCATATTTATTATATTTTTTTTATAGTGTCCCTTTTTATTAAAAACCTTTTCTATTTCCTCACATAAGCAATCAATTTTTTCTACTGGGATTACTACACCAATTTTATTTCTTATTGATATTTCAATAGGAATATTTTTATAAAGAGTATAGTCAGGGTTATTAACCTTTTTTGGCACATCAATAAAAATAACAGGCTTTTCTAAACCAAAAGCAAACTCAAATGCAGCACCAGACCAATCACTGATCATCAAGCTAGATTTATACAGAGAATCCATATTTGAAATTTTTTCTTCAAAAATAAATGAATTTTCATATTTTTTTTTCAGTTTAAAATACTTAGCACTAAATTTACGAACTGTATCTGGGTGTGGTCTAACAATAACTTTCCATTTGGTATCTACCAGCGTCGACATTAATTTTTCGCCATATTTCTCAATAATACAATTTTCTCCCCATGAAGGACAGATAATCAAAGTTTTTTCAGAAGAGATTGATCTTACTTTATTATTGATTAATTCATCTATTTTATTATAACCAAAATTAATAGTATTAATTTTTTTCAAATTATAGATTTTTTCTGTTTCTTTGATTTCTTTATTATGGTGGGGTCCACAGCAAAAGAATGTATCATAATGATTGAAAGCTTTGTTTCGAAAAACCATATGTATACTTAAAATATTATGTGGAATAAAAATATAATTTACTTTATGAGGTGATCTTTTTATATGGAAACTATTTAAATCTGGCATTGTTAAAATTAGAGTTGGAGAATTATACATCGAAAAAAAAATTGTTCTAATTGAGCCAGTTCCAATATAAAAAGGGATGATTTTTTTATTTTTTGTACTTAAGATAGGGTCACTTAAAGAAGATGTCACATAATAGATATTTTGATTATACCTTTTAATTAAATCATTTATTATCCCAGAAAAGAATTTATAAAAAGATTCATTTTCAGAATAGAAAACAATTTTTCTTTCTTTAGGGCTATACCCATTAAATCTTATTAAGTCATAAATAGCTTTAAACATTCTATATAGCTTCTAAAAAATTCATATAAAAACTCTATTTAATGATTTTAAAATTTTCAATATCTCAGGTCGAACATATTTCTTAGATATATATTTATTATTCAATATACTTTTTCTTACATCGGTACCTGAAATATGATTTACTTTAAAGCTTGGGTTATTATAATGTGGGCATGAATGCTCGCTAACAATTCCATCACAAAATTTACAATAATAAGGACCACCAAGTTTTAAAATTTTTATATTCAAACTTTCCTTAAATTGTTTAAAGATCTTTTGTGAATCATATTTCCCATAGTAATTTCCTATTCCAGCATGGTCTCTTCCAACAATAAAATGAGTACAGCCATAATTTTTTCTTATAATAGCATGAAAAACTGCTTCTCTAGGTCCAGCATACCACATAGCTGAATTTAAGGATCCAAGAACAACTTTATTTTTTGGAAAATAATTTTGAATAAGATATTCATATGTTCTAAATACGGCCTCATTAGAAAAATCACCTGATTTCTTATAGCCTACTAGTGGTTGAACAAATAGTCCATCTACATATTCTAGCGATACTCTTAAAAGGTGCTCATGAGCTCTATGTGGTATATTTCTAGTTTGAAAGCCAACAATAGTTTTCCAATTATTTCGGCGAAATCTCTCAATCGATTTTATTGGTTGTAGATAATTATATTTTTTTTCTATCGTCTTATTATCTAACAAATCTATTTTACCACCAACAAAATATTCTTTTTTATTAAGAAAATTTTTAACACCTACATGTTTTTCATCACTCGTTCCAAAAAGTTTTTTAGAAACATATTTTTTATTGATTGTATATATATCCTTTACTGTAATACATCCAACTATGGAGTCATTAAGTTTAATATTAAAACGTTTGTTTAGTTTTAATTTTTTTTTAAAATCGTTATCTATGTCAAGAAAAATAGGGATAGGAAAAATTTCGCCAGAAATGGTTTTAAAGTTATTTACTATACTTAAAAAGTTTTTCTTATCTACAAGCTCTTTTAATGGGTAATAAACATTTGAAACCAGGTTTTTTAGCTCGAAATAATCATTTAAATTGATATGAAACTCTGCAGTCATAAAGTATTTAAAATCTTATATTAAATCTTTTTTATCTATGAAATATATACAATTAGCTTTAGAACCATTTTTTGGATTTAGTATAAGCAAACATATGGCTCTATTTTTATTTCCACTAAAAACAAGCTTTTGGTAATTCTTAATAATTTTTGGTATATTCTTTACATTATGAAATTTAGACAATGATTCTAAATAAATTCCATTTACATCTTTCCAAAATTTGCATAAGTTATACGTTAGTATTGAATCTGTTAATACTAAACTTGAATTAGAAGTGTATTTTTTTTTAAATTCTTTAATACTAGCTCCAGTTCTTGAAAAAAATACAAAGTTATCATTTGAATTAAAATTAAAACAAGACCAAATAGATGGTTCATTGTTTTTATTAATCATATTAGTATTAAAACTTTCGTTGATTTTACTATTTTTTTCACAGTAAGAAAAGTTTGTGTTTAATTGAACCAATTTTAATTTTTTAAGATAATCACTAAGCCATTTTATTGTATTAAGCCAATTTTTAGATAACGCAGTTTCTTCACTTAACATAATAACATCACCATCGATTAATGAACTCATACCTAGGGACATAATTTCACTTTTTGTTGGCTCATTTTTGTTGAACATTGAAACCAAGTTTTCAGTTGCCATAATTAATGGTTTACCATTTTCTTTTGTAGCCTTTGTTATTTTTAAAACTGAGTCAAACAAGTTATGACTTCCAACTTCTGCAGCTAAATCGCCTCTGTCAATCATAATAACATCAGATTCCTCAGCAATCTTGTCAACATTCTTGAGACCCTCTTTATTTTCTATTTTCGAGACTATTATTTTATCTTTATATAATTTCCTTATTTTTTTTATAATATTATCTGATTGTATATAGCTTAATCCAATAACATCAAAATCAATATTTTTGCACCTGTTCAAAAAACTCTTGTAATGTTTTAGTTGTAAATCATTGTCATAAATAGCATTTGGAATATTTAGACCTTTGAAAGGAAGCAAGGTAAAACTTGAAATAGATTTACCTAAAACAAAATCTTTTCCGTATTTTTCGATATTGAAATAATATTGACCATCTGCTAAAGAAAATTTTTTAATTTTTGAATTTATTGGTGGCAATGGTTTTGTTAAAATAATTTTTCTATATTTTGTATTTATTTTTTTTCCAAAATAAAATAATATTAATTCACCTTTTTTTACTTTGAGCTGTTCAGTATTACCAGTTCTTGGCTTAACACCTGGTATGTCAAGTAAATGTAATGCATTAGGATTAATTTTTTTTATCACATTAGAAATATTTTCATGCCATCTTATGTTGTTATGACTACCATTTGTTCTGACAATATCTGTAAATTTTAAAATTCTCTTAATAGAATGTTCTTGTTCGCTAATAGGTCCAATTGTAGGTAGTATTTTTAAACTTTGCATTATTTAATATTTATTCTTAAGCAGCGTCATTTGTATTTAAATTTATATGAAAATAAAAAATATTAACAATTTATAGATAATTACAATAATCTTGTAAAGCTATCTATTTACAATGAGAAATTGAAAATATTAAAAGTAAATTTATATAAATAAATATTAAATTAATTCAAAAACTTCTAATTATTAAATTATTAATTTAATATCATTGTTCTAATTCTAATATATGATTTTATTTTTATAAAATTTAAATTATACATAAAGTATAATTATTTAAATGGAGAATTTATGAAAGCATTAATTATAACATGGGAAAATTTTCAAGATCAAGAGGTTGTGTACCCATACTACAGATTGAGAGAAGAATTACCTGAAAAAAATGTTATTATAATGTCAAATGTGCTAGGAAAATTTCATGGAATTATGGGAGTAAATATGGAATCTCATGCTTTGATAACTGAACTTGATGTTGTTGATAACTATAATAACTATATGAATGATTTTGATTTGTTAGTGCTGCCCGGAGGAGTAAAATCTTTAGAGAAACTACGACAGGAAAAAACCGTTATTAAATTTATTTCAGACTGGAATAAAAAGAATAAAATCATAGCGAGCACATGTCATGGAGCACAACTTTTAATTTCTGCAAAAGCTACAGATGGGAAAAAGATTTCAGCTTATTATAGTATTGAAGATGATGTTAACAATTCTGGAGCCACTTATGTAAATGCGCCAGTAGTAATTGATCAAAATATTGTTTCATCACCACATTATAATTGGATGGGTGAATGGATGAAGGCTGCGATTGAAAAAGTAAAACATCCATAATGAAACTAGACAAAGCAACAGAACTTCTTATTTATGAAAAAGCTTCACTTTGCAGAGCTTTTGAAGAAGAAGTATTCAAAAACTTACAGAACAAAAATATTAAGATACCTGTGTATCTTTCTGCAGGGCAAGAATTTATTGCTTCAACATTTGCAGTTTTTTTTGACAAATTCTTTCCAAAAACAAAAAAACAAATATTTATTCAACACAGAGGACATGCGACATATTTAGCTTTTGGAGGAGACCTTAAAAAATTAATACTAGAGTTATTAGGAAGTAGCAAAGGTTGTGCTAATGGAATGGGTGGATCAGCATCAATTCAATGTAGAGAAAAAAACATTTATGGACATGATGGTCTTATGGGTTCTCACGGGCCAATAGCTGTAGGCGCATGTTTTGGGAATAATTTTCCAACATTATGCTTTATAGGAGATGCTGCTGCAGAAGAAGATTATTTTTTAGCATCTTTAGGATGGGCATCTACTAAAAAATTACCTATTTGGTTTATTGTTGAAGACAACAATTTGTCAATCTTAACAGAAAAAAAGGTTAGGAGAAATTGGGAAATGGATGATGTTGCAAAATCTTTTGGATTAACCTCTTTCGATATTGAGGATAAACCAAAGGATATATGGGAAACATTTTCAAAAAACCTTATTAAAAAACCCTGCCTTTTTAATATAAGAACAAATAGACTTTACTGGCATGCTGGTGCTGGTATTGATGATCCAAATACTCTTGATAGGCAAAAAGATTACATAACAAAATTTGGATATGAAATTATAAACAATGCTCAGAGAAAAGTTAAAAAAGCTTGGAACAAATGCCAAAAACTAATTTAAGAGAAACAATAAAGGAAACAATAAGACACCATCTTAAGAAGAACAATGGTCTTGTAATGGGTCAATGTTTAACAGCTGTTGGATGGGTTGGAGGAACTTTACCAGAACTTTATGAAAAAGATGGTATGATTGAACTTTCTATGGCTGACGTTGCTGGAGGTGGTTTTGCTGTTGGTGCGGCACTTTCAGGAAGAAAGCCTATTTATGTAATAAGATATCAAGGTTTTAATTGGTTTAATGCCCCTATAATATTAAATTATGCTTGCAAATCGAAAGAAATCTGGGGAATTCCATGTTCAATGTTAATAAGATCAATTGGTATGGAAGGTTCTATAGGCCCAGTTGCAGGTTCGTCACATCACTCTTTGTATTACAGAATGCCAGGAATAAAAATTGTTTCACCAATGTCGCCCAATGAATTTAAAAAGGTCTATCATGATTTTATAAACAATGATGATGTGATATATGTATCTGAGCACAGAAAATCATATGACAATAGAAAAGAATTAAAAGACATAGTTTATGAAAATCCAGATATCACTCTTTTTGCCATATCAATTACAAGGTTTGAAGCAATTGAAACTTCAAAAAAATTATTTAAAAAAGGAATCAAAGTAAATGTAATTAACATATTTGAAATAAAGCCTCTTAAAATCTCAAAAAAAGCTAAGCAAAGTTTAATAGATTCAAAATTTGGTGGCATTGTCTTAGATGATGATTATGTAAATGGAATAGCTAAAAATATAGCCCATGATTTAAATTTAATGACAAATAAGATAGTTAATGTTATCGGTCTAAAAGATAAATCTGCAGGTTTTTATCCCCAAGTTGATAATTTGCCTCCAACTTCAAATGAAATACGAGGCTTAATTTATAAAATTATCAAAAAACAAAAGTCTCAAATTAAATATATATAATAATAATAATAAAAATTCAGGTAGAAATGAAAAATGAAAATTATAATGATGTTGTAGTATCAAAGCCCTGGGGTCATGAATATTTATGTTTTGCTAACGAGACTGTTGCAATTTGGCTTTTAAATATAAAAAAAAATGCAAGCACTTCAATGCATTGTCATCCAAATAAAAATACAGGTTTGATTGTACTAAATGGAGAGATAGAATTATCTTTTTTACGTAACTCAATTAGATTAGGTGCTTTAAAGAAAATAAGTATTTTTCGATCTAGGTTTCATTCTTCAAGAGCTGTATCAGACGATGGAGCAATTTTATTAGAAATTGAAACACCTGTAGATAAAAAGGATTTAGTCAGATTGTATGATGAATATGGAAGAGAAAATAAAGGTTATGAGGGAAGTAAAAGCTTTACTAGTAAAAACGATCATTGCATTAGTATTCCTAATCCAAGTTATTCAAATGGCAAAATTAATGCGCATGGTTCATTCTTGCAACATATACAAATTGAAGATAATAAATATATAGATAAACTAGATGATGAGTCAGTAATCGTATTTACTAATGGTGGTTATATAACTAAAGATGAAAAGTATATTTTAAGACCATCAGATGTTATTGATAGAAATTCTTTAAAGCTTATTTCTGAGCAATTTACATTAAACAGTAATACGAGTGCTTTAATCGTAAGCAAGAGTTAAATTTTGATAATTTTTGATTTAGATTTAACAGTTTGGGAGTGCTTTAATAAGGACGGAGAAAAAATATGGGCAAAGCAACTTTTACCACCATTTAATTTGAAAAAAGGAGTTATATATGATGATGTTTTTTCAAGATGTATTCTCAAAAAGGGCATTTTTGAATATATCAAATGGTTGTCCAAAAAAGGTAATATAATCTGTTATTGTTCTATAGGAGCTTATAAAAGTCTGCCCCTTTCTCATCAACCATCAATTATTTTATTAAAAAAATTCAAGTTATATAACTTTTTTAATGGCCCCTCAATTCTAGAGTATAAAAGTTATAATAAAATAAAATTTTTGGAGAAAATAAAAGAAAAATCAATCTTTTATGATGACAACGATAAAATTTTAAATGATGCTTCTAGTCTTAAACATATAGATGTTTTTGATGCAAAAAAAATTCATGACTGGTCTTCGCTAATAATACATTAGTAATGTTTTCTATACCAATCCAGGGTTTTTCTGATACCTTCATCTATATCAACTTTAGGAGACCAATTATATTCATCTTTAGCAATTTTAGATGTGAGGCTTATATTTGACTTAATAGAAGGTTTATCAAGATTATGCTTAATTTTAAAACTTTTTCCTGAAACTTCCATAATTTTTTTCACTAGTTCATTAATTGGCAAAGTATAACCTGACCCAGCACAAATAATTTCATAAGGTTTTTTTTGTTTTAATATCATTAATTCTATTAATGATGTTAAATCATCTACATATATTAAATCCCTTCCTTCAGTTCCGTCACCCCATATCTCAATACTGTCTGATTTGTTTTTCATGATTTTTGTTATAGTTGCTCCAAAAACATGACTTTTCTCCAAGTCAAACTTATCATAAGGTCCATAAACATTTGAATGTCTGATGATAGAAAACTTAGTATCTCCAATATTTGAATAAAAACGGCAAATATTTTCAAAATAAATTTTATTCCAAGCTCCACCAAAATATTTCTCTTGTATCTCTATTGAAGGATTAAAAGAATATTCATCATGAGGTTTATTAGATGAATTGTAAATTATAGAACAACTTGGGAGTACGAAATGTTTATAATTAAAATCATATGCAGCTCTCATAAGCAAGCTGTTCATTAATGCATTATCCGTTATATGTATATGGGGACTTTCAAAAACATCTTTAGATCCTGATGTTACAGATGCCATTTGTATTAAAACATCATATCCTGGCAGATGTTTTTCAATGTCTTTTTTATTTGTAAGATCTGCCTTAATCCAATCTAAATTATTAATTTTATAAGGTGGTCTATTATTCCAAATTCCAGTAACTGAAAAATTTGGATTTTTTAATAACAGTTCAACTACATTTCTACCGATGAAACCTGTAGCTCCGGCAACAATAACTTTTTTTGTATTTTTGTTCATTATTTTATCTTCCACCACTAACTGTAATCATTGAACCACTTACATAACTTGATTTATCAGATAACAACCAATGAATTGTTTCTGCCGCTTCGCTAGTGTTGCCAATTCTTCCAAGAGGTATAGAGTCTCTAATTTGTTTTAGCTTGTTTTCACCCTCATTTTCTAATGATTCAGTATATATTGTTCCTGGGCTAACTGCATTAACTCTTATACCAAAAGGGCCTACTTCTCTTGCTGCTCCAACAACAAATGTATTTAAGGCAGCCTTAGTTGCAGCATAGGTTGAAATATGATTACCACCAAATCTTGCAGACTCAGAACTGATTAAAACCATTGAACCATCAAGGTTTTGATTAATAAGTAAATTTGTAAATTTGTGAACACAATATATTGTTCCTGTCAAATTTACTTGGATAGTTCTTTCCAGATCACTAATTTCAGTTTCAAAAAACGTTTTCCTTTTGGGAATATCGCCAGCATTTGCTACTAAATAGTTTACAGGACCAAACGTTTTAGTTAGCTCATCAAAGACATAATTAACATCATCAAAATTAGCAATATCGCCTTTGATTGAGATACAATTACCACCATTTTTTTTAATTATTGATGCTGTTTCATCAGCTGCTTTTTTATCTTTTAAATAATTTATTCCAACATTGTAGTTAAGTTTGCCTGCCATTATAGCAGTTGATTTACCAATACCCCTTCCACCGCCAGTAACTAGTAGTACTTTTTTCATTTTTGGATCTTATCAAAAATTTTAAGGATTATAAAAAGAAATTTTATCATGCAATTTAATTATTTTATATAAATCAGAACCATCCATAGCACCTTCAATTCCAGCTTGAACTTGCTCATCTACTTCATTCTCAAAAAGAGAACCTGGTAAAACAACACAAATTGATGGAAAAGATAAACAGAATTTTAAAGCAGCCTTGCATGCTTCCGCCCCAGGATTTATACCAAGCAGAGAAAGTATACTCTCAGCCCCTTCCACCCATGTTTTTATTTGATTTGAAGACCAGTTATGTCTATGGTCACCTTCAGGAAAAATAGTATTTTGTGTTATTTTTCCAGTTAAAAACCCAAAACATAACGGCGTTCTAGCAACAATGCCAACACCTTTTTTATATGCTAAGTCAAGTAAGCCTAATTGGTAAGCTCTTATATCCATCATATTAAAATTTATTTGAAGTAAATCTACATTTCTTTCTTTAAGTAACTTTAATCCCTCATCAGGACTTTTACACGATACACCCCATTTTTTTATGATATTTTTTTCTTTTAATTCATCTAAAAGCTCAAAAATACTTTTATCTTTAAATATAATGTCTCCGGGTGGGCTATGAAGCCATAACACATCTATATAATTAGTCCTTAGACGTTCTAAACTAGCTTCTAAGGACATGTATATAGATTTGCTATTAAAATTTGCACCTTCTGCCCAAGAAGAGAAACCAACCTTCGTTGAATAAATTACTTTTTTTCTATTTTCTTCAAGTGCCTCACCAATTAAACTCTCACTTACTCCATCACCATAAGCGGGTGATGTATCAAAAAATATTATATTATTTCTATAAGCGTGTTTAATCGTACTTATTGACTGATCGTTGTCGGTTTTCCCATAAGAGGAATTTCCTGGTGTTTTGCCTCCAATGCCCCACCCACCGAAACCAATACATGAAACTTTTGGGCCATGCTTGCCAAGTGTTTTCTCAATCATTAATTAAAAATGTCCTGCGAGTTTACCTACATCCCCCTCAACTGAAGATTTTTCTACAACATCACTATTATACAAATAAGCACCTTTTTTATTTCCCCACCATACTACTTCGCGACACCATTTCTGAAAATCAGTATAAACAGCTTCTTTTCTTTTTATTAACACATCATTTTTAATGCTTTTTAATTTGTATGGCTCGCCATTTCTGACCCCATTGTAGACGTCAAGTATATTATAATTTAGATCAATACTTATATCATCCTTAACACCTGGACTCTTTAATAATAACTCATTTAATTTTATACAATCATCAAGCATACCATTTGGCATTGCAGAATTATTTTTGAAGAGTAAATTCTCAAGAATATTTTTAGCTTCTATATAAAAGTCACTAATTTGATCATCTTTAGTTAGCATTATAAAGGCATATTCATCTTGAGGCCAATGAATGCCTAACCATTCTGGAGAATATAAAAATTCAGCACCACCTTCTTGAATTACCTTGGCTTGGTCTATAAATAAATCTCTAACTTTTGAAATGATAGGATACGCATCTTTGTCAGCATCTATAAATGATGTGATCATATCTTTATAGGATAATTTTCCATACGTGTGAGCTAATATAAGTGGTATTTGGAATATTTTATCAAAATGAAGAAAAGCAGCCATCCAACAAAAAGCTCTAGTTTTTCTCCACATCTCTTTTGGCATTGACTTAGTTGCCACAACTAATTCCTGATATTCGGGCACATCATCTTCAAGTTTAACCTTTTCACCATGAATATTAATAATCTCTGAAACAACAGTAATCATTCCATGTTCTTTTTGGTATTCCTTACTTCCCATTTCTGCATTAGGTAAAATTGAAAGATTATTAAATTGAATTCGGTTATGTTGACCAAACTTTATTAATGTATCAACTCCTGATACTAAAGTATCGTAAGTTTCTTCAGGGTTGCCAAGAATAATATCTGAAAAAGTTTCAACCTTATCTCTACTAAATCTGGTTGCCAATTCAAGATATGTATCTAATGAAATATTGTCTCTTTTGATAGCTTTTAGTGTATGTGGGTCTAATGATTGCATAGACAAAGCAACACCTTTATTCAAACCTGCATCAGATAAAATTTTTTGTGTTTGGTAAGCCCGTTCTGTTGCATTTTTAGTATTCTGTACAGAGAGTGCATGAGGATAGCCAGTTTCCTCTTTCTTTTTAGATATATAGTTGGCTATATCAATATCTCTTTTTTTAATCCCGAAATTTGCATCACAACAAAAAACAAATTCAATCTTATTATTTGAAAACCAATCAATTTCTTGATGAAGACGTTCTTCCTCAAAAGAAGCAACTTTATCACCAGTTGCAGATCCCCAATCACAAAAAGCGCACTTAAAAGGGCATCCTCTATTTGTTTCCCATAAACCAATCCATTTTTCATTAGGATTGGATTTCATTAATGATTTGAAAGTACCATCTAATAATGGTGAAGGAACTTCATTCAAATTTCTAAATCGTTGTCGTGTTGGTGTTCGAAAATATTGATTATTATTATCTATAAAACTTAAACCAGAAATTTGAGACCAATTTGATGTTTTATAATTCTCAATTATTTCAGTGAGAGTTTGTTCCCCTTCTCCGTGAACAGCTAAGTCTATTTGCGTATATTTTCTTAAAAATTTTTCTGTTTCATAATCTGGAACGTGTGGTCCACCAAAAATTATAAGCACATCAGGGTCAATTTTTTTTATCCTCTTAGCAATTTCTAAAGAAATTTGAAAATTCCAAACATATGTACTAAAACCAATAATATTTGAGCCAATAAGGTTGTTAACTACATTATTTATTCCTGATCTTTTATAGATAGGTTCTTTAAAATTTACTTTTATGCCATTGGATAGGTGTTTACGCACATAAGATTCTAAAATTCCAACGGAGTATGGTAAATAATTTTGTCCAGAAAAACTATTATTTATCTGAACTAAACCAATACAAATTTCTTCTAAATTTATAAAATTCATAATTGTAATCTTTTAATGAAGCAATTTAAATAGTTATACTATCAAATTTAATTTAAATTTCAATGTAAATCATTGTTTCATCACAAAGTATTATAAAGAATATTCAGATTTAAAATAATTTCATTTACAATTAAATCTATATAATTTGCTCTTAAATTATTATCTATTTTATTGACAGTAATATAACTTAAT
>CACBIM010000033.1 GCA_902539295.1 uncultured SAR116 cluster alpha proteobacterium
ATATGTTAAAAAGGGAAGTATATTAGCCCAACTTGATAATTTTACTCAATTATCAAACTTAAATGATTTAGAAATTCAATTATCTTTAAACAACTCTCAAATAAGCGAGATAAATTCCGAAATTCAATCAGATAATTTACAACTTAATGAATTAAACAATCAACTTAACATAAGAGAAAAACAAAAGACTAGAATCGTTAAAATGATAGATGGCAAGGCAAGTACTGATAGTGCTTTAGATGAAATATTATTGGCCGTGTCAAATGCCAAAAGCTTAATTTTTAGTAGAGAGCAAAATATAAGACGATTAACTTTTAAGAAAGATCAAATAAATCTATCAAATAAGAGACTACAAATATCAATAGAGAAAGCCAAAAGAGCAATTAATGATACTATATTAAAAGCGCCTTTTGATGGATCTTTAAGTAGTGTTAATATAGCATTAGGAGAAAATTTATTATCTTCACAGTTAATTGGTAGATTAAGCGATTTAAACTATTTAGAGGTTTCATTTAATGTTCCATCACAAGTTTTTGCAAATTTTGAAAATATCATAAGTAAAGAAGTTGAGGTTATTTGGGAACAGGGCTCAAATGAAGTTTCTACTCTAAAAGGCACTATCTCAAGAAGAGACTCAATAGTTAATCCACAGGATGGAGGAGGGAAAGTTTTTGCGTCTCTGCCAAGTCCTTCTCAAAATTTTTCATCTATACCCCCAGGTGCATTTGTTAAAGTTAGGTATCCAGTAGGCACAGTATATAATGTAGTAAAACTCCCTGAAGAAGCTATTTACGAAGGTAATTCAGTTTTTATTATTAAAAATGGTCGGGCTCAAAAAAGATTAGTGTCAATAAATCATAAAGAGCCTGGTTATGTATACTTAAAAGGTGGATTAAGTAAAAATGATGAAGTGGTAATTTCAAGATTAGCAGGAATTGGTGAAGGGGTAAAACTTCGAAGTAAGTATGAATAATTTTTCAATATTAAGTTTTTTTGCCAAGCATAAAACTGCAGCAAATTTATTGATGGTATTTCTTATTGTCTTTGGGCTCTTGTCATTAGAAAGATTAAATAGACAACTTTTCCCAGATTTAGATATTGAAATAATAGTAATTTCAACGATTTGGCCTGGTGCATCCGCTGAAGATGTTGATAAAAACATCGTTCAAAAACTTGTTCCAGACTTAAGGCCATTATCTGGTGTAAAAAAAGTAAAATCAACGTCTTCTGAGAACCTTGCTGTTCTTCAAATTGAGTATGATTTTGGAACCAATATGCAAAATGCATTATCGGATGTTGAGGCGGTAGTAAATGACACTGATTTGCCTGAGGATACAGAAAAACCCAGAGTATTTAAAGCCGAATTCAAAGATGAAGTGACAAATATAGTTTTATCAGGGCCATTTTCAATTAAATCATTAAGATCACAAGCAAAAAATATCAAAGAAGATTTATTAGCTTTAGGCGTTGATAAAATTGATATAAGCCCAAATCCAAGTGAAGAAATATTAATTGAAATACCTGAGACTGAGTTAGCTCGATTAAACTTATCAATGAATGATATATCAAGGATTATTTCATCATCTTCAGTTGATGTTCCTGCTGGCAGTTTTGCTGATGGTGCATTGAGGGTCCGTTCACTTGGTTTAAAAGAAATTGGAAAGGATTATGCACAAATAGAAATTATTGTTAAACCTGATGGTACAAGAATTCTATTAGGTGACATTGCAAAAATATCAGAAACTTTTTCTGATCCGATGGTTGAGGCATACAGAAACGGTGAAAATGCAATAAATTTAAAAGTTCTTCGTAGTAAAACTAATGATGCCTTAAAGGTAAACGAAACTGTTCAAAATTACCTATTAGAACAAAAAAATAATTTCCCAAAAAGTTTAAATGTTGAACAATTCGGAACTGTAGCAAACTTGATTTCAGATAGAATTAATTTATTAACCCGCAACGCTTCAAGTGGATTAATAATTGTTTTGATAGTCCTTTTTGTTTTTTTAACTTCAAGAACAGCATTTTGGGTAGCGTTGGGCATTCCAGTTGCTTTTGCAGCAACATTTGGTGTTATGTTACTAACTGGTCAAACTATAAACATGATTTCTTTATTTGGACTCATAATGGCCCTGGGTATAGTTGTTGATGATGCAATTGTCGTTGGGGAGCATTCTGAGCATTTAGAGGAAAACAGAGGAATGGATGCATCTCAATCTTCTATTTTAGCAGCAACTAGAATGTCACCACCCGTAATTTCAGCAATGTTGACAACAGTTGCTGCTTTTTTACCACTATTTTTTATAAAAGGTATTATTGGTCAAATTATATTTGCGATACCTGCTGTTGTTTGTGCAGTTCTTGCTGCTAGTCTTTTAGAAGTATTCCTAATAATGCCTGCACATTTGAGGCATGGTGTCCATCCTATAATATCAAATATTTTTTCCCCATTTGTTTGGTTGCTTGATAAAATTCAAAAACCATTTAATAGAGGTTTTAATTGGTTTAAAGATAAAATTTTTAAAAAACTTGTAACAATCTCATATAATTGGCGATATGCCACTATATCTTCAGCTTTTGCTCTATTGATTTTTTCCGTAGGTATGGTTTCTTCAGGAAGAGTTCCATTTGCTTTCTTTAGTGGGCCTGAAGGAGACATTGTTTTTGCAAATATCACAATGACATCTGGTTCATCAAGATCTCAAACATCAAAAATGCTTAATGAAATGGAAAGAGCATTAAAGCAAACAGAAATTGAGCTTGTCGGGGAAGAAGGTAAATTGGTGTTGATGTCTTTTAATCTTTTAGGTTTTGGTTCAGCAAATAATACTGAAGAGAATGATGCATTTGGGGCTTCCTACGATAGGGCTAGTGTAACAGTTGAATTAATTACTGCTGATAGAAGAGATGTTAGAGTTGAAGAATTAATATCTACCTGGAAAAAAAATATAAATCCAGTACCTGGTCTTGAAAAAATTTCTATTAGAGCTCCAGTTGGAGGCCCTCCAGGAAGAGATATTGATATCAGAATTTTAGGCGACGATTTAAACTTAATGAAACAGGCTTCTGATAAAGTGATGGACTTAGTTAAAACATTGCCAGGTTCTAGTGATGTTACAAGTAATCTTAATTATGGTGCTGAGGAAATACATATTGAACTTACACCTAAAGGAAAATCATTAGGTTTTAGTACTTTTGAAATTGGAGTGCAAGTAAGATCAGCTCTTGAGGGAGCAATAGTAAGGCGCTTCGCAAGAGGCGATGAAGAGGTTACTGTTAGAATTAAGTTACCTAGTGATGAAATTGAAAATGATAATTTAGCACAGTTAAAATTAATTGCACCTAATGGATCTTTGATAAGATTAGAAGAGGTTGCATCATTAAAAAATAATCTTGGTTTTTCTGTTATAAGAAGGACTGATGGTTCTCGAGAGGTCAAAATCACAGGTGATTTAGATGAAACATTATTGAATACATCTGGAGCAAAAGAAAAACTCGAAGAATTGGGCATCAAAAATATCATTTCTTCTTATGGTTTAAATTATCGTTATTCTGGAAGAGATGAGGAACAACAAGAGGCATTTGCAGACATGAGAATAGGGGGGACTATTGGCCTATTGTCAATCTACATAGTTCTTGCATGGGTATTTGCAAGTTGGCTGAGACCTCTTGCTGTAATGATCATGATTCCTTTTGGTTTTATAGGTGCAGTAGTAGGCCATTATATTCTAGGACTTACAATGTCAATTTTGTCGATGTTTGCAATTATTGCTTTGGCTGGAATTGTTGTGAACAATTCCATTATTCTTGTTGCTACAATTGAAAGAAGATTAGCTGAGAACCCAGATAAACCTGAAGAAGCAATAATTTCTGGTGTTTGTGATAGATTGAGGCCTGTAATACTTACTTCTTTTACAACAATTGGAGGCCTGTCTGCATTAATGTTCGAAACTTCGTTACAAGCTCAATATCTCATCCCGATGGCTGCAACTATAACATTTGGTCTAGGTGTGACTACTTTGCTTGTATTATTTGTAATTCCATCTACTCTAGGCATAGGTTCTGATATATCTCGTATATTTAGTAGAATATTTTCAAATTTTTCGAGAGTTTGATGAATAAAAAAAAAGTAGATCTCCACAAAAATAAGTTTGCGAGTTCTAGATCTTCTAAACAAAAGTTGAAAAAGTCTAAACGAACAGAGTCATCTAAACGCTGGATATCAAGGCAACTCAATGATCCTTATGTCTCTGAGGCCCAAAAAAGAGGCTATCGATCACGTTCAGCTTTTAAATTACTTCAAATAAATGAAAAATTTAATTTATTTAAATCCGGTATGGTAATAATTGATTTAGGCTGTGCTCCAGGTGGATGGCTTCAAGTAATTTCTGAGATAATTAATAAAAATAAGAAAGGGATACTAATTGGTATTGATTTATTAGATACAGATATATTACCCAACGTTGAAATTTTAAAAGGTGACATCAATGATGAAAATATTCTTTCTCAAATAAATAAAATATTAAATGGCAAAAAAGTTAACGGTGTAGTGAGTGATATGGCAGCAGATACAACTGGGCATAGACCAACAGACCACTTAAGAACTACTATGCTCTTAGAGAGTGCAATTGATATTGCAAAAGATTTCCTTAATGAAGATGGGTTTTTTCTTGGAAAATGCTTTAAGGGTGGTGCAGAATCAAGTATCCTAGAAACTTTGAATAAATCATTTAAAGTAGTAAAACATGTAAAACCAGATGCTAGTAGGAAAGAATCTGTCGAGTCATATGTGCTGGCAATGCACTATAAAAATAAAACCTAAAAACTATGAATAGTAATCTTGAAAAGTTATTAATTATTGATTTTGGAAGTCAATTTACACAATTGATCGGGAGGAAGCTGAGAGAATTAAACGTTTTTTCAGAGATAATTCCATATCAAAATTTATCCAATAAAACTTTAGAAAATTATAATCCTAAAGCAATAATATTATCTGGTGGCCCCTCTAGTGTTTTAGGAAAAAAATTCCCTTTGCCACCTTCAAATCTCTTTGATTTAGGCATTCCTGTACTTGGAATATGTTATGGACTTCAAGTAATGATGAAACTATTGGGAGGTAAGGTTGATAGTGGCAGTGGTACGTCAGAATTTGGTAGAGCAATACTCAAAAAAACAGGCATTAATTCAGAAATAATTAATGATTTATTTATTAGAGGTATAGAACAGGTATGGATGTCTCATGGAGATCATGTAAGTGAAATATCCAAAGGATTTGAGGCAATTGCTTCTTCTGAGGGCGCTCCATTTGCTATTATAGCAAATGATCATAAAAAGTTATACGGTGTCCAATTTCATCCTGAAGTCTATCACACTAAAAATGGCTTAAAATTTCTTAATAATTTCTTATTAATATCTGGATTTAGTAAAAATTGGTCAATGGGGTCTTTTAAAGAAGAAAAAATTAATGTCCTGAAAAACCAAATTGGAAATAAACAAGTCATATGTGCATTATCTGGAGGGGTTGATTCTTCGGTAACTGCAACACTCATTCATAAAGCAATAGGAAATAAACTTACATGTATATATGTAGATCACGGTTTAATGCGATTAAATGAAAGTGAAGAAATTATTCACATGTTTAAAAATAATTTTAAACTTAATTTGATCTATGCAGATGAAAGAGATTATTTTTTAAAATCATTAAAAGGTGTATCAGATCCAGAAATGAAAAGAAAAATAATTGGCAACCTTTTTATAGAAGTTTTTACAAAATATTCAGAAGAAATTGGTGATATTGAATATCTTGCTCAAGGTACACTTTATCCAGATGTAATCGAAAGTGTCAGCTTTACTGGTGGTCCCTCAGAAACGATTAAATCTCATCATAATGTTGGTGGTTTGCCAAAAAAGATGAAACTCAAGCTTGTTGAACCTTTACGAGAGTTATTTAAAGATGAAGTTAGACAGCTTGGTTTTGAGTTAGGATTGCCAAAAGAATTTATTGGTCGACATCCATTTCCTGGTCCTGGACTTGCGATAAGATGCCCTGGTGAGGTTACATCTTATAAAATAAATATTTTAAGAAAAGCAGATGCAATTTTCATAGATCAAATTAAAAAATATAATTTATATGATAAAATTTGGCAGGCATTTGTTGTATTGCTCCCAGTTAGATCTGTAGGTGTAATGGGAGATGGAAGAACATATGATTTTGTTTGTTCTTTGAGAGCGGTTACTTCTGTAGATGGTATGACGGCCGATTTTTATCCTTTTAATAATGATTTTTTAGGTGAGACATCAAATAAAATTATCAATGAAGTTAAAGGAATTAATAGAGTTACTTATGATATTACTTCAAAGCCTCCAGGTACTATTGAGTGGGAGTGAATAAAAAAGTTAATAAAATCAATAATTAAATAATGTATAAGAATATTTTGTGAGTGTTAAAAGGTAAATAATGAAATTTATTGAAATGGAGAAAAACGAAATCTTAGGGATTGTAGAACCTATAATGGACAACTGCCTCAATGGTTCTAATGAAGATAATCATGCTAAGCATACTAGAGATTTCACTGAAAGAATGAGAAAAATTGTAACGCCTGAAAATCTAAAATTGCAGTTATCAAAAGAACCTCGTGCTTTGTTTGTTGAAAGAAAATTTATATATCTTTTTAGGAGACAAAGTTCAATTGGTGTCATTTGGAAACAATATATTTCTACATCAAATGACGAACTAATGAACCAGGCAATATTCTTAGAAAAAAATGAAAAAATTCTTATTGACCATTGCATGATATGTTAAAAATTGAAATTTACATGGTAGGTAGAAGAGGTTGAAGAATAGATTTTCATAAATATGTTTCAAAGAAGTTTCAAACTTCTTAAAAAGATAATATTAACAATGGTTTACAAGATTAGGATTATTGAGTGGGAGTAATTATTCTATTGTAAGTCATTGAAATTAAAAAAATATACAACTTACACATTTGTTTCACATAAAAAATCAATCATTGATTTACTTAGTCTTTTTTCGTACAGTTACACAAAATGTTATACAAACGTGTGATTACTAAACGTGGAGTAAGTTTATGAAAAACATTTCCTCAACAGCTTTTCAAGAAATAATCACATACCGTGAGGATGTGCTAACGGAAAAGAAAATTGGTTCTTCATTTTTCAGAGGAAAAAAA
The DNA here is from genome assembly GCA_902539295.1 of uncultured SAR116 cluster alpha proteobacterium. Lineage (GTDB taxonomy): Bacteria > Pseudomonadota > Alphaproteobacteria > Puniceispirillales. Next base: position 7,191 of record CACBIM010000033.1, read on the forward strand.
GGAGTGTAATTCAACCCTTACAAAAAAGATTATCATGAAACTCTTTTTTTAAAAAAATACGTTTTAAAAGGGTGGGCACCAGATAATCCAGTGATTCATAGAGATACTCAAGTAACTGCATTCGGCAGTTGCTTTGCCCAAAACATTTCAAATCATCTAGCTAAGCGAAAATACAACTTAACTGCCGAAAAATCACCGGATATTTACATCTCAAACATGGGTGAAGGAATGGTAAATGTTTACGCAATTGCTCAACAGTTTGAATGGGCTTTAGAAGACAAGACGATACCGGATGGACTATGGCATGGTTATAAGGCAGAGGATTATGGTGTTGATGAAACAATAAGATTGCACACCAAAAAAGCGTTATTAGAAACAGATTTTTTTATTCTTACTCTTGGGCTTTCAGAAGTTTGGGAGGATGTTGTTACAGGAGAAATTTTTTGGCGCGCGGTGCCGGTAAGTAAATTTGATGAGAGCCGCCACCGCTTACGTGTTCTGAGTATGAACGAAACTAAAGAAAAAATCGAACAAATATACTCAATAATTCGTAAACACGTACCCACTGCTAAAGTGCTTTTTACTCTCTCTCCAGTTCCATTGGCAGCTACTTTTCGTCAAATATCTTGCATATCTGCTAACTCTATCTCAAAGAGCATATTACGTGCGTCTTTAGATGAATTTTTGCGGGAATATAGTGAGGATTTGGGGGAAAATCTATTTTATTTTCCTTCTTACGAAGTAATTTCTGAATTATTTTTTAATAAATTTGGCGATGATGGGAGACATCCTCAACGAGAAATAATAGATTTAATAATGAATATGTTTGAAGGCACATTTTGTGAAAGTGAGTTAGAGTGGAGCAAAATAGAACAGTCATATAAAGAAATGAGAGAACGCAACTTAAAAAATGCGTTTGTTTTACGCTAATCTACAGCAAGGCAAATCCTACTTCTCCATAACCACCAAAGAATGTGTTGAGAAGTTTCTTAGCTTTCGCAAGCGTGACATTGAGTTAGGGGAGAGCAATTTGCAGCAAGAGTTGCTGCTAGTTTGTTAAGTGCTATAGGGTTGGATGAGTTGATTACAAAAACAAACTAAGAATATGAAGGTCTGATTGCCGAGCTACTAGGCTGTTCAAATAGGATAGACAAAATTAAAGAAAAGCGTCACAAAAACATCAAAACTAAGCCGTTGTTTAACATAAAATTATGCACAAAAAAATTTTGAAAAAGCGTTGTTAGAAGTGCATCAGATTTCATCTAATGGTGAAAATCCACGTAATATTAATGTCGATACAGAAAGCGCAATTAAAAACTCTGACAGAAATAATATGAAAATTTCTTTTATAGGTATTAAATTGAAAATAAATGATTATTTTGAAACTTTTTACCCTTAAAAACGCACATTATTTTAGGCAAACACAGATATGGTGTTGATTTAAAAAATGGGCTTTAAAATTTTTAAAAGCTTTACTTTTATAACTATGGTCAGATAATATTTTTTGTATCGAATATTAAATAGTGATTTCAGAATTGGTACTAACATGGATGAATTATATTCAATGCCCATACATTTTTTTCGTCATGTTTCCTTCTCTAATCTTGGTGATGAATTGGCTCCTTACATTCTTCAAAAAATTTTAAAATCAAGATTGAAAAAAGTTGATCCAAAAGAAAATCAAAATGCACTTTTTTCTGTTGGGTCAATTTTAGCTGATGCTTGTTTTAAAACGCAAACTGTTTGGGGATCAGGTCTTATTTCAGCTCAAGCAAGGCCTAAGGTTATGCCAAATATTTTAGCTGTCCGAGGACCTTTAACAGCTCAAGCTTTGCAGATTGATGGCAAAGTTCCACTTGGAGACCCTGCCTTAATTCTTCCCGATTTATATCAACCAAAATCACAAATAGAAAAGAAATTCAAATTGGGTGTCATTCCACATTATATTGACAAAAATTCTTTTTTTAATAGGTTTGACCCGCAAGGAGAAGTATCCTTCAATATCCTAAATATAGCTACAAATAAAGTTGAAGAATTTATAGATCGTTTGATTGAATGTGAATTTATAGTCAGTAGTTCACTTCATGGTGTGATCATTGCTCAAGCATATAATATTCCAGCTGTTTGGGTTGAATTTTCGGATAACGTTATTGGCGCTGGTTTCAAATTTCTTGATTTTTTTTATTCGGTGGGAATTGCCCCTTATAAACCACCGAGGTTTTTAAACGGTAAAATTACTTTCTATGAGTTGATGAATTTGGAAAAGGTGCACAAAGGGCAGCTATACATCAATAATTACGATAAGGCTGATTTGTACAGCGCCATAAAAAAAATGACACCATAAAAATAAATCTACTAACTGTACTTTTTGATTATAAGTTTTTTCATTTTTTCAATCAGGGTAGTGCGAAGCAGTTTTACCTAATCTGTGGCAGTCGATATCATGCCGTCTCATTTTTTTAGCGCAGCTTCTATCAATACAATTTCCATTCCTGAAGATGTTAGCGCAAATCGATATTATCAAAATGGGAAAACCAATCCTCATAATGAGAGGGGTATGGCAGAAGTAAAGTTTGAAACAGTTGAAGATATTGATAAAAAATAGCAGAGTTAGAAAAAAGAAGAGAAGTAACTTTGAAAGATGAGAAGAAAAACACAATAGCAGAAGTGAAGAGATTGATTGCGACATATGGCATTAGTAAAGGTGATTTAAGAGGCGCAACTATGAATATGTTGAACGGCAAAAAGAAATAGAAGTTAGTAGCAAAATCTACATACAAACTTTGTAATTATTTTTGCTGTAAGCATTGTGTTTGTTGATGATTTGAATATGCGAAGATGTACGTAAAATGAGAAATACTTACAAAGTACTTACACAGTGAAAATAAGACTCAATTAAATCAATGTGTTATATAAGGCTTACTATTGAGTGGGAGTGAATAAAAATTCAATAAATCAATAACTTAAATAATAAAGGCAATATCGTATGTACTGTTTAAAAATAGATATACCAGAAGAAATATGTAAAATAGATGATGAACTGAAAGCAATATATCATAGTAGTGATACAGTTTGTATATGGGTATTTAAGACAAGAGATGATAGAAATAAATTTATGGATGAAACCAAAGGAATGATGAAAGCAGAAAGAGAAAATCACTATAATATACACTACGCTTAATTTCTTTCAAAGTAGTTACAAAGTATTACAAAATTTAATAAAAACAACATTTTACAGTAATAGTATTATTGAGTGAGAATAAAATAATTAAAATATAAAATATTGAGTGAGAACGAATATTTACCCATAAGGTATATTTTAATTTAAGGAAAAAAGTTTGGAAAACGATTTAATTTTTGACAAAATATACAATGAAGTACTCTGGGGGGTAAATGCAGATGGAGTATCTACCAGTGGACCAGGCAGTCATGCAAAGGAGTTTACTTATCCATATATAATTAAGACCTTAGATTTTTTTTATAAAAAAGACCCTCAATAATTGTTGATTTAGGTTGTGGCGATTTCAATGTTGGCAAATACTTTACTGCCTATATAAATTAATATATTGCTTGCGATGTTTCAAAGGTAATTTTAGAGAGAAATAAAAATAATTTTCATCTTTAAGTAATATTGATTTCAGATTTTTAGATTAGAGCAAAAATGATTTACCAAAAGGGGATGTATGCTTTATTGCCAAGTGCTTCAGCACCTTTCAAACGCTGACATTTTAAATTTTGTAAATTAATTTAATCTAAGTAAATCATATAAATATTTAATTGTTACAGAACATCTTCCAAAGGGTAAATATTTTGAAGTAAATTTAGATAAAAGAAATGGAAAATCCATAAGGTTATTTGAAAATGGAAGTGGAGTTATTCTTCATAAACCATCTTTTAATTTAAACTTTACAAAAATTTCCAATATACTTGTAGTAATTCAATTTGGAGGCACAATTAAAACTGTCATATATGAGTTCTAGTTTTTTAAGAATTTTATAGTGAAATAATAATTGAGTGGGAGTTATGGAAATTTAAACAGAATGATTAACTATATAAAAATTAACCAAGTTTGATCAGTCCCAATTGATTAGCCCATTCCTTGGCATAGATTTCTAAAGATCTTTTCATGACACCAAATCTTGTGCTAGGTGAAAAATGAGTTGGAATAGTGAAAACTGCTAGACGGCCAGGTATTTCAGTGTTATCGCCTTTAACTAAATCAACCCCATGTTCTTGCCGACCATCAAAGAATATGATGTCACCTGGTTCAACATTTATGTCGATATCGTTTAGTTTGCCACTTTTATCTTTGCAAGTAAGACCTCCATGTGAATAATCTTTACCTTTGAATGTATATGGAAGCATATAATGTAATATTGGAGTATCTCCATGACTGTCTTCATGAGCGAGCATCATACCCTTACCTGAAGGATAAAAGCTTGTTGAAATGTATATTCCATAATTATCTTCATTATAATTTAGGCCATAATCAGAAGGAAACCCTTGCATTCTATTTCTAAACTTATGGATCTCTAAATGAAGATCTAAAGCAATTTTATCACTTGTTTTATTCCACAAAAATTCAAAAGATCTAAACATACACCAAGCTTTTATGTCGGAATATGAAATGAAATCAGGTTCTCCAAGAATTATACCCCCTCTTACAAATTTTCTATTTACATTTTTGTGTTTGAACATTTGTCCCCATCTTTTTCTTTGTGAGTCGATAAATTCTGAACTTACACAGTTTTTAAGAATGACAAATCCTTTTTCATTAACTGCATTCATTGCTTCTTTATGATCAGGTAATTTTAGATTTTCGTGAATATTCATAAATTTCCTTAAAATAAAATTTTTAGAAACTATGAATTTATTAGCACTTACAAA
>CACBIM010000034.1 GCA_902539295.1 uncultured SAR116 cluster alpha proteobacterium
ATTGCTAGGAGAAGGGTTGTTAACTTTTCTTTTTTTTGTAATTAACTTTATAAATTATGCAAATATTCCATTATTATTCATAATTTTAATTGGAATTGGAATTATTAGGGCTTTCTTTTCACCGGCTGCAGCAGCTCTATTACCTAATATTATAAATAAAAAAGAATTACCCGATGCAGTTGCATTAAGTGCTGTTGCTTGGCAATCTGGAACAATTTTTGGACCAATTTGCGGAGGATTATTGTATTCTTACTCTATTTATGCAGGGTACATTTTTGCTTCCACAGGATTATTTATTGGAGCAATTTTAGTTTTATTAATTCCATATAAATTTATAAGCAAAAGTAAAAAATCAATATCATTTAAAAATTTGACAGGTGGCTTTACTTATGTTTGGAATAAAAAAATATTACTTGGAGTAATCTCTTTAGATTTATTTGCAGTACTGATGGCAGGGGCTGTAGCTCTAATGCCCGTTTACGCGAGAGATATTCTCGAAACAGGTCCTTTAACCCTTGGATTATTAAGGTCATCTCCTGGGATTGGTGCAATAATCGTTGCAGTTTTTTTGTCTTTTTATTCCATAAAAAAGGCGGGTAAAATTATGCTGTATGCAGTTGCTTTTTTTGGATTGTCTACACTTTTGTTTGGACTTTCAAGTAATGTAGTTCTTTCAATTATCTTACTGTGTTTTGTTGGTGGTTTTGATATGTTAAGTGTATATATACGAGATATAATTATTCAGTTGGGTACAGAAGATAAAATGCGAGGAAGAGTGAATGCTGTCAACATGATGTTTGTTGGCGCTTCAAACGAATTAGGTGATTTTAGAGCTGGTTTAATGGCTGCAGGAATAGGTGCCGTTCCAGCTGTAGTATTTGGAGGTGTCGGTGCAATGGGAATAGCTGGTATTTGGGCAGTAATCTTTCCACAGTTATTAAAGATAAAAAAACTTGGAAAAAAGGAATTAGGTTAGATAAGGAAAATGGAAAACAAAGATTTGAATGTTCTTTGGAGCCCGTCAAGGAAAATCAAAGAAGAGAGTAATTTAAATCAATTTATCAAAAATTTTGTTGATGAATTCAAAAATCAATCAGATGTAAAGTATGAAGAACTCTGGAAATGGTCAATCGAAAAACCGGAGAAGTTTTGGGATAGTATATGGGACTACTCAAATGTGTTAGGTGTAAAGGGTGATATCTTATTAAAAGACAAAGACAAAATGCCAGGCGCTAGGTTTTTTCCTAATGCAAAACTCAATTATACAGAGAACTTGTTGAAAAATAAAAATGAACCTCTAGCTATAATTTCAGAAAGAGAAGATGGATTAAAGTCAAAAATTTCAACTTTAGAGTTAAAAGATAAAGTGCTTAAACTGGCTGGCTGGTTAAAAGAAAATGGCATTTCAAAAGGGGACAGAGTTTGCGCCTATATGCCAAATTGCCCAGAAACAATAATTACAATGCTTGCTACAGCATCGCTAGGGGCAGTTTTCTCGTCTTGCTCAACAGATTTTGGTGTAGCTGGTGTTTTAGACAGATTTCAGCAAATTGAGCCAAAAATACTGGTTACAGTTGATGGATATTTATATAATGGAAAAGCTATTGAAAGACATGAAGAAGTACATCAAATTGTACAAGGTTTAAGTACATTACAAAATGTATTGATATTAAAATACTTAAATGAAAATCATTTAAAATATTCATTTTCTTATAAAGATTTTGATAGTGTTTATATATCAAAACCTCTAGAAAATTTCACAAAGGTAAACTTTAATGATCCTTTATATATTGTTTTCTCATCAGGTACTACAGGTGCACCAAAGTGTATAGTTCATGGTGTTGGAGGTGTTTTATTACAACACGCTAAAGAACACAAACTACATGCCAATATCCATAAAGGGGATAGAGTTTTTTATTTCTCAACATGTGGATGGATGATGTGGAACTGGTTATTAGGAGCATTATTTTCTGAGGCGACAATAATCCTTTATGAAGGCAGTCCATTTTATGGAGGGCCTAACAAACTTTGGGATCTTGCAGAAAAAGAAAAAATAAATCTTTTTGGTACTTCTGCAAAGTACATAGACGCGGTCCGAAAGTCTGGATATAAGCCGAACAAACACAACCAACTCAAATTTCTAAAGTGTTTATGTTCAACAGGTTCTCCATTATCTCCAGAAAGCTTTGATTTTATCAATAAATTTATAAGTTCAGAAATGCAAATTGGATCAATATCCGGTGGAACTGATATACTCTCATGCTTTGTTTTAAATAATCCTCTTGATGAAGTTATTTCTGGTGAAATACAATGTAGGGGGCTCGGAATGGCGGTAGATGTATTTGACGAGGAAGGTAATTCAGTAACTGATACTCCAGGTGAATTAGTTTGCACCAAACCATTTCCTTCAATGCCAGTAATGTTTTGGAATGACCCTGACGGAAAGAAGTATCAAGAGGCGTATTTTGATTATTATCCAAATGTATGGCGTCACGGAGACTGGACAAAATTAACTAAAAGGGGAACATTAGTCATCTTTGGAAGATCTGATGCAACTTTAAACCCTGGAGGGGTTAGAATAGGAACTGCTGAAATTTATAAGGTTGTAGAGAGTTTTGAAAAAATTCTTGAATCCATCGTTATCGGTCAGGAGTGGGAGGATGATATCCGGATAGTTTTATTTGTTAAACTGAAAGAAAAAGCCTCTTTAGATGAAAAATTAAAAACTGAAATTAAAAATAAACTTAGACAATTAGTAAGTCCAAGACATGTTCCAGCTAAAATTATTTCAGTAGCTGATATCCCAAGAACAAGATCTGGTAAAATTACTGAACTAGCTGTAAGAGATGTTATTCATGGTAAGAAAATTAAAAATATTGAAGCATTATCTAACCCTGAAGCTCTTGATTTATTTAAAGATTTATCTGAGCTGAACAACTAAAGGGATTAAATAATTGAGTTCAATGCTAAACGATCTTTTCCCATATATATGGCCAAAAGGTAGATATGATATAAAATCCAGAATTATTATTGCTTTAATTATTCTAATTTTAGCTAAAATTTTAACTGTGTTAGTGCCATATACTTATAAATGGGCAACAGATGCGATAGTAGGAGATAATACTGCTCCTAACATTATACCAATAGTACTTTTAACCCCTGTAATGTTAATCATTGCTTTCGGTGTTGGAAGAATTTTAATGGTTGCATTCAATCAACTTCGTGATGCTTTGTTTGTAAAAGTTGGACAGACAGCTGTAAGAAGTCTAGGCAAGAAAAGTTTCCATCATTTACATAGTTTATCATTAAGTTTTCATCTTAACAGACGCACTGGCGCCTTAAGTCGCATTACTGACAGAGGTGTAAAAGGTATTGAGAGCATAATAAGACTTCTTATATTAAACACTTTTCCTACAGTAATAGAATTTATATTTGTAGGATTTATTCTTCTTTACGAATTTGACTGGAGGTTCCTGATAGTCGTTTTTTTAACAGTAATCACATATACCTTTTTTACTGTTTATTATTCAAGTTTAAGAAAAATATATCGAAAGCAAATGAACTCCAGTGATGAAGATGCTAACACAAAGTCATTAGATGCATTAATCAATTATGAAACTGTAAAGCATTTCAATAATGAGCAAATAGAGGAAGAGCGTTTTGATGAAGCTATGTTTGGGTATGAAAAAGCTTCATCAAAAGTTTTGACATCATTAGCTTTTCTAAACTTTGGTCAAACTGCAATTTTTACGATAGGTTTGACAATTTGTATGTTGATGTCAGGAATTGAAGTTTCTAATGGAAATCAAACAATAGGTGATTTTGTATTAGTAAATGCTCTTTTGATGCAGCTATCCATTCCATTAAATTTCTTTGGTTTTATCTACAGAGAAATTTCACAAGGGATGATTGATCTTAGATCATTATTTTCTGTTTTAAAAATTGAACCTGAGATTAAAGATAAAAAGAATGCAATTGAAATGAGTTTTGAAAAAACTGATATAGAATTTAAAAATGTTTCTTTTTCATATGATAATAAAAGAAACGTTCTAAATAAAATAAATTTCAAAATACCATCAGGTTCGTCACTTGCAATAGTTGGGCCTACAGGGGCTGGAAAATCAACAATATCAAGATTATTGTTTAGATTTTATGATGTTTCTAGCGGGAGCATATTAGTAAATGGAAAAGATGTTAGAGATATAACTCAGGTTTCTCTCAGAAAAAATATAGGAGTAGTCCCACAGGACACTGTTTTGTTTAATGATACAATTTACTATAATTTAAGCTATGGAAAAATAAATGCTGATGAAAAAGAGATTTGGGAAGTTGCGAGAAGGGCAAAACTAAGTGAACTTATTAAAACATTGCCCGATGGCATGAATACTGTTGTAGGTGAAAGAGGCTTAAAACTATCAGGAGGAGAAAAGCAAAGAGTGGCTATTGCTAGAACTCTTTTAAAAAATCCTCCAATCCTAATTTTAGATGAAGCCACGAGTTCTTTGGACACTCTTACAGAAAAAGAGATTAAGGTTTCATTAAATAATTTAGCAAAAAAAAGAACATCTATAATCATCGCTCACAGACTATCGACTATTATAGATGCAGATAAAATTCTTGTATTTGAAAAAGGTAAAATTATTGAACAAGGTACACATATTCAGCTTTTAAAAAAGAAAGGTCTTTATGCAGATATGTGGAACACACAACAGACAATCGAAAAAGCTGAAGAGACGCTTCAGAATATAAAACCTGAATATAAAAAATTACTTCGAAAATAAGTTTAATATAAATAAATTTTATGAAAGATAGTTTAAATGTTTTGCCACTATTGTTAGTTGGAACTGGAGTTATTTTATTTTCTTTTAGTGACGTTGTTTTTAAAATATTAACTTCATTAGATATACTTTGGTGGGATTTTCTTGTATTTGGTGTTCCGTTTGAAATTTTACTAATTTTAATAATTACAGGCATTAGAAAAGATTTTAATAAAAGGAAAATATATGAAGAATTAATGCCCAAAAGACTTTTCTATCCTGTTTTAAGGGGATTAATTTCAGTATTTGCTTTAGCTTCAGTTTTTATATCCCTTAAGAATCTTCCTTTATCTCTTACAACAATGTTAATTCAAACAACCCCTATCTGGATGGCAATAATATCTTTTTTTTCTTGTGAGGAAAAACCGAGCTTTGTGATAATTTTTTCAATTATATTAGGAATGTTAGGAATTGTTTTTATTATTAATCCTACTTTAAAATTTACTGATATAAATATTTTTTTAATTTTTCCTGTAATTGTTGCGATTATAAACGCATTTATGAATTATATTGTTACAAGAAGACCAAATGATGCTTCACCAATGTCTTATGCGTTGGTTCTTTTTATAATTAATGGTTTGGCGGGAATAATTATATGGTTGTATTTTGGTATAAATTTTCCAAATTTATTTGAATTGACTTTAATAATTATAGCCGCTCTTTTGGGAGCTACAGCATTTATTTTTATTTCATATGGCTACTCTATTGCTAAAGGGCATTTCGCCCGCACAGGTGTTATGGGATTTACTCAACTTCCAGCTTCAATTGTTTTAGGATTTTTTATTTTTAATGAAAGCTTAAAATTCAATGCATACTTTGGTAGTTTGTTAATTATTATTGCAGGAGCAAATGCAATTTATGGTTTAAAAAATGCTAATTAGAAGTTTTTCTAAACTTTCAGGTAATGTAATTGGAATTTTGTTAATGCTTTCAATGGTCTTAGCTGCATTGATTATGTCTGGATTTGTAAAATCATTAGATGAAGAAATAGATTTTAGGTTAATGCTGCTTGGGAGATTTGTTTTTTCACTTCCAATTTTATATTTATTTGGTTGGTATGTCAGAGGAAGAGACTTACTTAAAATTGAAGCTAAGAAAACCTTATTTACAAGAGTTACAATTGGTTTAGTAGGAATATGTCTTTGGTTTTCTGCTCTTCAAACTGCAAACTTTGGCCAAGTAACAGCATTAACGCAATCCTCTGCAGTTTTTGTTGCTTTATTTGCACCTATTTTTTTATCTGAGAAAATTGGAATTTGGAGAATAAGTGCGATTACTGCTGGGTTAATCGGAATTTTACTTATTACAAATCCATTTAGTGGCGCATTGACTTTAGGTGTTTACCTTGCTTTAGCGAGTGGCATTAATGGAGCTATTCTTTCAATCATATTAAGAAAATTAGGCAATTCTGACCAGCCAGTTTCAGTAGCTATTTGGCATAATACAATGGGCGCTATAGTTTTTGGTTTGAGCATCTTTTTTGTTATGCCTGAATTACCAGTAGTAACTTTAAATCTTATATTAATATTAATAATTATTGGCATAGCTGGTTCATGTCTTCAATTATCATTTACTTACGCATTTAAATATGGTGAGGCAATTGTTCTTGCTCCAATTAGGTACTTATCTGTTCCTGGAGCAATTATTGCCGGCTTTATTATTTGGTATGAAATTCCAACTTATTTAGAAGTAATTGGTTCATTTATTACAATTTCTTCTTGTATAGTAATTGCTTGGAGAGAATTGATAAAGAAAAATTGAATTAATTCATATAAGATTTGTTTTAATGAATTCATTAATGATGAAATATTTAATACATCCCAGCTAAAAGCGCATAAAAAATATTATTCTAGAGATTTATAAACTGATAATTCCTGCCAGTATTGCTCTGCAAGTTTATTTGCGTCACCAATTCTTAATGCAAGTCCTCTAATTATTCCTACCAACACTGGGTCTGCCCCATCTAATTTTTTATGAATTGTTGAATGGTCAATTTCTTTTAATGTGCAATTTGTCTCAGCAATAACAGTCACTGTTCTTGTTTCTTCTATTATAGGGCCAACCTCACCAAACATTTCACCCTCTTTTAAAACTGCGAGATTAAGGCCCAGTTTTGACTTTACTCTAACAGTTCCATTATGAATGAGGTAAATCTTATTAGCCGCGTCATTTATACTATATATTATTTCACCAGCTTTATAGTTTTTAGTTTCAATGCCAGACATAAAAAATCCAATAATCGTTTAATTTTATATAAAATAAATTATCGTTTCAGAAAACTATAATATTATTTTATTTTCTATATATCTTATAAAGGCCACCTTTATATCTACCATTTTTATCCTCGTCAGTAATAAATAAAATTGAACCATCACTCATTATCTCCAAGTCTCTAATCCGTCCATAAGACTTGCTTAGTAACTTTCTTTCCAGTATGGGATAATTATTTAAAACCTTTATTGCATGAATTTGCTTAAATTTTAAAGATCCTATAAGCAGGTGATCTTTTAATTCAGGAAACATTTTTCCATTATAAAAAGCCATTCCTGAAGGAGCAATTGATGGGACCCATATCCACTTTGGGTCTTTAAAACCCTTTTTGGTTAATTTTCCAATTTTTCCACCTCCGTATTCTTCTCCATGGGTCACTTTAGGCCATCCATAGTTTTCTCCACCTTCTAATAAATTTATTTCATCACCCCCTTGAGGCCCATGCTCATGAGACCAAATAGTATTATTTTCTGAATTGATAATAAGTCCCTGGGGGTTTCTATGGCCAATAGAGAAAACTTCATTTAACCATCCAACTTTGAACTGATTTTTTGTAATTTTTTCACCACTAAAATTTACTCTAATAACAGAGCCCTCATAATTATTTATATTTTGTGAATTATTTCTATTTCCCCGATCGCCAAGAGATAAATAAATATAGTTTTTAGAAACAGCAATTCTACATCCAAAATGGATAGATGCATTTAATGGACGCTTCGTAGAAAAAATAATTTTATCATCTGTCAAAGCATTATTCTTTAAAATGGATTTATGAAGAACAGTAGTGCTAGCAAACAAGCCTTCTGGTTTACTGTAACACATTAACACGTATGTATTGTTATTTCTATTTTCAACAAAGACATCTAAAAGACCACCCTGGCTGAGATAAAGAACTTTAGGAACATTTTTTATAGTAATTGTTTTGCCAGTCACAACATTGATTGTTTTTAGTTTTCCCTCTTTTTCGGTAATTAATACATTCTCATTATCAATTTTAGAAATTCCCCAAGGGTAAGAAAAATTTGGTCCTACTTGAGATATGTATGTTTTTGAGTATGCTTGATTAATATGAGACAGAAGAACGAAAAAAACTATTACTAACTTAACAAACATTTTTACACCTTTAAATTGTTATTCCTTAATATAATAAAATGATAAATAAATACCCAACTTTATATAGTTTTCGCCGTTGTCCATATGCAATGCGAGCTAGACTCGTATTACGATTGTGTAAAATAGAGTGTATAATTAGAGAAATAAGTTTAAAGGCAAAGAATACTGAATTTCTTAGGGTGTCTCCCAAGGCAACAGTACCAGTTTTAGTTTTGCCAAATGGTGAAGTATTAGAAGAAAGTTTGGATATTTTATATTGGTCTTTGGAACAAAATGATCCATCCAAACTTAAAGTAAATGATCAATTAGCAAGAAAAACTAGCAAATTAATTGAGTTATTTGACACTAAATTTAAGTTTCATCTTGATAGATATAAATATTCATCGCGATACAATATTCAGAATTCACAAGTTCATAGAGATAAGGCAAGGGAAATTTTGGTTCAAATCAATACCATGCTAGAGGGTAAAAATTATATTTGGGGTAAAAATATATCTTTGTTAGATATTTCTATACTTCCTTTTGTTCGGCAATTTAGAATTGCTGATAAGGAATGGTTTGATGATAATCTAGGCTTAGAAAATGTAAATAATTGGCTAAATACATTTTTAAATTCAGACCTTCTAGCAAGCATTATGACAAAATATAAAGTTTGGGAAATAGACGATCCTGTAACTTTGTTTTAATTATTTTTAATATTAATACTTCTTTCTCTATAAAGAGTGTAACCCCCAGTTAAAATAATAATTACTGTACCTAGTATCATAGAGAGATCTGGAATTTCATTGTAGAAGATCATTCCATATATAATCGCAAATATTATTATTGAATATCTAAAAGGAACAATAAAGCTTACTTCCCCTATTCTCATGCACATTACATTAAAAAGTATTCCAATTATTAAAAAAAATGCTGTAGCAGATAGGCCCCAGATAATTTCCTTTGATGGAACTATCCAATCTTGGAAAGGTAAAAAAAATAATCCTGTTAGAGTAACTGCAATAGCAGTAATAAAAGATACATAGGTCGACGGTATAGACGGATCTAATCTTTTAGTTGATATATCTCTAATAACAATGAAACCCACAGCTAACAATGCTAATAAAGAGTAATAATTAAAATTTTCAGAAGCTGGTTTTATAATTATTAAAACACCAATAAAACCTAATAGTATAGCTGACCACCGTCTAAAGCCCACTTTCTCTTTTAAAAATATCGCAGCAGCAAATGTTAAGGCTAACGGCAAGCACTGAAGAATAGCAGTAGCTGTAGCAAGCTCCATATTTATTAAGGCTGTAAGAAAAAAAACCGTACAACCAACATCACCAAAAACTCGCAAGATTAGAAACTTAATCTGTGATCTTTTGATAGTAACTACTAATTCCTTTCTTATGTATGTGAGTAAAAAAAGAAGGAATACGGCAATTATGCCTCTCAAAAAAATTATTTCAGATAGTGGTAAAATAAGTCCAATATATTTTATAACAGCATCTGTTGAAGCATACCCAAACATGCTTAAGGTCATGAATAAAGACCCATAAATATTTTTTGACATAGGGAAAATTAATTAAAATTTAAAACTTATTAAGTTCTTAACAACCTATAAAATTTTTTTTATTACATTCTGTAACTAAAATTTCAGCTTGGTTTATTTCTGAATCTTTCATTTCTTTAATAAGACTATCTAAAAGTAATTTGCTATTTTGATCATTATTATTTGATCCAATTTTTGCCCACATATAACTCTTCAAAAAATCCTTTTCTACTCCTTTGCCTAATGCGTACATTGTGCTTAAAAGGCGAATAGAATTTAAATTCCCTTGTTCAGAAGACATCAAAAACCATTTAAAAGCTTTACTAAAGTTTTGAGAAGTACCCTGTCCATTATGATGCATCAGTCCAACATTATATTGCGCATTGGATAAACCACCCTCTGCAAGAGGGGTCCATATTTTTAATGCCTCCTTAAAATCTCCACTATTGTAGGATTTAAGACCACTTTCAAAATCTGCAAAAGTCAACTTGCTTAGAAAAAACACAGGTAAAATAATTAGAGTAAAAACGGTTTTTTTTACATGCATAATGACAAACTCCAAAATTTTATAATAATTATATAAAAGATTATACATTAATTAAATTGATAATTTCAATAAAAGCAATAAAGACATTCATTATTAAAAATGTTAATTATTTAATTATGCGCCCGTAGCTCAGCTG
>CACBIM010000035.1 GCA_902539295.1 uncultured SAR116 cluster alpha proteobacterium
TGCCTTTGCATAAAAAAATTAAAGATTATGCAGAAGAGGCAAAAAAAGGACTTCTCGATAGAAGAGAATTTCTAGCATATGCAACCGCTCTTGGCGCGACTACTGCTACTGCATATGGTTTACTTGGATTAGCAGCACCTAATAAAGTAGAAGCTTCTGATGTTAAAAGAGGTGGCACTTTAAAAATTTCAATGAGTGTAAGACCATTTGAAGACCCTCGCATTTATGACTGGTCAGAAAAAGGCAACATGGGAAGAATGATATTAGAAACCTTAATAAGGTATACTAATGATTTTACATTCGAGCCTATGCTTCTAGAAAGCTGGTCAGTTAATGATGATGCTACACAATATACTTTAAATGTTAGAAAAGGCGTTAAGTGGAGCAATGGAGATGAATTTAATGCTGACGACGTAGTTTTTAACTTCACTCGCTGGTGTGAAAAGGATGTTGAAGGCAATTCTATGGCGGGACGCATGGCCTCTTTAATTGATCCAAATACCAATAAAGCAATTGACGGTGCAATTGTAAAAATAGACTCTCATACTGTTCAATTGAACCTCCCAAATTCAGATATAACTATTGTGCCTGGCATGACAGATTATCCAGCACTTATAGTTCATAGGAATTTTGAAGCTGAGGGTGGTAATTTAATGGAAAACCCTGTTGGCACTGCACCATGGAAACTAATTTCGCACGAAGTAGAAACCTCTGCTGTGTTTGAAAAAAGAGGAAATGTTGATAGCAGCGGCGCTTTTACAAAGTATTGGGGAGATGAGCCTTATCTTGATCGTTTAGAATTTACAGACTATGGGACTGATCCAGCTGGAGAAATTGCTGCGTTTGAAGGTGAAGATTGTCATGTAAATTACCAGACAACTGGTGACTATATCGACGTTCATGAAGGTTTAGGAATGAATATCGTAGAAGCTGTTACAGCTGCAACAGTGATTGCAAGAGTAAATGTTGGGGTTGCTCCTTATGATAATAAAAAGGTAAGAAACGCTCTACAAATGGCAGTTGACAATCAAGTAATAACAGATATTGGTTTCCAAGGTAGAGGATCTGCTGCTGAGAATCACCATGTTTGTCCTATTCATCCAGAATATGCAGATATTGGTGTTACACCTGTTTCTGGATTAGCCTCAGACAAAGCTGCTGCAAAAGCAATGATGGATGATTCTGGCCATGGCGACTTTGAGCATGAGCTTATCTCAATTGACGACCAATGGAGAAGAGATGCTACAGATGCTGTTGCCGAAGAGCTAAGAAGCGCTGGTTTCAAAGTAAAAAGAACGATTATACCTGGTTCTTCATTTTGGAATAACTGGACACAGTATCCTTATTCAACAACTAGCTGGAACATGCGTCCATTAGGTGTTCAGATATACGCACTAGCATACAGAAGTGGTGAAGCATGGAACGAAACAGCATTTAACAATGCTGAATTCGATGCGTTACTTGCTGATTCATTAAAAGTAGCAGATGCTGCAAAAAGAAGTGAGCTAATGGGCAAAATGGAGGCTATCCTTCAAGATTCTGGTATAATGATTCAGCCTACTTGGAGAAAACTCTATAGAACTGTTGCTCCTGGCGTTAATGGTATTAGCGGGATGCATCCTTCTTATGAAATGCACTTTGAAAAAGTCTGGCTTTCATAATTAAAATTATACTGAGGGGAATTACTTTCCCCTCAGTACTCTTTCACAAAAACTTAAATGCTAGTATTTATATTAAAAAGATTATTTACACTATTTTTAACTATGCTGTGTTTGTCCTTCATAGTTTTTTCATTAGTAACTATAGAACCAAATTTAAAGAAATTAGCCTTAAATCAAGCAAATATGAGAATGGAAGAGGAAGCCGTTCAAACGTGGTTAGAAAAAAATGGCTATAAGAGACCTTTATTAGTACAATATTCTGAGTGGTTAGGAAACGCACTAACTGGCGATTTTGGATATTCTACTCACTTTAAAAAGCCTGTGAACGATGTGGTTTGGCCAAAACTATGGCACACGGGTATACTAATGTTCTGGGTTTTGATTTTGACAATACCTATATCACTGTTAATTGGTGTAATATCTGGAATGCGAGAAGGATCTAAAACAGATAGAGCATTATCCGTATTTTCAATTATAACAACCTCTGTACCCCAATATGTTAGCGGAATTTTATTTACAATTATTTTATCATCTTGGTTGAAACTTTTTAAAGGAGTAGCAAAAGCTGGAAATATAACTTTTGAAAACTTTACATTACCAGTCTTAACGATTGTTCTATATGATATTGGCTATATTGCAAGAATGACAAGAGCTTCAATGGTTGAAGTTATGAATGCCCAATATATTAGAACTGCACGGCTGAAAGGCATGTCTTTTATATCAGTTGTTTTCAAGCATGCATTAAGAAATGCTCTTATTGCTCCCTTTACTGTAATTATGCTTCAATTTCCTTGGCTTTTAACAGGAGTAGTAATTGTTGAAAAATTATTCAATTATAAAGGATTTGGTTTTCTTTTAGTTTCAGCAGCAGACCAAAATGATATTGATGTCACACTTGCTTGTGGTGTAGTTGCTGTAATTCTAGTTTTAACTACCCAGTTAATATCAGATATTGGTTATGCGTTTTTAAACCCAAGGATTAGATTCAGTTAAATTTAATGGAACAAATAAGCTCATTTGAAATATGGTATACTTTCTTTTTTCAGTTATCGTCTGTTTGGATAGCATTATTCATAACGTTCTCTGCTCTATTTATATGGAGAAAAAATTTAGGTGTCTTAGGCCACTTGTGCAATAGTCCAATTGGTTTAGTTGGCTTGTTTATTGTTTTGTTCTGGGTTTTTGGGGCAATTTTTGCTGATCTAGTAGCTTTATTTGAACCTTTTGAACAATCAGGTAGATACAGGAGAAAACCGCCTGGAACAATTAACGCTGAACTTGGCATACCCTATATTTTTGGAACTGATACTCTAGGAAGAGACTTATTCAGTCGAATGATATATGGTAGTCAAATTGTACTTTTAATTGCGCCAGCTGCGTGTGTTGTAGCATATGTCGTTGGGATCACCCTAGGACTACCTTCAGGATATTTTGGAGGTAGATCAGATACTATTTTATCTTTTTTAGCTAATCTAGTTTTAGCTTTTCCAGTTATACTCCTTTTTTATTTGCTTGTTGCACCAGGGGTAAGAGAAACTATGCTTCCAAATATTATGGCAGGAGTCTTTTTTCTTTTTCCAATTGCTTTTGCCCTTATGGTGGTTTATTCCCGATTTTCTGAACGACTGAATGTTCTAATACCTTCATTCATTATTATAATATTGGTAGGTTCTTGGCTTTATTCAGGACTAGTTTTTAATGCTGACCCATTAGGTTTGGTTCAAATAGACCCTAATGAATTAAATATTTTTGCTGCTGTTGTATTTGCAAGCTCACCTGGAGTTTTTCGACTAGTAAGAGGTTTAACAATGGATATTAAAACTCGCGACTATGTAGCTGCAGCAATGACACGTGGTGAAGGACCTTTTTTTATAATGATATGGGAAATTTTACCTAATGCTAGAGGTCCACTTATTGTTGATAGTTGCCTAAGAGTTGGATATGTAACTATCTTATTGGGAACACTCGGTTTTTTTGGGTTAGGAATGGAGCCAGAGAGTCCTGACTGGGGATCAATGATAAATCAAACAAGAAGTTATATTAGATTAGTACCAACTATTGTGCTTCCAGCTACACTTGCATTAGCTTCATTCGTGTTAGGTTTAAATTTACTCGCTGATGGTTTGAGAGAGGAGTCCGCAAAAGATTAAAATGTCTATACCAGTTTTAGAAATTGAAAATTTATCCGTGTCTTTTATGACAAGATCCACAGAGGTTCCAGCTGTTATGGACTTTTCAATGAAAGTCTTAGAAGGTGACGCTATGGGTCTTGTTGGGGAATCAGGATGCGGTAAATCTACTGTAGCATTGGCCATAATGAATTACTTAGGTGGTAATGGAAAAATTACTGGAGGTACAATTAAATATCGTGGCAAAGATATGTCCAGTTTTTCTGAAAAAGAACTTGAAGATATTAGGGGCTCAGAAATTGCTATGATTTATCAAGAGCCAATGGCTTCATTGAACCCAGCAATGCGAATTTCATCACAATTAATTGAAGTACCAATATTACATGAAAAAATCACCAAAGAAGAGGCTTGGAAGAGATCAATTGATATGCTTGAAAAAGTAAATCTGCCTGATCCAGAGAGAATAATGAATGCATTTCCTCACCAGTTGTCTGGAGGCCAACAGCAAAGAATTGTAATTGCAATGGCATTGTTATCTAAACCCAGTTTACTACTATTAGATGAACCAACAACTGCTTTAGATGTAACGGTTGAAGCTGGAATAATTAACTTAGTTAAAAACCTCAGTAAAGAAATTGGTACATCAATGCTATTTGTTTCACACAATCTTGGATTGATACTTGAGACATGTAATAAAATTACTGTTATGTACTCAGGAGAAACAGTCGAAACAGGAGAAATAAACGAAGTATTCAGAAATATGAGACACCCATATACACAAGGCTTACTTCGTTCAATACCTTTACCTGGTAAAAATAAATATGAAGCCCCTTTGCGGGCTATTTCAGGTCAATTGCCATTGCCTCATGAAAGGCCACAAGGTTGTAATTTTGGTCCTAGGTGCCCTTACTTTGAAAAAGAATTATGTTCTGTAAATGAAGTTCAAATGCAAGCAATTAATTCTAAAAAATTACATTTTAGTCGCTGCTCAAAAATAAATTTAATTGATTGGAACAAAAAGATTAAATCTTCAAAAAAAGTTGGGCGAAAACCATCTAACGATATTTTACTATCCATAGACCACTTAAGTAAAGATTATGATGTTGCTGCTAATGTTGTATTTGGAGGAAAAAAGAAAGGTACAATCAAAGCAAACGTTGATTTAAACTTTGATGCTAAAGTAGCAGAAACCCTTGCAATTGTTGGAGAATCTGGATGTGGGAAATCAACATTTGCTAAGGTTTTATTAGGATTAGAAGAGGCATCAAGTGGAAGAGTAGACTTTGAAAATAAAAATATTGGAGAGATAACTGTCGAGGAGCGTGATAAAAAAACTGTCTCTGCTATACAAATGGTATTTCAAAATCCATTCGATACTTTAAATCCAAGTCATTCTGTGGGAAACCAGATAATTAGAACGCTTGAGAAAGTTGGAGTTGGATCAACTGTTGAAGAACGAAGACAGAGAATGCATGAACTTCTTGATTTAGTAAAATTACCCAGAGAATTTGAGAAAAGAATGCCTAGACAATTATCAGGAGGACAAAAACAAAGAATTGGAATTGCAAGAGCATTCGCGGGGTCTCCTAAAATAGTTGTTGCAGATGAACCAGTATCAGCTTTAGATGTGTCTGTTCAAGCAGCAGTAATTGAGTTATTAATTGATATACAAGAGAAATTTGATACTACAATGCTTTTCATAAGTCATGATCTATCTGTCGTACGTTATGTTGCTGATAGAGTTGTAGTGATGTACTTAGGTAAAATAGCAGAAACAGGAACAACTGAACAAATATTTTCACCACCCTATCATCCATATACAGAGGCGCTTTTATCAGCTGTTCCAATAGCAGATCCAGATATTAAAAAAAGACAGATTTTATTAGAAGGAGCATTACCCAGTCCGCTAAATCCACCAAAAGGGTGTGTATTTAACACTAGGTGTCCAAGTGCTATTTCAGGTAAATGCGACTCAATTGACCCACCAATTCAAAAATTAAAAAATGGTCACACTATTTCATGTCATATAGACATTAAAGAGCTAAGCAAAAAAGATAATGTCTTTGCACAATGATATTAAGTTTGATTTCTTAAATCGTTAAGAGCTGTTATTAATGCTTTTTTTATTCCTGTTTCAAAAGCTGAATGTCCTGCATTATCAACCATTATTAAATTAGAATTAGGCAAAGTCTCTTTTAACTTCAAAGCTGTAAATGGTGGGCAAATGGTATCATGCCTACCTTGCACAATA
The DNA here is from genome assembly GCA_902539295.1 of uncultured SAR116 cluster alpha proteobacterium. Classification (GTDB taxonomy): domain Bacteria; phylum Pseudomonadota; class Alphaproteobacteria; order Puniceispirillales. Next base: position 6,042 of record CACBIM010000035.1, read on the forward strand.
TAAGTAGGTATATTTTTCATATTATTTAAACTATCAAGGATTTCATTATCTTTAAGAAAGCAATTATTTAAAAAATAATGAAGTTCTATTTTAGCAAGTGATAATGCTGCACTTCCACTCACTTCTCTTTCCTTATAATCTATAGTTGAACAACTCATCTCATATTTAGCCCATGCATTTGATGCTTTTTGACATACTTCTTCATTATCACTAAATATTAATTCTGAACTTCTTTTTAGAATTTCATCAGAAGTTGGATTTGACAATTCAGAAAAATTGAGACCTTTTAAAAATAATTTATGTGCTTCAGGATAAAATTTGCTCATTCCGCACAAAAACCAGTCAATTTCTGCTCTTGTGCCAAGAAAAACCCCTCTTAAAACTAATCCCAAACATCTCCCTGGATAATTTATAGCGTAGTACAATGCGAGAGTGCTACCCCATGAACCACCAAACAATATCCATTTTTCTACACCAAGTTTTTCTCGGAGTCTTTCCATATCAAGAATTAAGTTTTGAATATTATTATTTTTTAATTCACAAAAAGGCTCGGATTTACCACAACCTCTTTGATCAAATAAAATAGAGAAAAAAAGATTTGGATTGAAAAAATCGTAATGTGCTGGAACTATTTTAGCGCCAGGCCCTCCATGAAGGAACACAACAGGAGTTAAAGAAGTATCACCTTTTACTTCAAAATAGATTTTATGACCATCTGTAGTAGTAATTATGTCAGTATAATGTATTTCTTTATTTTTATATTTTTTTGTAAGTATCATTCAAGATTTTTTAAGTTAATAGATAATCACTTTTATTAACTTTTGATTGAAGACTCAACTTTAATTTATTTAAAGCCCTGTTTTCGAGTTGTCTAACTCTCTCCTTGCTAATACCCAAATCTTTACCTAATTCTTGTAAAGTAACAGTGTTTTCACTTAATTGTCTTGCACCAATAATTTTTTTCTCTCTTTCAGGCAACTTATTTAAAGCTTCATTAATAAGATTGGAAATAGTTTTGGTATCTGTTGTGTAAATTGCATTTTGCTCTGGGGATGGCCTTTGATCAATAAGAAGATCTTGTGTCTCTAATTCACTATTTTCAGATAAGGTAGCGTTTAAAGATTGATCTGATCCAGCAAGTCTCCCTTTCATATCCTCAATTTCTTTAAATTTAACGCCTAATTCGTTAGCTAATTTTTGCTGATGATAATCATTAAATGTTGAATTATTTTCTTTTTCAATTTTTGTCATAATTGACTTTAGCTTGAAAAACAGAGACTTTTGAGCGGCGGTTGTTCCAATTCTTACAATTGACCAGTTTTTCAAAATAAATGATTGCATAGCAGCTTTTATCCACCAAGAAGAGTAGGTTGAAAATCTTACATCTTTATTTAAGTCAAATTTTTCTACAGCTTGCATCAACCCTATATTACCCTCTTGAACAAGCTCATTGATGGGTATCCTATAATTTTTAAATTTGTTAGCAATGGAAATTACTAACCTTAAATGAGATGATACTAATTTATTAAGTGATTTATGATCTTTATGTAACTGCCAATTTCTAATATATTGAAATTCATCTTCTTTTGAAAGAAGTGATTGTCTCATTGAAAAATTTAAAAAATTTTTGTCGTAATCAACAAAATTATCCATAATCTTTTCTCCATTAAGAACGATGAAGGAGAAATATATTTATATAAATTTAAAATACAAGATTAAAAACAGTAGAATTGAATACTATTTTCTTAATCATAAAATAGTTTTTTTTTAAGCAGCCGCCATTATTCCTTCTAGTTTTAAAGTAGCACTATCTTTGTCAATGTCTTCGATTGCAGCAAATTCTCCAGCTAGTCTCTCTAAAGCTGCTTGGTACATCTGCCTTTCAGAATATGATTGCTCTGCTTGGTTTTCTCCACGGTGAAGATCTCTTACAACTTCAGCAACCCATATTAAATTACCCGAATTAATTTTAGTTTCGTATTCTTGTGCACGTCTCGACCACATTGCTTTTTTTACTTTAGCCTTTCCCTTAAGTGTAAGTAAAGCTGCTTCCATCTGTTTTTTTGATGATAGTTTTCTCAAGCCTGATGATACTGCTTTATTAATAGGTATTCTTAAAGTCATTCTATCACTGTCAAATCTAACTTTAACGAGTTCAAGTAAGCTGCCGCTAATTTCAACTTTTTCAATACCAATTACATATCCAACACCGTGAGCTGGATAAACTACAAAATCACCCTCTTCATACAAAGGATTGATTTCTATACTATTTTGTTCAGAAGTCATTATTACCACTTTATTTATAAAATTAATTGAGGATGGAATTATATCAAAAAATTTTTATTTTGTCAGCAATTATTTTAATCCCCTTCACCTGGTTTTTCACTGAAAAATAAATCATATTTATTTTCAATATTTGAAAATTTATCAGCATCTTCTAGGGCATCTTTCATTTGGGTAATGTTTGGCCATAATTCCGAAAATTTTCTATTAAAATTAACCCAGTTTTCAGCACCCTCTTCAGAATCGGGCAAAATAGCTTCTGGTGGGCACTCTGGTTCGCAAACTCCGCAATCTATACATTCATCAGGATGTATTACAAGCATATTTTCTCCTTCATAAAAACAATCAACAGGGCAAACTTCAACACAATCTGTATATTTGCATTTGATACATTTATCGTTTACTATATATGTCATTTTTTTCTCTATAAATTATTGTCTTTTAGCTTCATAAGAGCTCTTTTTTTTGAATTACCAGAATCAACATCAGAAATATAGAGTAACCCGGAAACTCTTCTCATAAGCTGAGCTTCAAAAACATCTAACACATCATCCACAAGAACGATTTCCCACATTAATTCAAGAATGTTGAGCCTCTCATCATAATCCAACTCCTTTCTAATATCACTTGTTTTAGACCAAATTTCAATTTGATCACCTGACAGAGAAATTGTTTCATCAAGAATTTCTTTTGCTTTAATTGGATCTAATTTAAGTTGATTTATCAATATACTTGAAATTTTATTTTTTTCATCATCTCCAATTTTACCATCGATTGAAGCTGCTTCAACTAGTAGAGAAACAATTGAAGATAGAGCTTTTACTTCATCCTTTTCAATTTTCTCTTCATTATTCTTAACTTTATTTAATGTTGACTTAAATATTTCAAACATAATTCCTCATTCAAAATTATTTTTTTCTTTAAATTTATTTATTTCTCTTCTCTCTTTTTTATTCAGTTTTCCAATTCTTTGCGTTTTATTTTTTAACATGTCATTTTGAGTTTTAATATACGTTGTTGAAATTGAACAACTATGCATAATATAAAATTTGTCAACCTCTTTCGGGCTAATTCTTCTTTTTGTAAGTTGCAATATCTCAACTTCTTGTGACAAATTATTTTTTATAATCTTAATCTTATTTCCAACTCTTACATGCAAATGATTTTTTTTTATCTTTGATTGATCGATTTCTATATTTCCTGACATGATTGATTTTGATGATAATAGCCTAGTTTTAAAAATTCGTACATGCCAAAGCCATTGATCTATTCTTTGATAGTCATTCATGAAAAATTTAT
>CACBIM010000036.1 GCA_902539295.1 uncultured SAR116 cluster alpha proteobacterium
GATTGGATAGGATATCATATGAAAAAATTTAATAATTATAAATTGGTTACATATTATATAAACAATACATTAAAAATTACAAAAAAATGTTTATTTTTTATTGATATAGTTTTAACTAGACATAATTAGATATTAAGGAAATATTTATGAAATTTCAGCTTGCAATTAATCTTGAAAGACAATCTTCAAATGAAGATATGAACGAAGTAGCTTCTCATACATTAGAAATGGTAAAAAAAGCTGATAAAGGCGGATTTAATATTGTTTGGTCGGCTGAACATCATGCATTGGAAATGACCATTGCTCCAGATCCATTCCAACTTCTTACATGGTGGGCCACTCATACAGAAAAAATTAGGTTAGGTACAGCCGTTGCTGCTGCACCTTACTGGCATCCTATTAGGCTAGCTGGTGAAGCCGCGATGACTGATTTAATATCCAACGGAAGACTAGAGTTTGGCATTGGGTCGGGAGCTTACCAAAGAGAATTTGATAGAATGTTTCCTGGTTTGAAACAAACTGATGGATGGAGGTATATGCAGGAGTCTCTACCTGCTGTGAAAGCATTATGGCAAGGAGATTATGAGCATGAAGGTCAATTTTGGTCTTTTCCAAAATCAACATCTGTACCAAAACCCATTCAGTCTCCTCACCCACCAATATGGGTTGCTGCGAGAGCTCCCATAACATATGATTTTGCAGTTGAGAATGAATGCAATATAATGTCATGGCCACTGACAAGACCTATGTCCGAAGCTGAACTTTACAAGTCAAGACTAGATGAGGCTATGGGTAAATTTCCAAATAAACCAAAACCAATTTTTGCTATGATGAGGCATACTGCTGTTTATGAAAATAAAAATGATTGGGAAGTTCCAGTAAAAGCTCTTACAAGAGTTCTTGGGCAGTTTGAAAATCTTTTTAAAAACCTCGGTGATGTAGAGAATGGTTTTACAAAAATTATTCCATTAAATGAGCTTGAGAATAGAGAGCAATATAAACCTGAAATGCTCAATGAAAATTTAATGTTTGGAACACCTGATGAAATTATTAAAAAATTAAAACTTTATGAAAAGCTTGGCGTTGATGAATTTATTTATTATGCAACTTTTGGCCTTGGTCATGAAGAGCAACAAAAATCGATCGATCTTTTTATTGAAGAAGTAATGCCAGAGTTTTTAAATTAAATTATTTTTGGATTAAAAATGTTAATGAACAAAAATCACGAAAAAGAGTTACTCGAAAACACAGTAAAAAGATTTGTAGAAGAAGAATTATACCCTCACGAAGAAACTGTTGATAAAAATGGAGAAGTGCCTCTAGAACTTGGCAGACAAATAGAAAAAAAATCTAAAGACCTTGGTTTATTTGCAGCGAACCTACCAATTGAGGTAGGCGGAGGTGGTTTAGACTATGAAAGTATGCTTCTTATTGAAAGAGAATATGGAAAAACAAGTCATGCATTGCATGCTTGGGCTGCTAGACCAACTGAAATTCTTTTAGCTTGTAATGAAGAACAGAAAAAAAGATATCTAGATCCTTGTGTTACTGGTGAAAAAAGAGAGTTATTTGCTTTAACAGAACCTGAAGCAGGTTCTGATATTATGTCAATGAAAACTCATGCAAAAAAAGATGGCAATGATTGGATTTTGAATGGGTCTAAGCATTTTATATCAGGGCCTGTTATGCCTGATTTTGCTATTGTATTTGCTTCAACTGGAGAAGATGAAACCCCAAGAGGTAAAAGAAAAAGAATAACTGCATTTTTAGTAGATGTTGGTGAAAATGGATTTGAGATAGGTATTGGAACAAAATGTGTAAGTTACAGAGGTTATCACGCCTTCAGATTAAATTTTTCGGATGTAAGACTTGGTCCTAATCAAATTCTAGGTGAAGAAGGAAAAGGTTTGGAGTTATCTGGAAAGTGGCTAGGCATGGGTAGAATTTGGGTTGGAGCATCCTGCTGTGGAAAAGCTGAACGTTTATTTGAGCTTGCTAAAGACTGGGCTTCAACAAGAAAACAGTTTGGACAACCAATAGGGAAATTCCAAGCAACAGGTTTTAAATTAGCTGATATTGCTATTGAATTAAGAGCTGCAGATCTTATGGTTAATGATGCAGTGAGAAGAGCTAATGAGGGTAAAATGTCTGATGCTGATGCTGCTATGGTAAAAGTGTATTGCTCAGAAATGTTAAACAGAGCCGCCGACAATACCCTTCAACTTTATGGTGGTATGGGTTTAATGGAAGAATTACCGATACAAAGGTTATGGAGAGATTCTCGTTTAGAAAGAATATGGGATGGAACTTCTGAAATACAAAGGCATATAATTACAAGGTCAATATTAAGACCTCTTGGTGCATGAATAGCAACAAACTTAATAATATAAATAGGCTTTTTAACCCAAAAAATATAGCTGTTTTCGGTGGAAACGATGCTGAAATTGTAATTTCTCAATGCAAAAAAATGGGTTTCACGGGTGAAATTTGGCCAGTTAACCCCAAACGAGAAAGTATTAATGGGATAAAGTGTTTTTCATCTGTTTCAGATTTACCAAAAGGCCCTGATGCATCTTTTATTGCTGTTCCAAGATCAGCCGCAATTGAAGTAGTAAAAGAATTAAATAAGATGAAGTCTGGTGGAGGTGTATGCTATACAGCGGGATTTAGAGAAGTAGGCCAAGAAGGAGTAGAATTAGAAAAACGTCTCTTAGAAAATGTTGGTGATTTCGCATTAATTGGTCCAAATTGTTATGGAATGATAAATTATGTAAACAAAATCGCCCTTTGGCCTTTTGACCATGGAGGAGAGTTTCCAGGTTTTGGAGCCGCAATTATTACTCAAAGTGGGATGCTCTCAAATGATTTATCGACAAGCAGAAGATCAATGCCATTTGCATATATGGTATCAGCAGGCAACCAATCAGTTTTGTCGATTGAAGATTATGTCGATTTTTTTTCACAAAAAGAAGAAGTCAAAGCAATAGGACTGCACATTGAGGGTTTGCAAGATATTGAGAAGTTTCAAAAAGGTTGTCTTAAGGCTTTAGAAAGGAATGTCCCCATAGTTGCTATTAAGACCGGTTCCTCTGAAATTGGGAATAATCTTGTAAGCAGTCATACTGGTTCGCTATCTGGTGGTGACGAGATATATAATTCGCTTTTTGATCATCTTGGTATAATAAGAGTTTCCAATCCTCATGAATTTTTGGAAACACTAAAGTTTTTATGTATATCTGGCTCTGTCGCAGGTAAAAAAGTTGCTGCTTTCACTTGCTCTGGAGGTGGTGCAACTATGCTGGCCGATTATGCGGAAAAAATAGATTTAAAATTTAATCAACCTTCAAATAAAGTAAGTAACGTTTTGGAAAAATTACTTCCTTTAACTGCAACTGTTTCAAATCCTTTAGACTATACTACACCAATTTGGGGTCAGCCTGAAAAAACTGGTCCTGTTTTTAATACTTTTTTTCATGACAACTATGATGCTGCAATTTTAGTTCAAGATTATTTGCCACCAAATATTAATGAACTCAATAAATTTTATTTATATGATGCGAAGGCATTTATAAAAGAAGCAAAACTCAAAAATTTACCCACTATAATTTGTAGTACAGTACCTGAAAACAATGATCCTGATATAAGCAACTTTTTTGTCTCACAGGGTGTAACCCCAATGCAAGGATTGGAAGAAGCTTTGAATGCAATCAATATGAGCTATAAATTTTATCAACGCCATCAGGATTTCTTATTAGGTAAAGTAAAAGTAAAAAAATCTATTAAAAGTTTGGGAACAAAATCTTCTATGCTTAATGAGATGGAATCAAAATCAATTTTAAATAAAATTGGTTTGGCTATTCCCAATTTTTTTAATGAAAAAAATTATACTAAGCATTATGAACAAACTGAAGAGCTTTCTTTAAATTTTCCCGTTTGTTTAAAGATGCTTAGTAGAGAAGTTCAACACAAAACTGACATAGGGGCAATTGATTTAAATATCAAAAATTACCAAGAGTTATTAACTTCTTTTGAAAAAATCAAAAAACAAGTAGAACAAAGCAAAGAAAATTTTTCAAATAACTTTCTTGTTGAAGAGATGCAACCCGAGCCTTTAGGTGAGCTTTTAGTCGGGATTTTTTATGATTTGCAATTTGGATATGTAATGACATTAGCAAGTGGAGGTGTACTTGCTAATCTTATTGAGGACTCGGTTACAATTCTACTCCCTGCTTCAATTGATGAATTAGATAAATCTTTAGGAAAACTGAAGATTAATAAACTTTTTCTAGGGTATCGAGGAAAAAAAGAAATCAATAGAACATTATTATTGGGAAATTTAAAAAAACTTACAGACTTTGCATTAGATAAATCTAATAATGTTCAACAAATAGAAATTAATCCACTTTTTGTTTTTCCAGAAAAAAATATAGCTGTAGATGGAATTATCTGGAAAAATGAATGAGATTTAGATTTTTATTATTTTTAATAAGTTCTATTATTTTACCTGCAAATTGTTTTGCGCATGTATCAGAAAGAGCTTTAATCTTACTTCTACCTACCGAATTTTATATACCTGCAGGAATTTCAGTTTTAATTTTAACAATTTTAATAGCCTACCTAACACCTGCTTCTTTTATATCTTCTTTATTCAATTACTATCAAATTAAGAACTTTAATTTTTTCAGTATAATTTCACACCGAAGTTTTGAAAAAATTAAAATAATCACAAGCTTATTTTCTTTTCTATTTTTTATGGCTCTAGTATATCTTGGCTTTTCAGGTTCTAGAGATCCTTTAGCAAACCCTCTAACTCTTTTTATTTGGTCAGTTTGGTTTTTATTAATGCCAGTGATACAAATTACAGTTGGAAATTTATGGGTATTTTTAAATCCGTGGTATGGGATAGGAAAATTATTTTTTAACAAGCCTAAAGTAAAAATTAATGATAATTTTTCTTTTGTATTTTCCTCAGCTGGCTTTCTTTTGTTTTCACTATTTATGTTAGTTTATATAGCTCCAGATGACCCTGATATTTTAGCTTTTGTTGTTCTTATATATTTTATATTAAATTTATTTTTTATGGGTTTTTTTGGTGTTCAGTGGTTAACAAAAGGTGAGTGTTTTACATCATTCTACACTCTTCTATCAAAACTTTCATTAATTTGGTTTAAAGACGGTACATTATTTGTAGGATTTTTTGGATCTCAGCTTAAAAATTATAAATTTTATCCACCTTTATCAGTTTTATTTTTATCAATAATCTTAGCTACTTTATCATTTGATGGATTAAATGAAACTTTTCTTTGGTTTCAAATAATAAATGTCAATCCATTAGAATTTTATGGAAGATCCTCAGTAATAACAGAGAATTCTCTTGGATTAATATTTTTCGCGATAATGTTATTTATTATATTTAATTTAACAATATATCTTGGCCATGCCTTCATTAAAGAAAAAATAATTTTTAGAGATATCATTGGTATTAATTCAATTGCTCTTTTGCCAATAGCGCTAGCTTATCATATAGCTCATTATCTAACTTCATTTTTAGTAGATATTCAATACTTCTATAAAGTATTATCAGACCCTTTAGATTTAGGGGTGGATTTATTCAATATTGAAGAGTTTAATGTCACTACAAGTTTTTTTAATACAATTGAAACTGTAAAATTAATTTGGTTTATTCAAGCCTCAGCAATTGTTATTGGCCATGTAATAGCAGTTTTACTTGCACACTCAATTTCTGAAAATTATTTAAAAACAAAATCTTCAGTATTAATAAGCCAGCTTCCTATAAGCATTTTTATGGTTGCATATACTTTTCTTGGTCTATGGATACTTTCAACACCAACTGTAGGTTAATTTTTATTAATTTACTAGACATTAATCTCTTTATATATCAGTCTTAAGAATAATTTTATATTTTAATTTATTGGGGGGCTAGTTATGAAAAAAAATTTTAAAAATAATATTACTAGAAGGAAATTAATGAAGGGAGTTGCAGCTGCAGGAAGCATTGCGGCTATGCCTGGTTTTGTAAGATATAGTCAAGCTGCTAGTTCATCTCCAATCAAGATTGGATTCCAAGTTCACAGAACTGGAATTGGAGCAGCATATGGGAGATGGTATGATAGAACTACACAAGCAGCAGTAAAAGTTTTAAATGATGCAGGCGGTGTTAATGGACGCCCAATAGAAATAGTGGCGGAAGATGATGGCACCGATCCAAAAAGGGGTGCCGAAGCACTAGAAAAATTTGCTAACCAACATAATTGTGATGTTGCGTTTGGAACTCTTTTTTCACATGTTGTAATTGGCTCTGCTCCAAGAGCTGGCGAATTAAAACTTCCCTACTTTGTTGTTTCAGAGGGTCACCATGTAGCCTCAGGAATGCTGAATAGATATACTCTGCAGCCAGGTATCACCGATGTGAAAAGTCAGGTCCAAGCAATGGCTCCATTTGTTAAGGAGAATGTAGGCAAGAAAGTTACTATGATATATCCAGATTTTGCTTTTGGTCATGATCATAGAGATTATTTTTCAGCTGCATTTGAAGCACAAGGTGGTGAAATTGTTGGAAAAGTTCCAATCCCTCCAACTGAATCTAGTTTTTCTAAATATTTTCCAAAAATTCCAAGAGATACAGAAGTCATATATCACGTAATGGTGGGGCCTGCTGTATTAACTTTTGTTAAAGAGCTAGGTGAGTTTTATGGTTCAAAAAGTCCAAAACTTTTTGGTTTTATTGATAGCCTAGAAGCTGTTGACTTGAATACACCAGGATTGGAATTCTTAGATGGTAGTTATTTCTGGGAGGGAAATCCTAGATATGCTCAAGCCGATCAGACTGAACATGACAAGTTTTACAGAAATGCTGTTGGAGTTGATGCAAATGGTGCTTCTGTTTCAGACCCTAAAGATGTATCTACTTATGCACATATGTTTGGTTGTTGGGAAACTTTACATATTATTAAAAAAGGAATGGAAGAATCAGGATACGCAGGAGTTAAAGATAGAGCTAAATTAATTGAAGCTGTTGAAAGTATGTCTAATATGCCATTGTCTCAGGCCCATCCTCAAGGAGCCAAAATCTTTAATGGTAAAACTCATCAGACATTTGGGCACCAATATATTACAAAGATGACCAATGGAAAGTTGGTTTTAGCTCACACAACATCCATTGAGGATACATTTTATCCTGATGAAGTTGATTATACAAAACAATCATTTTAGTTTTATAATCTAATACTTCTATGGATCTGGGCCCTTATTTACTTTTTGCTTCTTTAGAGGGCCTAGTCCATGCAGCTGTACTATCTCTCATTGCTCTAGGATTGAGTCTAGTATTTGGAGTAATGAGGATAGTTAATGTAGCGCATGGTGAATTTTTCATGCTTGGAGCTATATTAGCTTGGTGGGTATCAAGCTTTGTTTTAGGTAATCCTGCATTAGGATTTTTACTAGCTTTATTGGTAGCACCAATAATCGCAGGAATAATTGCAATGTTTTCGGATTGGCTAATTCTAAAGCATCTGAAATATGATCCTGAAGCAACGATAATAGCTACAATAGGTATCTTATATATTATTCAACAGGCTGCACTAATGACATTTGGTCCAGATGCAAGACCAGTTGAGCAACCATTTAATATTAGATTAGATTTATATTGGTTTGGATTTTCAGCATATAAATTTTTTGTAATCTTAGCTTCTATAATCCTTTTACTATCAGTATGGCTTGTAATGACTAAGACTAAATTTGGACTTCTTTTAAGGGCAACTCAATTAGATAGTGAAACAGCTCAAGCATTTGGCATACCTATTTCAACTGTATACAGCCTTGTTTTTGGCGCAGGGGCTGCTATTGCAGCCGTTGGTGCAGTATTAATAGTTCCAATTCAGCAAGCACATTACTTAATGGGGAGTGAACCATTGCTATTAGCTTTTATTGTCGTTATTATTGGAGGTTTGGGTAGTCTGCGAGGTACAGTTGCCGCTGCTGTTCTTATAGGCATGAGTGATGGTATAATTTCAGTTTTTTTCTCGCCAACTTTGGCAAAAATATTAGCAACTTTATTAGTTGTATTTGTTTTATTAATAAGGCCTAACGGATTATTTGGAACTGCTAAAGTATGAGAAAAGATTTAATTCTTCATTTTGGAGCATTAGCTATACTGCTATTTCTTGAACTTCTTGGGGTTTTTTCAGACTATCATCAAGGTAATTTTGCTAGAATATTAGTCTTAGCTGCTTATGGAATTGGCTATAATGTTTTATTTGGTTATACAGGCCTTTTAAGTCTTGGCCACGCGCTCTTTTTCTCAGCAGGCCTTTATGCTTCTGGATTATCAATTTATCACTTGGA
>CACBIM010000037.1 GCA_902539295.1 uncultured SAR116 cluster alpha proteobacterium
TAAGCGGATTAACAAGGTCATTTAATGATACTCTAAATCATATAACTAGAGTGATTTCTTCTAAAGATAATAAAAATATTATTGGTATGTGTATGGTTGTAAGTCGTGATAAAACAGTTTTTATTGGTGATACAAATATTATTGAAAGACCCAAACCTGAAGAGCTAGCGGACATAGCTGAGCAAATGGCTTTTTCAGTTTCTCAACTGGGCTATAAACCTCGTGTTGCATTTGCTAGTTTTGCAAATTTTGGTAGTCCATCCCTTCCTTCAACATCATCAGCCCGAGAAGCTGTAAGAGTTCTTGAAAATAGATCTGTCAACTTTGAATTTGATGGAGAAATGTCTGTAGAGATTGCTCTCAACTTTCAGCTAATGAAAAAAAACTATCCTTTTTGCAAACTGACTGACGAAGCAAATATTTTGGTCATGCCCGGACTTCACTCAGCAAACATATCTTTTAAGTTGCTTCAAAACCTTGGTGGTGGATCTGTAATTGGACCTATTTTACTTGGCAGTGAGTTTCCAATTCAAATAGTTCAAATGGGAGCAAGCGTCAACGAAATAACTAATGCAGCAATCTTCAGCGCTTATGATGCTCTTTAATGACTAAATATCTTTAATCAAATTTTTTAAACTTTGTGTTGGTCTCGGGCCAACATGGGATATTATCTCACTAGCCACAATTGAACCAATTTTACTACAATTCTCTGCATCTAAATTTAAACATATTCCATGAAGATACCCTGCAGCAAAAAGGTCACCTGCACCTGTCGTGTCAATAACAGCTTTTGGTTTATAAGCTTCAATATTAGTCCATTCATTATTTCTGAATACTGTTGATCCATTTGATCCCAATGTAATAACAGTTTCTTTTCCCATTTCTTCAACTTTCTGTTTTGCGCTCTCTAAATCGCATTCATATAGACTTTTAATTTCATCTTCATTACAAAATAAAATATCTGCAAAGTTTTTAATAAATGTTATAAAGTCATCTCTATGACGCTCAACGCAAAAACTGTCAGACAGAGTTATTGCTACTAAATTATTTTCGTACTTCGCAACTTTAGCAGCCTTTCTAAAAGCTTCTTTTGCTTGAGGTGGGTCAAATAAATAGCCTTCAAGGTAAACCAATTTGCTTTTTTTTATTAAATTTTCATCAATGTCTTGGGCATCAAGGTTTACACATGCTCCAAGAAAAGTATTCATAGATCTTTCAGCATCTGGTGTTATTAAGATTGTAGATGATGCTGTCCTGGGACCATTTTCATTTAATGGAGTATCATACGAAACCCCAACTTCTTCTATATCTCTCTTAAATGTGTTACCTAATTCATCATTCTTTACTTTTCCAATAAAAGCTGCAGTTGATCCTAAAGATGCAAGCCCAACAGCTGTGTTGGCAGCAGAGCCTCCAGAAATGACCTTAGGCGAATTAATATTATCAAAAAGAAATTTTGAGCGTTCTTCATCAATTAAGTTCATAGAAGACTTTATAATATTGTTCTTGTTGAGAAATTCGTCGTCGCACTGAGCAAGCACGTCAACGATAGCATTTCCGATTGCTGTTACATCTATAGAGTTTATTGACACTTTTTTCCCTTTATAATTTTGAAATTTTATGTTTAAAAATATAAATTTTAGGTTTTTACTTTGAAATTACAAATAACAAATTTATTTTTTTTATCAACTGTTCTTTTATTTATATCTAGTTGTCAAGAATTAGAACAAATTAATTTATATAATCAGAGTAATTTACCTCCTAAAAATCAAGAAAACCAATTAGCCACTAAAATGATAAATGTTAAACCCAAAAACTCTATATCAAATAGAAACGAAGAACTTAGAAATGTTTTTAAGCCTTACATCAATATGTCTAGCTTAAAACAAAAGCTTAATAGTAAATATTCTTTGAACTCAAAATTAGCTGAAATTAAAAACAAAATTAATAAGTCAAAGATATTTATCAAACCTATGTATAAGGTTAATTTTGATATTGATGAGGTTCGTTACAATTTATCATTAAAGGAAAAAAGTAGTATATATAGGAGCTCAGTTTTTACTAAAAAAACATTCGAAGTTATTGAACTTATAACAGCTGAAACTATAGGTTCTTTAAATTTAACTAATATGAAGTTATTCTTTGGTGAAAGTGACTATTCAAGAGAACATGGAAAAATACTAACATATCAATACCGTTTTGATAAATGTGTTTTAGATTTGTTTTTTAATGAGAATTCAAATAAGTTAATTTTTTACGATATGCGAAAAAGAGACTATAATGGATCTCTATCAATAAAAAAATGTTTATTAGAAGTAAACCTGAGAAAGATTAAACAATATAAATCATAATCCAAGTACTTGTTTCATACTAAATAAACCCTTTTGTTTATCTGAACACCAGATTGCTGCTTTTACTGCTCCATTCGCATAAATTTTTCTATTTGTTGCTTTATGTGTTAATTCTATTCTTTCATCCTCATGTGCAAGTATCATAGTATGATCTCCTACAACTGATCCACCTCTCAAAGTGGCAAAGCCAATTTCTTCATTTGATCTTTGGCCAACTTTACCCTCTCTAGAAAGCTTTTTAATCTTTTCGAATTGATACTCCCTTGAAGCTGCAGCAACCTTCCCCATACTTAAAGCCGTTCCTGATGGTGCATCAACTTTATGCCTGTGATGCATTTCCAACACTTCTATATCCCAATTGTTGTCGATTGATCTTACAGCTTTATCGATTAGAGAAAAAAGCAAATTCACACCAACACTCATATTGGATGAGTAAATAATTGGTGATAATTGAGAATTTTTTTCAATTATAATTTCCTGCTCTTTGCTTAAACCTGTTGTTCCAATAACCAACCCAATTTTATTTTCTGCAGCTAAATTAGAGTTATGAACTGTTGATTCTGGGGTTGTAAAATCAATAATAACTTCACCCTTAAGCAGTTCTTTTGGATTATCAGAGATAAAGATATGGTTTTTATTTATTCCTGAAACCAAACCAGCATCTTTACCAATAACGTCTACTTCCGAAGGGTGGCAAGTTGCAGCAACTAATTCACATTCAACATACTGATCTACAACATTGACGAGCATTTTGCCCATTCTGCCAGCAGAACCTGCGATGGATATTTTTACAGTTTTTTTAGACATAAATTATTACTATAATGAAAAGTTGAAAAAAGGTAAGATGTTTATTAATTGCCATTCCAGAATCTTTTTAATTTTTCAGAAAAGCTATCTGTTTGGGGACCTCTTGAATTTCCATCAGCTGAAAATTCTTTTAAAAGCTCTTTTTGCCTTTTAGTTAAATTTACAGGTGTTTCAACAAGTGTTTCAACATATGCGTCACCCCTAGATGTACCCCTTAATCCAGGCATTCCCTTACCCCTAAGCCTAAATCTTTTTCCAGACTGAGTTCCAGCATCATAATTAATTTTTAACTTTCCACCGTCAATTGTTGGAACTTCAAAATTTCCACCTAAAGCTGCGCTTGCCATATCAATTGGCACTTGGCAATAGATGTCTTTACCTTCCCTAGTGAAAATATTATGCAATCTTACTTGTACAAATATATATAAATCACCAGAACCAGAACCACGTTGTCCTGCTTCGCCTTCTCCTGAAAGTCTTATTCTAGTTCCGTTATCAACACCTGGTGGAACATTTACAGACAATTTTTTTGTTTTGTTTAAAACACCAGTTCCACGACAACTTTTACATGGGTCTGAAATAATTTGACCCTCTCCATTACATGAACTGCATTCTCTTTCAACAGCAAAAAATCCTTGTTGAACTCGAACCCTACCTCTACCACCACAGGTCGAACAGTTATTTACTCTTCCACCTTTTGAAGAACCGGAACCTTGGCAACTATCACATTTACTAGCAGTAGTTACGGGGATTTCTTTTTGCGTGCCAGAAAATGCTTCCTCCAGACTAACATCTAAATCATATCTTAAATCTGCTCCTCTGCTTTGTTTTCTTTGAGAGCCACCTCCCATAACATCGCCAAAAAATTCATCAAAGATATCAGAAAAATTACCTGAAAAACCACCAAAACCACCTTGGCCTTGTGAACTGCCTCCACCTTCAAAAGCAGAGTGTCCAAATTGGTCATATGCAGCTCTTTTTTCATCATCTTTCAAAATCTCATAAGCTTCAGTTGCTTCTTTAAATAGAGCCTCAGATTTTTTGTCGCCAGGATTTTTGTCAGGATGGTGTTTCATAGCTAACTTACGGTAAGCTGATTTAATTGAACTTGCATCAGCATTACGGCTAACACCCAAAACTTCGTAATAGTCTCGTTTTGACATATTAAATCCCGAATTTAATTTTTTTAGAGCTTACTTATCTTTTTTCTCATTATCAACTTCTTCAAAGTCAGCGTCTACAACATCTGTGTCATCTGTTTTTGAACTATCTTCACTAGCTTCTTGATTGTTATCATCAGGCAAATCTTTGTAAGCAGCCTCACCCAATTTCATCATTACTTGACTTAAAGATGCTGATTTTTGCTTAATATCCTCAATATCATCACCTTCAAGAGACTTTTTAAGATCAGATAATGCATCCTGAACTGGTTTCTTCAAATTATCATCAGCTTTGTCGCCAGCATCTTCTAATGCTTTTTCAGCGCCATTAACCAAAGCTTCTGCTTGATTTCGAGCTTCGACATCATCTCTTTTTTTCTTATCAGATTCAGCGTTTTCTTCAGCATCTTGAACCATCTTCTCTATTTCTTTATCATCTAGTCCACCAGATGCCTGAATTGTAATTTTTTGTTCTTTTCCAGTAGCTTTGTCTTTTGCAGAAACATTTACAATGCCATTAGCATCAATATCAAAAGTTACTTCAATTTGAGGTATCCCTCTTCTAGCAGGAGCTATACCTTCCAAATTAAACTGGCCTAATGGTTTGTTATCCTGCGCCATTTCTCTTTCACCTTGAAAAACTGAAATTGTAACAGCAGATTGATTATCTTCGGCAGTTGAAAAAACCTGACTCTTCTTTGAAGGAATAGTTGTGTTTCTATCGATTAGTCGAGTAAACACACCGCCTAATGTTTCAATACCCAGAGACAGTGGAGTAACGTCAAGAAGAAGGACATCTTTGACATCACCTGTTAAAACTCCCGCTTGTATTGCAGCTCCAGATGCAACAACTTCATCTGGATTGACCCCTCTATGAGGCTCTGTTCCAAAAAATTTTGATACTGTTTCAATTATTTTGGGCATCCTGGTCATACCACCCACCAAAATTACTTCTTTGATATCAGAAGCTTTTATTCCTGCATCTTTTAAAGCAGACTTACAAGGCCCCAAAGAACCCTTAACTAAATCATCAACAAGATCTTCATATTTGGCTCTTGTCAATTTTACGTTTAAGTGTTTTGGTCCAGATTGATCTGCAGTTATGAATGGTAAATTAATATCTGTTTGAACAGAGCTGGATAACTCAATCTTTGCTTTTTCAGCACCTTCTTTAAGTCTTTGTAAGGCTAATTTATCACTGCGAAGGTCAATACCATTTTCTTTTTTAAATTCATCAGCTAAAAAATCAATGATCCTTTGATCAAAATCTTCCCCTCCAAGAAATGTGTCACCATTTGTGGATTTAACTTCAAATACACCATCGCCAACTTCTAAAATCGAAACGTCAAATGTACCACCACCTAAATCATAAACTGCAACAATACCACTGTCTTTTTTATCTAATCCATAAGAAAGAGCCGCTGCTGTTGGCTCATTAATAATTCTGAGAACTTCTAAACCAGCAATTTTTCCTGCATCTTTCGTTGCTTGACGCTGAGCATCATTAAAATATGCTGGAACAGTTATAACAGCTTTATCAACTGTTTCGCCTAAATATGCTTCCGCGTCCTCTTTAAGCTTTCTTAAAATAAAACTAGAAACTTCACTTGGTGAGTATGATTTAGGTTTTCCTTTATCATCTAAACTATCAACCCAAGCATCACCATTATCATGAGCACTTATCTTATATGGAACAAGGTTAGAAAATTTATTAGTTTCATCATCGTCTTTTTTTCTACCAATAAGTCTTTTTATTGCAAAAAGAGTATTTTCTGGATTTGTAACTGCTTGCCTTTTAGCAGATTGACCTACAAGTCTTTCACCATTTTCAGTAAAAGCTACCATTGAAGGTGTTGTTCTGGCTCCTTCAGCATTTTCAATAACCTTAGCATCTTTACCATCCATTACAGCAAAACATGAATTTGTTGTTCCAAGGTCTATACCTATTACCTTGCCCATTATACAGTCCTCTTATTAATTAAATAATTATAAAACCTAATTCATATAGGTAGTGTGCTTGAAATATACAAGTATTTGTAATTATTATTTTTAATAATTGAGTTAAATTGAATACAAGATTTAATCTTTATTGGCTTTTTTCTTTGACACACCAACCATTGCAGGCCTTAAAAGACGGTCGTGTAAAGACCAACCTGGCTGCATAACTTCAATTATTAAACCAGGTTCAACTTCATCTGTTTCTTTTTCAAACATTGCTTGATGAACATTATAATCAAATTTATCTCCTTGAGGATCAATCTTAGAAATATTATGGTTATTGAATACTTGCTTTAGTTGTTCTAAAGTCATTTCTACACCAACTATAAAATTTTTTATTTCATCTGTTAATTCATCTTTATTTTGAGGTGATGAGTTAACAGCGCTTTCAAGGCTATCAACAACAGAAAGCATTTCTCTTGCAAAAGCTAAATGTCCGTACTTTCTTGATTGTTCAAGATCCTTAATACCCCTTCTACGTGTGTTTTCTGCTTCAGCTAGTGCCCTTTTTTTATCTTCAATAGCTTGTTCTAATTCTTTTTTTAAATCTTCATCAGAATTAAAATCATTATCATCTTCAGACACAACTTCTTCGACTTTGTTATCTTCGATATTATCGTTTCCATTATTTGAAAGATTTGAAGAATCTTGTTTTTTAGTTTTATTTTTTGTCATAACTAATTTACCTCAAAATATTATGGTAATTAAAACTTTTATTTCAATAACTCAACCTAAATTAACTAAATTTCCTCATCATTTAATAATTTAGATACAATCTGACTTGTGTAATCAACCATAGAAATAATTTTTGAATAATTCATTCTTTTGGGCCCAATAACGCCTAAAGCCCCGAATACTTTTTGTTCATAAGTCTGAATAGGTGCGATTATTAAAGAACAACCCGTTCCCTCAAAGAGCTTATTTTCAGAGCCTATAAAAATTTTAACACCTGATGCACTAGCAATATCTTCTAACAATTTAATGCTTAATTCTTGGTTGCCTAATGTGCTAAATAAGGATTTAATTTTCTCAAGATCCTCTATTGCTTGAACGTCATCAAGAAGTTTGTCATGCCCATGAATTATCAAAGATGAATCTGAATGATCGTTAGCCCATATTGCTAAGCCTTTATTGATTAAACCTGCAGCAAGTGCATCAATCTCATTTTTTCTTTTATTTATATCAGAATTAATTTTGGTCCTTAATTCATCGATGTTTTGCCCATTGATTTTTGAATTTAAATAATTACCAGCCATTTCAAAAGTCATGTCTGGAGTGCCTTCATCAATTGTTATTATTCTATTCTCAACTGATCCATTATTGTCAATCAAAACAACTAATGCTTTTTCTCTAGAAAGTCTGACAAATTCTATATGCTTTAAATCCTTCTCTGTTTTTGGTACTACAACTATTCCGGCATGACTTGACATTCCAGACAAAGAAACACTTGCTTCAGATAGTAATTCTTTTGGACCTCTTTGACCGGCATTGTGTAAATCTTTTAAGACCAAATTGTCATTTTCATTATAACTATTTTGAAATGCTAAAAGGTTATCAACATATAACCTAAGGCCTTTTTCAGTAGGAAGTCTTCCAGATGATACATGAGGCGAATAAATTAAGCCCATAACTTCTAGTTGGGACATAATATTTCTCAATGAAGATGAAGATGCCATCTCTTCTGATTTGTTTGAAAGTGTTTTTGAACCTACAGGTGCCCCATCAATTAAATAGGAATCTATTATCTGGTTTAATACAATTTTCTTTTTATTATCTAAGTCATCATTTGACATACTTTAAATTATAACTTCTCTTTATATTCGGTCAATAATGCATTAAATATAAAAGTAATAAAAAAACTTTATTTATTTTATTTATACATTATGAAAATTTTATCTGACAATAAACTTATTCGACCATCAGGAAGATCTTTTGATGAATTA
>CACBIM010000038.1 GCA_902539295.1 uncultured SAR116 cluster alpha proteobacterium
TAAAATGCATACAAATTTTATACCAAAATAATAATTTATGATTAGAAAATTATTTATCTTTTGTTTTATTTTTCAGTTTCAAATTTCTTTTTCTAATGAACTTGAAAAGGGGATGTTTGCACTTGAGATGGAGGACTATGAAAGAGCATTATACTACCTTAGTTTTGAAGCAGCACAGGGCAACCCAACTGCACAATATAATTTAGGACTTATGTATAAAAATGGTATTGGTGTAGAGAAAGATTTTAATGAAGCTCTTGGGTGGTTTATTTTGGCTTCAGACAACGATCATATGTTGTCTAAATACGCTCTTGGATTAATGTATTACAAAGGTGAAGGTATAAGAAAAAATTACTCTAAAGCAATGAACTTATTTCTTGACGCCTCCTACAGTGGGCATCCAGCATCTCAAATTAATGTTGGGAATATGTTTTATTTTGGTCATGGTGTTGGTAAAAATTATCCCAAAGCTCACATGTGGTGGAGTTTTGCAAAAGAGAAAGGTGTTGAGGCAGCATTCTCAAATTTAACAATGATTGAAAATAAAATGACAAACAATCAGCTCTTTGAGGCTCAAAAACTATTTAATATTTGTCAACAGAAAACATTGCCAAAGTGTTGAAAAATTAATAACAAAATAAGAAAATAAAGTAATTGCTAATTAATAGCATTTATAATTTTTTTTGAACAAGTAAAAAAATTAAATAAAAAATGGTTCATTTCATATCAAGCAACTCTTAAACAAACATAATATATATTTTAATCAATGAGGAAGCAATTTCCAATCATTTCATTATCAATTTTGATATTTTTACTATTTTGTAATTTTAATTTTTTTTCCAAAAAAGAATTAGTCTCTTTATTGATTATAAATATTTGAAAATAATTATTCTTTATTCTTTTTTGATTATTAATATTTCCAAAAATTAAAAATCTTTCATCTAAATGAATAATTGGGTAAATATTTTTGTCACAAACTTTACCTATACATTTTTTAAAATGAGAATGACCAGATCTATCAAAAACTATATTTTGATTATTTTCAAGCCTACATTTATAGGTCTCAGCATTAATTGAAAAGTTGAAGATAATAAAAAAAAAATATATCTTTTCATATTTTAAAATTATCAAAAGCTTTTATAAAATAAAAGAAAAATTTAAGGTTAAGATATTGATTAAAAACACTAAAGGTATAATTTTGATTTTCAGTTTATTTAATTGGCGGAGGGAGGGGTAGAAAAATTACTTAATTTCAATAGGTTATTATGGTCTGTCTGCAACACTTGCGACTATAACGACTTACCTTTAAATCTTTTTTCTATATGCTCAAGTACAATTTGAAATCAATTTAACCCAATATACATTTTTTATTTCTTTATATTAATTATTCATTCTCAAAATAAAATAATGGTACTAAAATAGTACTATAAACTTACAATTAGATAAAACTATACTATTTATGTCACAAGCAAATACTTTAACTGTAATCAAATTACAAAATTTAGAAATATCGGAAAATCTATTACTATGGGGAATGCGTCTTTGTTTAAAGTTTACCAAATCTAATTTATTGCCTTTGAAACAATTATTGGCAATATACTCAAAGTTTAAAATAGACGATATTTCTTATTCACTAAATAAAATAATGAAACTTATAGTTAATAATAATATAACAAAATGTATGAGTTTTAAATGCAATTGTGCTTTTCTAACTGAAGAAGAATTTAACCTGCTTTGTGCTATTTCAAATATTCAAAGTAGAAATGATTATAATGGGAAAAAACTTCTAGAAATGTTTTTACCAAAATCTAGACTGCTTTTTGCATTTAAAGAATGTATAAATATTGCAAACTCTTTGGAGAGAGAAAGCTATTTCCTTCCATTGAGACACAATGAAAATATTAATTTTAATTATACACAAAATAATTCTAAACGCATTTTACATTAATTTAATAATAATATAGTAAAATTAAATGCTACTTGCCTTTAAAGAAAAATTAAAAGAAGTTAGTGGTGGATTTGCTTTCGTTGTTTTAAAAGCAATTACATTCGTTTTGCCATTCAAGGGTTAGCAAAATTCTATAAAAAATAGGTGACAAATTTTTCTTTGTCAAAAGGGTGTTAACCCACTGAAACTAAAGTTTTTTCATGGCGGAGGGAGAGGGACTTGAACCCTCGCAACCCTTTACGGGTTGACGGATTAGCAATCCGCTGCATTACCGCTCTGCCATCCCTCCAATTGAGCTAAATCTATAGCAGAACTTTTTAATTGTCGACAAGGAAAATTATAAATTAAACTAAAATGGTTTCAGATTTTTAATGTCGTAATTATGCAATAGTAAGTACAATCTATGAATTCAATTTTTTGGAAGTTAAAGGAATATTTTGAAATTGATTACACTGTTAATTATACATTTGAATCTATCTCCTATTTTGTCCTACATAGTTTACTACTACACGATAAATTATTAGTGCTGTATTTTATAGATTATAATATTTCCAAAAAAAATTCTTAGCGCAAATGTAAACTAATATATAAATAATTTTACTACTCAGTAATTAATGACTATTTAATATATATGTATGACTTAATAGCAATCATTGCTGGAATTTTTATAATTTGCATTTTTATTTATGTAGTAATTACAGATGGTTGGAAAATCTTAAATTATATTATTAAAAAATATTTATCAAAGTAAACTTTATGAAGATTTTTCTATTTGGTTTGATAATAGCTTTTTTTGTTTTTAAAATTGGATTTTGGTCTAATGCATATAGTAATTCTATTAAATTAGGGCCAACTGAAGATGGTATAAAAATATCTCCTCATGAATGTATGAACGTTTTAAATTTTGGTAAAATTATGGAGTATCCTAACCCTGAATTGGGTCAACTGTTTTGGTTAATTATTTATAATAACAAAGAATATTTTATTCAAAAATATGAAACTACTATAAATACTGGAATGTCAAATAATTTTATCAATAGTACATATGTTTGTATTGGAGCACAGAAGTTAATTCCTTTAGAATGAAATTATTTTAAGTAGTGAATTTTATTTATAGCAAATATTAGAATTGAATAAAATGATTTAAACTTTTGTCGTATAAATAATTGGTTGTGAATGACTGTTTTCAAACCAAGAAAGACACCTTATTGCATTAGGGTGTCTTTTCTTAACATTTTAAAATTTATCTAAAAATATTATATATTATTAATAAATTAAAATAGGCTGCATTCATCATTACAGTTATACTAATCAAAAGAATGATAAGATATGGTAAAGAACTTCCTAATGCATGGCGAAAAAAATTCTTTTCTAATATTATAGATATTTCAAAGTATAATAATGTTAAAAGTGATGCATTAAATATATAAAATGTTCTATAGGAATAATTCCAAAAAAAAAGATTAAGGAAATATACTAATAAATAATAAATAAATAAAACAGTTAACAAAAACAAATGATTTAATTTAATATTTAAATGTCTATAATTTAAATTAATAATGAAAAGAGAAGAATGTATTAATGTTAAAAAAAAATTTTAACAAATATATTGTCTAATATCATAATAATAAATTTCAAAAAAAATTTTATGGGGCTAATCACAGATTATTTTTCTAGAGAGGAAAAATGGGAGGATAGACCCTTTTAAATCTGTGACTAGCTATAATCATTTATCTTTAAAATTATAATTAATAAAATAATATTTCTAGAATTTCTCATATGTAATATTTACATAAGAGAAATTATAAAACCTAAATAATTTTATTAAATATAATTAAACTATAAAAATTGTTTCAATTTAATAAAATCATAGTGGAGGAGGTTGACCACCACCATCCTAGGATAAAGCTATATGTATGTTAGAAAAAACTATAAATACAAAACCATACTAAATTCTTCATTAAATTCCCTCTAAAATATAAATAAACAATTTTTTATTTTTAAAAAATTATATTAGTCTTAAATAATCACTTAAAGATTTTTTTTAAATTTTTTATTTCAAGGTAATAAATATGAAAAAAATTAATAATTTTATTGAGGTCATTAAAAAAAGAAGAAGTGTCCGTAAGTTTGAAAAAGGTAAAACAATTTCAATTGAATCTCTGAAAAGAATTGTAGATTGTGGTAGATGGGCACCATCAGGAGCGAATACACAGTGCTTTGATTTTGTTGTAATTAACGAGAAAAATATGATTAACAAAACTACTAAAGTTTTCCTTAATCAAGCACAAAGACTGGTTGACTTTGCAAAAGGCTTTCCAGCCGTAAGTAAAAACTATCTGGCTAACACTGTTGCTATTATTATTGTAATTGGAGACCCAAGATGGAAGGTATGTTTTCCTCATGCATCAACTAAAATGTTTGAAAAGGAGTACAATGATAATAATGAAGCAATTTTTTTATGTTCTCTGGGTGCGGCTATTCAAAATATTCAGCTTGGTGTAACAGCTGAAGGCTTAACTTCAGCATGGCTTTCAGGTTCTGGGGAAGAAAAAACTAATAGTGATTTGTCAAAATTATTAGGCTATCCTAATTGGATGAAGGCTTATGGAACAATTCCAATTGGTTATCCTGCAAAAACTCAAAACAAAAGGTATAGAAGGCCATTAGAGCAATGTCTTCATTGGAATAAATATGAACCAAAACAATACCGCACACATAGCCAAGTAGACTTCTATGAGAGTGCTTTAAGGCCTTTTGCTATGTATAGGGATGAAGAACAAATAGAAAACTGGCCAGATTTTAAAGAAAAATTAGGTATTTGGGCTAATGCATTTTCTTCGCAAATCTGTAATAAAAATGAAAAACTTGAAAGAAAACAAAACTTCTCTAAACCTAGAACTGAAGGCCGTTCCACGAGAAGAAGAAAGTTACAATAGTTGCTAAATAGTATTTTTATTTTTTTTGTTGGTTAGGAATAATTCTAACAATTTATTAAGCTCTAATTTGCCTTCAACGGATTTACATTCAGCGAAGTGCTCTTCTTGATTTCCAATATGAAGTTTTAGTGTATTAGTATTCAATTTAACATTATACCAAATAAAGTAATTTCCTTTTTCTTGAAAGTTCTCCTTGTAGTCTAAAATTTTTTCAAAATTTTCAATACCAATCTGTGCAACTTCATTATCTTTAAAGACTAAACCGAAAGGACTTCCTTCAGGAACTTGATTGCAATATAAAATATACTCTAACTTGTCATAAGATAATGTGTATTGCGGTAAAAAAAACAACATTAAAATGAGAAATTTTAATATTTTAAACTTCATATATATATGTAATATATGGACACATTCCAAAGAAAGTTTGTCGTTGTATAGATTTCTCTAATTTTGAAATCCATTCTTTTGCAATTATTTCATCAAGCTGTTTTGACTTTACAACTGCTGTTGATAACGCTTTTCCCATTCCATAAAAAAAGTCAGCTTCACCCGCTTCAAAAAGAAGGTTGGCTTGATAATTTATCAAATTCAAATCTAAACCTTTAGCAATTTTTGGAATTTCTCTCATAACTTTAGGTTGAGCCACGCAACCTTTTTTAATTGCGTTATTTACAATATCATCTAATTTTTTGTCCCCGGATGACATTAAAAGTGTTTCATAATCAGCATCAAAAATTATAATTTTACCACTCTTCTTTATATGTTTTATTGCATTAGTAAGTACAATTTTTGGGTCAGGAACATGGCTAATTAGTGTGTGCATAATTACTATGTCATAATAATTTTTATTAGAAATTTCATTTGCCATGGCGTCAATTTGCTTAAAGTTTAAAACTTTATCTAAGTTTTGTCTTTTAGCTTTTTGTTTACCGTACTTTAATAATTCAGCACTTAGGTCTGAAACAGTATATTTGCCACTAAAATTTTTATATTCTATAAAATTCCTTCCAATTATGCCTGTTCCACCACCTAACTCAAGAATGTTTGTTCGATTATCAACTTTTATCAGGTCAAAATATTTTTTTGTAAATTCTTGAAATTTTCCACTTAAGGATCTCGCTTCTAATCTCTCTGAAATAATCGACAGACTTTCATTTGGTTGTCCGTCAATATCCAAAAATACATCAGTCATTTTATTCCTAATTTATAGTTAATTTAATAATGATAGCCCAAATTCTAAAAAATTTAAATGGTATAGATTTTGCTTTTTAATATTTGTCAATTTTTTGATAAATGGAGGATAAAATGTTTAATAACTTAAATAAGATTTATAAAACAACAATTGAAGAAGAAAATATCGAGGAACTTCAAAGGCAGAAAAGTATAATTGAGATTTTATTATCTAAAGATGAAGCTTTATACTTATTAAATAAAGTTGAAGAAAAAAAAGATAAAGAAAATACAAATCCAATACTTTCATAGTTGAAAAATTGTAAAATTATTGATTATATTTACATAATTTATTACTTTTAGTGGTGTATGTCTTTTGTCTCTTCATCACTTGTAAAATCCTTTGTGGGTTTTGATACTTTATTTGATGAAATTAATAAATTATCTGAGATTAAAGAGTCTAATTATCCAGCATATAATTTAGAAAAGTTAAAAGTAAATCATTATAAAATTACAATTGCTGTTGCAGGTTTTTCAATAGAAAACTTGTCAGTTGAAATATCAGGGACGCTTTTAGTTGTTAAGGCAAGAAGTCCTTTAAAGTCTCCTGAGACTGAATATTTGCACAGAGGTATTGCTCAAAGACCATTTATAAAAAATTTTAGACTTGAAAATAATGTTAAAGTTTACAACGCTGAATTAATTGAAGGAATGTTATCTATTTTTCTTGAAAAAATTATTCCTAAAGATACATCTCCAATTAAAATTAAAATAAACACTAAAAATACATAATATTATATTTTTTAAGACGTTTGTTTATTTATGATTAAATTTCAAAAATTGCCTTTAATTTTTTTATTGTGTTTTTTGTTTATAAACATTTCTTTTGCTAAAGAAATTTTTACAACTGATTTCGAGAGAAAGTCAGAAACAAACACAAAGAACATTTCAGACGATTTTTTTTGTATAAAATCCTCTAAAAAATATATACCTGGCAGAAAGATACATATAATTCAGTTAGGTAATTTCAAATTTAATTTATTGAAACTTGATGGCTTTAAGAAAGTAACAGAAATAAAATGTAAATTAAATGATTAGTATTAATTAATTTCTAGGCAAAAATTTATTAGCTTTCTTTAAAATGTAATCATAAAGTAAATTGCTTGCATACGATAACTGTCGAGTTTTTATCTTTGTAGCATACCATTTTTTTATAATTGGCAAACCATCAACATTTAATTTACACAATAAGTTATTTTTTAGTTCATTATAACAACAATGTTCTGAAATCATTGCTATACCAAGATTGGAAATAACTGCCTGTTTAATAGTTTCATTCGATCCAACAACCGTCATGGATGGTTCATAAGCTAATTTAGTATCATCTAAAAAGCTTTGTAACGTGTTAAATGTTCCGCTATCTTTCTCTCTAGTTAAAATTTTTTCAGTAATCAATTCCACTTTTTTAATTCTTATTTTATTTGCTAATGGTGATTTTGGTGAGGAAATAAAAATTATAGGATGATCACCAAATGATTGAGTAATTAATTCTCTAGTGAGTGGCACTGTTCCCGTAATCGCAATATCAAGTTCAAAAGAAGATAATTCATTGAGGATTTTTTCTCTAGATGCAACTTTTATTGTTGTTTTGATATTGGGGTTTTCTTCTATAAAACTTGCTATAATATTATGACCAAAATATTTTGCAGTTGAGACTATTCCAACTTTAACAGATCCTCTTTGAGCAAAGCTTACCTCTTCTAATTTATTACTTAAATCATTTAGTTCACCAAAAATTTTTGTTGCACATTTTACTACTTCATTTCCAGCATCAGTTAATTTTAGACCTTCTGGTGTTCTGTCAAATAAAATTAACCCTATTTCCTCCTCAGCCTGTCTAAGTTGTATTGTAACTGCAGGGGGTGTAAGAGATAAAAGTTCTGAGGCTTTTATTAACCTTTTCTGTTCAGATACTACTAAAATTGTTTTTAATTGTCTTAAACTTAAG
>CACBIM010000039.1 GCA_902539295.1 uncultured SAR116 cluster alpha proteobacterium
TAAAAGAAACAGGAGTTTCTAGGGTTCTTGCAGGAGGCACAGATGTTTTGGTTCAAATGAAATCAGGAATGATTGAACCTGACTTAATTGTTGATATAAAAAAAATTCCAGGAATTAGAAATATAACCGAACTTGATGGATTTTTCAGAATAGGCGCAGCTGTTTCTGGTTCTGAAGTGAAAGATCATGAAAATATTAATAAAATGCTTCCAGGAGTTGTTGAAGCATTGGATTTAATCGGCTCTACACAAATTCAAGGCCGTTGCACAATGGTGGGTAATTTATGCAATGCCTCTCCTGCGGCCGACAGTGTTCCAGCTTTAGTAGCTGTAAATGCTAAAGTTAATATCATTGGCCCTCAAGGAGAAAGGTCATGTAATGTTGAAGACATACCTATTGCGCCAGGTAAAACATCATTACAAAAAGGAGAGTTTATTGTATCTGTTGACATTCCATACAGGCCAGAGTTTTCAAGTGATGCATACTTAAGATTTACACCTAGAACAGAAATGGATATAGCAGTAGTCTCGGCATCTGTTGCAATACAGATGTCTAAAGAAGGAATTTGCGAAAATGCGAAAGTCGTTCTTGGAGCTGTTGCTCCCACTGTAAAAATAGTTAGAGATGCTTCAAAAGAAATTGTTGGAACTAAACTTGATGAAAGCTCACTTAAAAAAATGTCTTTGAAATGTGTGGAGATTTGCGAACCAATTTCTGACAAAAGAGGCACTATAGAGTTTAGAACAGAAGTTGCAGGGGTTTTAGCATCTAGAGCAGCAAAAATAGCATATAAGAGAGCAGGGTTTAAAAATGTCGCAGGTCCATATTAAAACAAAAATTAATGGTGATAATATAGAGTTTCTCTGTGATCCTGAAGAAACACTTCTTGATATTCTAAGAGATAAATTACACTTAACAGGAACAAAAGAAGGCTGTGGGACAGGTGATTGTGGTGCTTGCAGTATAACCTTAGATGGAAAGTTAGTGTGCTCCTGTCTAGTTTTAGGAGCTGAAGCAGATAATTCAGAAATTAGTACTATTGAAGGAATGTCAAATGGAGAAAAATTACACCCTCTTCAACAAAAATTTTTAGACCACGCCGCGCTTCAATGTGGAGTTTGCACACCTGGAATTCTTGTGGCTGCAAAATCACTTTTAGAGAAAAACCCAGATCCAACAGAAAGTGAAGTTAGATATTGGCTTGCAGGTAATTTATGTCGTTGTACTGGATATGATAAAATTATTAAAGCTGTACTTGATGCAGCAAAAGAAATGAGGGGTTAATAAGATGTCTCCACTAGATAATACATATGAAAAACAATTCAAAGTAATTGGAACCAGACCACCTAGACCAGATGGTATAGAGAAAGTTACAGGCAAAGCTCAATATGGAGCTGATCTTTACGTACCTGATATGCTTTATGCTAAGATTTTAAGATCCCCACATCCACACGCAAAAATTATTTCGATTGATACATCAGAGGCAGAGAAGTTAGACGGCGTAAAAGCAGTCATTACTTCAAAAGATTTTAGTAAATTTTCTGAAAATAAGCCAAGTGATACTTTGGTAAATTGCATTGCACACGAAAAAGCACTCTATGATGGTCACTGTGTTGCTGCTGTTGCAGCATTATCAAATACAATTGCCAAATCCGCACTTAAACTTATCAATGTAGAATATGAAATTTTACCCCATGTGACAGATGTAGATGAAGCAATGAAAACAGATTCGCCAATTGTTAATAAAGGATATGTTTTAGAAAATGTTCCTAAAGGTTTTTCTGAAAATGTAACAAGCTACTATGAGTTTGGACATGGTGATTTAGATAATGGTTTTAATAATGCAGATTTAATAGTTGAAAGAACCTTTAAAACTGAAGCAGCTCATCAAGGATATATTGAACCTCATGCCTGTCTCGCATCTATGACCCCAGATGGTAAAGCTGACCTATGGTGTTGTACTCAAGGTCATTACAATGTTAGAGCCCTATGTGCAGACATAATGGGTATGGAATCCTCACAATTAAGAGTTACCCCTTCAGAAATAGGTGGTGGCTTTGGAGGGAAAACAACAATTTTTATTGAACCAATCGCCCTAGCCTTATCTTTGAAAAGTGGTAAACCGGTGAAGCTCGTAATGACGAGGGATGAAGTTTTTAAGGCTACAGGCCCTACTGTTTCCTCTTCTATGGATGTAAAAATCGGCATGACTAAAGATGGTATTATTACTGCAGGCGAGGCTCATTTAAGGTACCAAGGAGGAGCATTTCCTAATGGAACAGTTGAAATGGGAGCTCAAAGTGCTTTTGCAGCATATGATTTAAAGGCTGTTAGAACTAAAGGATGGAATGTTCTTACTAATAGACCAAAACAAGCAGCATACAGAGCTCCTGGAGCACCACAAGCAATCTATGCTGTAGAAAGTGTTGTTGATGAACTTTGTCAAAAATTAAATTTAGATCCGCTTGAAATAAGAATTAAAAACGCAGCTAAAAAGGGCACTAAATCATCTTATGGTCCAACTTTTGATGATATCGGTCTCATTGCTACATTAGAAGCGGCACAAAAACACCCTCATTACTTAGCTCCTTTAGCAGAAAACCAAGGAAGAGGCCTCTCTTGTGGTTTCTGGTTTAATTTTGGTGGCGACACATGTGTTACACTCAATGTTAATTTTGACGGTACTATTGGTGTTACTGAAGGCAATCCTGATATTGGCGGTTCTAGAGCTTCAATAAGTCAAATGGCAGCAGAAGAACTCGGTATTTCTTATGATAAGGTACGTACAATTATTGCTGATACAAATTCATTAGGTCACAATGAAGTAACTGATGGTAGTAGAGTAACTTTTGCAGTAGGTTTAGCTACTATTAAAGCTGCACGAGCAGCGATCAAAGAAATGTGTAAAAGAGCATCACTTATTTGGGGAATTGATGAAGATGCTGTTCGATGGGAAAATGGGTCAGCTATTCCTGCAGGACCAAATGCCGGTCAATTTGACCCAATGAGCATTGAAGAGATAGCTGCTTTGTCCTCTCAAACTGGAGGTCCAATTGCAGGACACCATGAAGTTAATGCTGAAGGTGCTGGTGTAAGTTTTGGTGTTCATTTAGCAGATGTTGAAGTTGATAAGGAGACAGGATCAACAAAGGTTATAAGATATACTGTCTTTCAGGACGCTGGAAAGGCTATTCATCCTTCATATGTTGAGGGTCAAATGCAAGGTGGCGCTGTTCAAGGAATTGGGTGGGCTCTTAATGAAGAGTATATATATGGTAAAGATGGTAGGCTTCAAAATGCTGGTTTTCTAGATTATAGAATACCTGTAGCGTCAGACCTTCCAATGATAGAACCCGTTATATTAGAAATACCTAACCCAGGTCACCCATATGGAGTACGTGGAGTTGGCGAAACATCAATCGTTCCGCCATTAGCTGCTATTAACAATGCAGTTTCACGGGCTACTAATATTCGTTTTTCAGAGCTTCCTCTTTCGCCACCTAAGGTGTTATCATCTTTAAAAAAAGAACTAAAAGATGGTTAAAGTAAGGATTTGGGGATCTTTACAAAAAGCAACTGATAATAAGGAATTTGTTGAAGTCGAAGCACAGAATTTTAAGCAACTTTTAGATAATCTTTCATTAAAATATCCAAAATTAAAGCCTCAGATCACAAGAGGAGTTTCCGTTGCAATTGACGGAATGATATATAGAAACTCATGGTTTACGCCTATCAAACCTGAAAATGAAGTAGTTTTAATGCCTTATATGGTTGGCGGTTAAAATGGATGTTACGAAATTAATAAATCTTTCAAAATATCCAATAAATAAACATAATAATAAACGGCACGATTTGATTCAAAAAATACGTACACAACTTAACCTTGATGGGTGTGTAATAATAAAATCTTTCCTAACCCCATATGGAGTAAAGGAAATTACAAATGAAGCAGAAGGTGTGGTTGATAAAGCGCATTTTTCACATAATAAAACTAATGCATATTTTACTAAAGATGACCCAACTCTAGATAAAAATGACCCCAGAAGAAAATTTTATGATCGTTCAAATGCATTTATTCCTGCCGATAATTTCATGTCAAAAGGAGCATTAAGATCTATTTATAATTTTAAATTTTTTGAGGATTTTATTAGAGATTGCATCAATGAAACAAAATTTTATAAATATGCAGATCCATTAGCCGACGTAATTATTAATGTAGCCAATGAAGGTAATGGATTTCCATGGCATTTTGATACAAATAATTTCACTGTTACTTTAGCTATTCAGAATGCACCTTCTGGAGGAGTTTTTCAATATGCACCAAATATCCGTAAAGAAAGTGAAAACTTTGAGGAGGTAAATAAAGTTTTAGAAGGAAAATCAAATAAAGTAGTGTCATTAAATTTGGAGCCTGGCGACCTACAATTATTTAAAGGTAGATATTCTTTGCATAGAGTAAGCCCTATCCAGGGAACCATAAGAAGATATGTTGCTATTTTTTCGTATGTTGAAGAGCCTAATATGGTTGGTTCACCCGTGAGAACTAAACAACTTTACGGAAAGGTTTTACCAATTCATATTGAAAGGAGTGGCTTTCGCAGAGATACTTTTATAGATTAATTTAAAATGTAAGTTTTTATTTTTCATTAAATTTGAAAGTTTTTTTACCTTTCATCATTGCGTCTATTTCATCTTTGCTTAATGCTGGCATATCTGGTGGTATACTTTCTACAGGAGGAATTCTTAGCTTACCTTTAGTTGCATCTACACCGTCTTTTCTTACATAACGTTTATCATCACCTATGCTAGCTATATAATCCCAATTTGGCTTTTCACCAGGAACTGATTTAATTAATAACCTTCTTTTTTGACTTTGAAGAATTTTATCATTTATTTTTTCAGGATCCCAATTTTGAAAACAAATTGATAATAAATTACTTAAATCATCCTTAAAATTATCATTATCAACTAAATTTATGAGTTCATGAGGATCATTTTCTAAATCATATAGAAGACTTGGATGACCATGCGTATAAATAAGTTTAAGGTTATCTTGTCTTATCATTCTGGTAGGAACACATGGTCCAATATGATAGTAATCTGAAATTGCAAAGCTGTTTTTTGTTTCGCCTTTATTATAAGCAAATTTTAAAAGACTTTTCCCCGATAAATCATCTGAAAAGGAAGTAGGTTTCTCATCATTCCCAATTTCCAAAATCGTTGGCAACAAATCTACTAAGGAAGTAATCACTGATGACCGCAGACCTTTTGGAGCTCCGGGAATCTTTGCAATCATTGGAACATGTGCTGACCATTCCCAAAAACATTGCTTAAACCACATTCCACGCTCTCCTAGCATTTCACCATGATCTGATACAAAAAATATTGCAGTATTATGTAGCTGGTTTGTTTCATCTAAAAGATTGATGATTTTTCCGATTTTATCATCAATATAAGAAATCATCCCATAATATGCATGGCGTGTTTTACGGATATGTTCTTCAGTAACCGTGTGACGATGACGACCATGAGCAAAAAAAAGTGACTTTGAAAAATAATCTAAATCATCAAATGGTATAGGTGAAACATCAGGAGAGTTTATATCTTTTTCGTCATATAAATCCCAATACTTCTGAGAAACGTTAAATGGTGTATGCGGGCTGGTAAATGATATTATTCCAAAAAAAGGATTTTGGTTTTCAAATCTCGAAAGGTCATAAATTTTTCTTAGGCTTTGAAACTCGACTTCATCATCATAGTCTTCTTGCATGGTGCGAGTACAGGGACCTGCTTCTACAATACCATTTAAGGCTGTTCCTGAAGGGACATAAGATGGCCCCTCTGTCCAATTCCCTATCCAGTCAAAATTTGCTGGATAAACATCAGTTGTCAGTCTTTCATTAAATCCATGTAATTGATCTGGACCAATAAAATGCATTTTGCCTGATAAAAAAGTCCAATAACCTAAACTTCTCATATAGTGGGCCATTGTAGGTACTGAACTTGCAAGCTCAGTTGCATTATCAAAGGCATCAATTTCTGGACATAATAGTCCACTTAGCATTGATGCCCTGCTGGGAACGCATACTGGATTATTACTATATGCATTTTCAAAGACTATACCTGAATTTGCTAATTCATCTAGATGAGGAGTTTTACATACTGGATTGCCATATAGTTTTAAAGCTTGAGCAGCCAACTGATCAGCCATTATTATCAAAACATTATTTTTTTTTACCATAATTCACTCTAATCAATTATTAAGATTTAGCCGTTTAAACATTTCTTTTGGTGCGTCGGCTTTAGTCATAAGATCAATCATTTCATGAACTAATTGCCTAATAGTTTCTGGTTCATCTAATTCCAACTCTTGTCTAGGGTCAGAGTGCACATTAAACAATTTGGAATTCGTGTCTTCAAATGTCATTCCTTGTACCTCAAGAGGATCATTTTTATCGGAAACCTTTGGTTTTAATTTTAATAACTTCAAACCTTTCGAAAACTTGAAAGGATTAGAGAGTGTCATTTCAGACAGTTCTTTAATTGAAAAACGTGAAGTCATCCTAGTTGGCATTAATGTGTACTCGTAAAGATCTGAAGCCGACATTTTCTCAGGATATCTAAAATAAGTATATTCACCATCAGTAATGTTACAGGCCGAGCCAAAATATCCAAATATTAGCGCCTTCCTGATTTCATTGTCTTTTTCTAAAACATTTAAAAGAGACTTCCCAGATACATCACTTGGAATATCTAAACCAAAAAAATCAAGAAATGTAGGCATTATATCAATAGTTTGTGTTAAAGAATTTATTCTTGCACCTGCTTTATTTTTGAAATCTGGATGATAGATCATCAAAGGTATATGAGCAATTTCATTATATACTGGCATTCTATTTTTTGCCCACCAATCATGCTCTCCTAACAAAAAACCATGGTCAGTAGTTAGAATAAGTGCTGTATCTTTCCATAAATCATAACGATCAAAATAATCTAAAAGTTTTCCAAAATATTCATCAACCATGGTAACAAGAGCGGCATAGTTTGCCTTTAATTCTGAAATTTCTTCTCTAGTTTCTTTAACTCTGTCATAAATAGGCCAATCTAAAATTGGTCCATTATAATTTGTTGGGAATAGTTCTTTAAATCGTTTGGGAGCATGAAAAGGTTCATGAGGGTCAAAGCATTCAATTTGCAGAAACCAGTTATCTATATCTTTATTTTTACTTAGAAACTGTTCTGCAAGAGCGAAAACTTGAGGAGTACAATATTCTTCTTCTTTTCTCATATACTCACGATTAATCATGTAATTTTTTCTGTGGTGCTGAACATTATGATATTTCTCTTTAAGGAAGTCCATATCAGGTTGAACTTCACCTTTCCATCGGTCTATAGCTTGACCTCTTACTAATTCCCATGATGAATATCTTTGGTGATAAGTTGCTCCACCATCAGCAAAATAATGATGGTGATCTGTAATTATATGAGAATAAACTCCATTATTCTTCATTATTTCTGGAAATGATTCATCAAAAGGCTCTAATGGGCCCCAACTTCTGTGAAGAAAATTTATTCTTCCTGTATGCAGGTCTCTTCTTGCTGGTATACATGGCAAGCTTCCAACAT
>CACBIM010000040.1 GCA_902539295.1 uncultured SAR116 cluster alpha proteobacterium
ATGTTTCACCAAAGATTTTCGACTAACACTTTTCCATCATGGCAGTTAGCCCAGCCATTTAGATATTTATGCCATAATGGTGAAATAAATACAGTACAAGGAAACAAAAACTGGATTAACTCAAGAAAATCTAAATTAGAATCGAAATATCTAGGTAAAGATATATCTAAAATTTGGCCAGTTATAGAAAAAAATCCGTCTGATTCATCCGCATTTGATAATGCATTAGAATTACTTCTTATGGGAGGTTACTCTCTTCCACATGCAATGATGTTAATGATACCAGAAGCGTGGAATAACAATAAAATAATGAAAAAAAATAGGAAAAGCTTTTATGAATTTTTTGCTGGTTTGATGGAACCTTGGGATGGACCTGCAGCAATGGCTTTTTCTGATGGGAGAAAGATTGCTGCTACCTTAGATAGAAATGGATTAAGGCCTGCAAGGTATATAGTTACAGAGGATAATACAATACTGATGGCTTCTGAAGTTGGTGTTCTCCCTTCGATAAAAGAAGAAGATATAAAAATAAAATGGCGTCTTCAACCTGGAAAAATGCTCCTTGTTGACCTTGAGGAAAAAAGAATAGTTTCAGATGATGAATTAAAAGAGAGCCTCTCTTCAGAATTTCCTTATGAGAAGTGGATTAACCAGTATCGAATTCGATTGTCAAGTCTGAGATCAAAAACTAAATCATCTTATGATTTTGAAAAATTATTAAATCTACAAAAATGTTTCGGTTACTCTAAAGAAGATATTAAATTTTTTCTTCAGCCTATGATGGTTGATGGTCAGGATCCAGTTGGATCAATGGGTAGAGACATTCCACTTGCAGCCTTATCTGATAAATCTAGACTTTTATATGATTACTTTTTCCAGAAATTTGCGCAGGTTACTAACCCTCCTATTGATCCAATAAGAGAAGAAGTTGTCATGTCTCTCAAAACATATTTGGGTGCAAAGCCGAATATTTTTGATTTTAATAATCAAAATACAAATAAACTTTTGGAGATAGATCATCCAATTTTAACTGATAATGAATTAGGAATTCTTAAAACAATAAATGAAGAGATTGAAAATGATTTCAATTCTCACACAGTGGATATTACTTTTGACAAAAAGATTTCCCTTGTTACTGCTATAAATAATATATGCAAAGAAGCTGAAAATGCAGTCAAAGTTAAAAATACAAATATTTTAATAATATCAGATAGAGGAATTAATAAATCAAAATACGGAGTTCCAGCTTTAATTGCCACAAGTGTAATTCATCATTTTTTAATACAAA
The DNA here is from genome assembly GCA_902539295.1 of uncultured SAR116 cluster alpha proteobacterium. Taxonomy (GTDB): domain Bacteria; phylum Pseudomonadota; class Alphaproteobacteria; order Puniceispirillales. Next base: position 1,289 of record CACBIM010000040.1, read on the forward strand.
AAGGGCTCAGGACTTTGGTGAGTATTGTAGTAGAGACTGGTGAAGCCAGGAAGGTTCACGATATTTGCTTATTAAGTGGCTACGGAGCTGAGGCAATTAACCCATATTTAGGTTTTGCGACAATTTCAAACATAATTCATGAAAATAAGATTAACATTTCAGAAAAGACAGCTCATTTAAATTACATAAAATCAATATGTAAGGGTATGCTCAAAGTTTTTTCAAAAATGGGTATCTCAACTTTTCAATCATATTGTGGAGCTCAAATTTTTGATGCTGTAGGCCTTTCAGATAAAGTGATTGAAAAATATTTTACTGGCACCTCCAATAAAGTTGAAGGTATTACTATAGATGAAATTGAGAGAGAAGTTAAAGAAAGGCACACTCTAGCTTTTGATACAAATCTTAATTTTAGTAATGAACTAGACGTCGGTGGTGACTTAGCATTTAGGGTCAATGGAGAGGAACATGTTTGGAAACCAGAAACTATTACTTTACTTCAACATTCTGTAAGAAGTGAAAATTATAATAAATTTAAAAAGTATACAAGCTCTGTTGATGACCAGACAAAAAAACTTAAAAATTTAAGGGGATTACTTAATTTTAAAAAAATCAATAAACCTATTAGTATAGAACAAGTTGAACCAATAAAAGCTATAGTCAAACGTTTTGCAACGGGTGCTATGTCTTTGGGCTCAATTTCTGCAGAAGCTCATTCAACGCTTGCAATTGCCATGAACAGATTAGGAGGCCGTTCAAATACTGGAGAGGGGGGAGAAGACCCTATAAGATATAAAAAACTTGACAGTGGAGATTCTTTAAGATCAAAAATTAAACAAGTAGCTTCTGGGAGATTTGGTGTCACAACCGAATATTTGTCAAATGCTGATGATATTCAAATCAAAATGGCCCAAGGGGCAAAGCCTGGTGAAGGCGGACAACTTCCTGGCCATAAGGTAGATAAATATATTGCAAGTATAAGACACTCTACACCAGGTGTTGGTTTAATTTCGCCCCCCCCACATCACGATATATATTCCATTGAAGATTTGGCTCAACTTATTTTTGATCTTAAAAATGTAAACCCAAAGGCTAGAATTTCTGTTAAATTAGTTTCTGAATTTGGTGTTGGCACTGTAGCTGCGGGAGTAAGTAAAGCTTTTGCTGATCACGTTACTATATCTGGTCATGATGGTGGAACTGGAGCTAGCCCTCTTACATCTGTATTAAGTGCTGGCGGGCCATGGGAATTGGGTCTTGCAGAAACTCACCAAACGTTATTAGTTAATGATTTAAGAGGAAGGATAGCTGTTCAGGTTGATGGTGGGTTGAGAACAGGTAGAGACGTAGTTATAGGCGCTCTTTTGGGAGCAGATGAATTTGGATTTGCGACATCCGCCCTTATTGCTGAAGGATGTATAATGATGAGAAAGTGTCATCTTAATACTTGCCCCGTAGGAGTTGCAACCCAAGACCCTGAATTAAGAAAGCATTTTACTGGAAAGCCAGAGCATATAGTAAACTTTTTCACATTTTTGGCATCTGAGGTTAGAGAAATTATGGCTGATTTAGGCTTCAAAAACTTTAATGATATGATAGGCCAAAGAGATTATTTAGATTTTGATGAAGCTAATAAACACTGGAAAGCAAATAACTTAGATTTATCTAATATAATTACCCAAATTAATGTTAATAGTAAAAATTCAATCTTTAACTCGGAAAAGCAAAAACATAAAATTAGTAAAGTATTGGATAAGAAAATTATTTCAGAGACTAACTCATCTATAGATAAATGTGAAAAGAGTAATCTTAAGCTTAATATACTAAATACAGATAGAAGTGTAGGAGCAATGTTATCGGGTAAAATAGCAAAAAAGTTTGGTCATAAAGGTCTCCCCAAAAATACTATAAATATTGAATTCAAAGGAAGTGCAGGTCAAAGTTTTGGTGCTTGGCTTGCTCACGGAATTAATTTTAGTCTTGAAGGAGACGCCAATGACTATGTTGGCAAAGGATTATCTGGTGGATCAATATCTATTTTCCCATCACTAAAAAGTTCTCTGATAGCAAGTGAGAATATTATAGTTGGTAACACTGTTTTATACGGTGCGATATCTGGAGAATGTTTCATAAATGGCATAGCTGGAGAGAGATTTGCTGTAAGAAACTCTGGAGCAACATCAGTAGTTGAAGGTTGTGGTGATCATGGATGTGAGTACATGACTGGAGGATCAGTTGTAATTTTGGGGAATACAGGAAGAAACTTTGCTGCTGGAATGTCAGGCGGAATTGCCTATATTTATGATAAAGATAATAGTTTTAGAAATAATTGTAATATGGGCATGGTCTCTTTAGAAAAAATTCTTGTCAATCAAGAAAACCAAAAAATTAGTGAAAAGCAGTTGAAATATGAAATGCTGGATTTTGATGAGCAAAGGTTAAAAATTTTAATTAGTAAACATGTCAAAAAAACCAATAGTATTATTGGAAAATCGATAATAAAAAATTGGTCTAGTTCATTAGAGAAATTTATTAAAGTCGTTCCAAACGACTTTAAAAAAGTTCTTAAAGATCAACAAAATAATAAAAGAAAAAAAGTTTTGAAAAAAGTGTCAGGATTTTAAAATGGGGAAAACTACAGGCTTTATAGAAATATCAAGGAAAGAGAGAGAGTATGAGTCAGTTCCTTCTAGGTTGAAACATTATAGAGAGTTTATTAAACCCATAGCACCAGATGAAATATCTGACCAAGGCGCACGATGTATGGATTGTGGAATACCATATTGTCATCAGGGTTGCCCAGTAAATAACTTAATTCCAGAGTGGAATGACTTAGTTTATAAAAAAGACTGGTTTAGAGCTTTAGAGATTCTTCATTCAACTAATAACTTCCCAGAATTCACAGGTCGTATTTGTCCCGCTCCTTGCGAGGCATCTTGTACATTAAATTTAACTGATAATCCTGTAACAATAAAAAATATAGAATGTTCAATAGTAGATATGGGTTGGAAGGAAGGTTGGATTGTTCCTCAAAAACCAAAGAAATTGACAGGCAAAAAAGTTGCTGTAATTGGTTCTGGACCATCTGGCTTAGCATGCGCTCAGCAACTTGCCAGAGCTGGACATATTGTAACTGTTTATGAAAAAAGTCAAAGGATTGGTGGCTTGCTTAGAATAGGAATTCCTGACTTTAAAATGGAAAAAAAACTTATTGACCAACGTATTAAGCAAATGGAAGACGAGGGAGTTACATTTAAAGCTAATGTATTTATTAATGAAAACAAACAAATCGAGCAACTTAAAAATAAATACGATGCGATTGCAATATGTACGGGTGCTGAAATACCAAGAGATTTAAATATTGAAAATAGAAACCTAAAGGGTATTCACTTTGCAATGGAGTTTCTATCGCAGCAGAATGATAGAGTAGCAGGTAAAATTATAAAGCAAAGTGAAGAAATTTTAGCAAAAGGTAAGAATGTTTTAGTAATTGGGGGAGGAGATACCGGGTCTGATTGTGTTGGAACTTCTAATCGTCAAGGTGCTAAATCTGTTAAACAATTAGAGTTGCTTTCTGAACCACCTAAAAAAGAAAATAAACTTTTAACATGGCCTAATTGGCCAATGAAACTCAGAACATCATCATCACATGAAGAAGGGTGCAACAGAGAATGGTCGGTATTATCTAAATCTTTTATTGGCTCTGAAGGTAGAGTTAAAGGTCTAAAGGGTGTAGGCATTGAATGGACCAAAAGTTCTAATGGTTCTTTGAAAATGAATGAAATTAAAAATTCTGAATTCGAATTAGAAGCTGACTTAGTTCTACTCGCTATGGGCTTTTTACATACAAGTCATAATGGCATAGTTGAAAGCCTTGATCTTAATCTTGATAAAAGAGGAAATATTGAGGCTAATGAAAGTCTGTTTGAGACATCAAGCAGAAAGATATTTGCTGCAGGTGACGCAAGAAGGGGGCAATCATTAGTTGTTTGGGCAATAAAAGAAGGTAGAGATTGTGCCTCATCTATAAATAATTTTCTCTTAAAATAGTTGAAATAATAATATATTTATTGGTATTAAAAATTTAGAACCAATAGATATGTGAAATGAAAAATTCTAATTTTCAAATTTTTCCTGAAAAAAATAATAACAAAGATGCTATCGATAAATTATATGATGATGTTTTTGGTAAAGACAGAAAAAAAAGATCTGTATATAATTTAAGAACTGGAAAAAAAGTAAGCGACTTATGTTTTGTTATCAAAAAAGATGGAAATGATATTTACGCTTGTATAAGGTTTTGGCTTATAAAAATTGGTCTGCAGAATGGTTTACTTTTAGGTCCTCTAGCTGTAAGGAATGATTTACAAGGATATGGATTAGGTTCAAAACTAATAAATTATTCTTTAAAGTGTGCAAAATTAAAAAATTTTAATTTTTGCTTTGTCTCTGGTGAAGAAGATTACTATCCAAAATTTGGATTTCAAAAGATAGATTCAAATAAGTTAATATTACCAGGTTATATAGATCCTAAGAGGTTGCACATAATTTTTTTTAAAAAAAAAATAATAGATTTAATGGGTGAATACCCATGGAAAATTATTCCACAAAATTAGAAAAAGTAAAATTATGAGAGTATTACATCATTACCCACTGTCACCGTCATCAAGACTTATTCGACTTTACTTAAGTGAAAAAAAAATTGATTTTGTGACAAAGCTTGAGGTTCCCTGGGAAAGGAATGAAACGTATTTGAAGTTAAATCCTTCAGGTGATGTCCCAACACTTATTGATGAAGATAATACAATACTCTGTGGCGCTAATGTTATAATCGAATACTTTGAAGAGTTAGAAAATAATTTAAGTCTGATACCAGGAAAGGTTTATGAAAAATCAGAAGTAAGAAGGCTAATAGATTGGTTTGAAAGGAAATTTTACCATGATGTAACTTTCCCGCTTTTAAACAATAGAATAATTAAACGCTTTGTTGGAGAAAAAAATCCTTCAAGTGAAATTATTAGGGGAGCATTACAAAATTTAAAAATCCATCTACCATATTTAGAGTGGTTGACCGAAAATAGAAAATGGGTTGCAGGAAATGAATTTTCTGCAGCTGATCTTGCAGCAGCATCACAGCTTTCCGTTATAGATTTTATGAATGATTTAAACTGGTTTGACTATGGAGAGGCAAGAGCGTGGTATGCCAAAATAAAATCAAGGCCATCTTTTAGGCAATTATTGTCAGATGAAGTTGAAGGAATAAGTCCACCAGTTCACTATAATAATTTAGATTTTTAATTTATGAATTTAATTGTTCAATATGAAATTTTGTAATTAAAAATTTTAAATATTCTTTGAAAACTATAATAAAATTACTTGGAATGAAAATATCTTTTACAGGATCTAATTTTGGCTTAACTGGTATAATATTAAGTACTAATGTTGGATCAACTTTCTTAAACTCATTAATCAGTCTGGGCATATGATAATTTGCTGTTACTAAAAAACTATTTTTAGTATTATTTTTTGTTAACCATAAGTATGCTTCTTTAGCATTTCCTTTAGTATTTAAAGCAGAATTACCTAAATCAACACAGCAGTTTAAAAAGTTTTTTTGTTTTTTATTGGCTGATATAGCTTTAGCAATATCTGATTTAGTTATTCCTTCTCCGACACCTGTTATTAACATTTTCATATTTTTATATTTATTAAAAATGTTTATTCCCTCTAAGATTCTGTTTGATCCACCCGTTGCAACTACAATAAA
>CACBIM010000041.1 GCA_902539295.1 uncultured SAR116 cluster alpha proteobacterium
TTAAATAAATGAGACTCAAATGAAAGTTGTATCTTGTAATTCAAATCAGCCTCTTGCAGAAGGTATTTCAGCATATTTAAATCAACCATTAACTAAAGCAGTCGTAAGAAGGTTTTCTGATATGGAGGTTTTTGTTGAAATTCAAGAAAATGTAAGAGGTGAAGACGCCTTTGTTGTACAGTCAACATCATATCCAGCAAATGACCATCTTATGGAGTTACTGGTGACTATTGATGCTTTGAAAAGGGGTTCAGCAAGGAGGATAACAGCAGTTATACCTTACTTTGGATATGCGAGACAAGATAGAAAGTCAGGACCTAGAACTCCTATTTCTGCTAAACTAGTAGCAAACCTTATAACCGTTGCAGGAGCTGACAGGGTATTAACAATAGATTTACATGCAGCTCAAATACAGGGTTTTTTTGATATTCCAACAGATAATTTATTTGCCGTTCCTGTTTTTATAGAAAATATTTTACAACATTATAATCCTAGAGATTTATGTATAATTGCACCTGATGTTGGTGGTGTCTTACGAGCTAGAGCTATTGCCAAAAGATTAAATACAGATTTAGCTATTATAGATAAAAGAAGAGAAGCACCAGGACAATCAGAAGTAATGAATATTATTGGTGAAGTGAAAAATCGTCATTGCCTATTAGTTGATGACATAGTTGATTCTGGTGGAACTCTGTGTAATGCAGCTGAAACTCTTATTAAATCTGGGGCAATTACCGTTGATGCTTACGTTACTCATGGGGTTCTCTCAGGTGGAGCAGTTGCAAGAGTTGCATCTTCTCCATTAAACTCACTTGTCACAACAGATAGCATAGCTGCAACAGAAGCATTTAGGGTTGCTAAAAATTTAAAACATATATCTATAGCACCTCTTCTTGGTGAAGCGGTTAAAAGAATTCATATGGAGAGATCTGTCTCATCATTATTTGATTAATACTGAAAATTAAAACCATAGTCATTTTTTTGTGGTATTTATTTTTGAAATATGTATAAAGGATTTTTTAGAAATAACTTTTAGTTTAGGAGTTAACTTTGGCAGAAACTACAATTTTAAGTGGAAATTTAAGAACTAATACTGGAAAAGGTTTTGCAAGGGCTTCTAGAAGAGCTGGTAGGATACCTGCAATTATTTATGGTGATAAAAAAGAGACTATTTCTATAGATATAGAAGAGAGGGAATATAGAAAATTAATGTCGCAGTCAGGTATCTTCAGTAGACTATTAGACTTAAGCATTGATGGAAAATCAAATATAGTTTTGACAAGAGATATTCAATTTCATCCTGTTTCAGAATACCCATTACATGTTGATTTCCTGAGAATTGGTAAAGGTTCGACAATAACTGTATCAGTACCTGTGTCATTTATTAATGAAGATCTTTCACCTGGTCTAAAAACAGGTGGTGTGTTAAACACAGTTCGTTTTGAACTTGATCTTGAGTGTCCTGCAGATAAAATACCAGAAAAAATTGAAATTAATTTAGAGGGATTGGTTGTTGGTGACTCAATCAAAATTAGTACTGTAAACCTACCTGATGGAGTTAATCCAACAATTACAGACAGAGATTTTACAATTGCAACGATAGCAGCTCCAACAAAAATGGCCGAAGTATCTACAGAAGCTACTGAAGAGACAGATGATGGCACATCAGAAACGCCAGATACTAGTGAAGAAGAGAAAGATTCTAATACTGAAAACTAAGTTAATAATTAATTATGTTTTTACATGTTGGTTTAGGCAACCCTGGCTCTGAGCATAGGCTAGATCGCCATAATGTAGGTTTTATGGCTATCGACCATCTTCTGAAATTTTATAAAATTAATGATGCCCTTAAAAAAAAATTTAATGGAAATTATTATAAATTATCTAAAAAAAATAGAAATATTTATTTTTTAAAACCTCAAACTTTTATGAACAACTCTGGGAGTAGTGTTTCATCACTAATTAAATTTTTTTCAATTAAACCTTCTTCAGTAATAGTATGGCATGACGAAATTGATTTAGACAAGGGTAAAATAAAAGTAAAATTTGGAGGAGGGCACGGAGGGCACAACGGTATAAGAGATATAACAAAACATATTGGCGAAAATTTTTTAAGAGTAAGAATTGGTATTGGCAGACCAAATAATATAGATCCATCTAAATGGGTATTATCATCATTTTATAAAAATGAGATTGATGATTGGGTAAATAATTTATTGTCAATTATGGCTTCAGAAGTAGAACTTCTTCATTTAAATAATAGCATAGAATTTATGAACAGAGTAGCATTTTTACGTAACAAACAAAATATTGAGATAATTTAATGGGATTTAATTGTGGTATTATAGGTATGCCAAATGTTGGTAAATCTACTTTATTTAACGCATTAATGAGAAATAGTCAGGCAGAGGCAGCTAATTATCCATTTTGTACTATTGAACCCAATACTGGAAGAGTGGCTGTCCCAGATTTAAGATTAGATAAATTAGCAAAAATTGCAGATTCAGCTAAGCTTATATATACACAATTAGAATTTGTCGATATCGCAGGTTTAGTCAAAGATGCCTCAAAAGGTGAAGGTTTAGGAAATCAATTTTTAGCACATATAAGAGAAGTTGATGCAATTGCACATGTTTTAAGATGCTTCGAAGATGAAAATATTACACATGTAGAGGGCTCTATTGATCCAATGAGAGATTCAGAAATAATTGAAACAGAGTTACTTCTTGCAGATCTTGAAAGTTTAGAGAAACAAAAAATTAATTTAGAAAAAAAAGTAAGAGGAAATGAAAAAGAGGCAAAATTAAAATTATCTTTAGTAGAAAAAATTCACCCAGAAATGAGTAAAGGTAAACCTGCTAGAGAACTGATTGAACTTGATAGCGAAGAATCTTCTATTTTACAAGAATTTAATTTAATAACTACAAAACCCATTCTATATGTTTGTAATTTATCAGAAAATGAAATAAAAAGTGGCAACAAGTTTACAGAATTAATTCGTAGCAAAGCAATTGATAATCATTCTGGTTTTACAGTTGTTAGTGCACAAATTGAACAAGAGTTATCTCTTTTGTCTGAAGATGATAGAACAGACTATCTTAAATCAATGGGTTTAAATGAACCAACACTTAATCGATTAATTCGGTCAGGATATGAATTATTAAATCTTATATCTTTTTTTACAGTTGGGCCTAAGGAGGCACATGCTTGGACTGCATCAAATGGTGTTAAAGCTCCTCAGGCAGCTGGTAAGATTCATACGGATTTTGAAAAAGGATTTATTAGAGCTGAAACTATTTCATATGATGATTATATTAAGTTTAATGGTGAAAATGGCGCCAAAGAGGCAGGCAAAATGAGGGTTGAAGGTTCAGATTACCTGGTTAAAGATGGAGATATATTTAACTTTAGATTTAATGTTTAAGCCTTCTTTTTCTTAACATCTGACCAAATTTGAAGCTTAGCTATATAAGATAAAACTGCCATTATTAAAAGAAAAGAAATAGCTGCAATACCTGTTCTTTTTCTTGCCTCCATTTCAGGTTCTGCTGCCCAGGTAAGGAATTCGGTCACATCTGCTGCCATCTGTTCAATAGAAGCATTTGTTCCATCAGCATACTCCACACCATCTTCATATAGTGGCTGTGGCATAGCAATTAAATTTCCACTATAATATTTATTGTAATGAAGACCTTCTCTTACTTCAATACTTTCGGGCGGTTCTTTATATCCTATAAGCAACGAATAAAGATAATTAGCTCCACCCCCTCGAGCCTTTGTTATCAATGATAAATCAGGGGGATAAGCACCTCCGTTTGCAGCTCTTGCAGCATTATCATTCGCGTATGGAGCTACAAAAAAATCAGCTGGCCTTCCGGGTCTTTCAAACATTTCTCCATCATCATCGGGACCATCAACAACTGTAAAACTGGACGCAAAAGCCTTTATTTCGTTTTTGTTATAACCTAGATCAGATAAATTTCTGTATGCTATATATTTAAGTGAGTGGCATGATGAACATACTTCTGTATATACTTGTAGTCCACGCTGTAATGATGACTTATCATATTTACCAAAGGGTCCTAAAAAACCCCAGTCTTTTGATACTCCTTTAACTTCTGGACCAGCAGCAAATGTTGTGAAAGGTAATAAAAACACACTTAATAATAGAAGCCTTTTCATTACTTTAATTTCCTTGAAGCCGCTGGTGACAAACCAGATGATCCACTTGAAAAAATCGGGTCACTTACTGACTTAGGTAAAGCTTTTGGGGTTTCTATAATATTTAAAAGCGGCATTATTACTAGAAAATGAATAAAATACCAAGCAGTACATGTCCTTCCTAGTATAATATAAATACCTTCAGGATTTTGAACTCCAAGATACCCAAGTGCAAGCATATTTACAATAAAGATTACATAAAAAACCCTGTACATTGGCCTATAGTGGGCACTTCGAACAGGAGATCTATCAAGCCATGGTAAAATGAATAATATTCCAATAGCTCCAAACATAGCCAATACACCTAATAATTTGTCAGGAACAGCTCTCAAAATTGCATAAAATGGCGATAGATACCATTCAGGAACAATGTGTGCAGGAGTAGATAAAGGATCTGCAGGAACATAATTATCTGGATGGCCTAAAAAGTTTGGAAGGAAAAATACAAAAACACAAAAAATTGCGAGGAAAACAGATAGCCCAAAGAAATCTTTAATTGTGTAATAAGGGTGAAAAGGGATCATATCCTTATCGCTTTTAATATCTATTCCAAGAGGATTATTAGAACCAAATCTGTGAAGAGCTACAATATGCAACAAGATTACTCCAGCAATAACAAATGGTAATAAGTAATGAAGAGCATAAAATCTATTTAGTGTAGGGTTATCAACTGTATAACCGCCTAATAACCAATTAACGATTGGTTCACCTACAAATGGAATAACACTAAAAAAGTTAGTTATAACAGTAGCACCCCAAAAACTCATCTGACCCCATGGAAGAGTGTAGCCTAAAAATGCAGTTGCCATCATTAAAAGATAAATAACAACGCCTAAAATCCAAAGTAATTCTCGAGGAGCTTTATATGAACCATAATATAAACTGCGAGCCATATGTATGTAAACTACAATAAAAAAGAAACTAGCACCGTTCATGTGTATATATCTAATTAACCAACCACCATTTACATCTCTCATTATTCGTTCAACTGAATCAAAAGCATGATCAACATGAGCTGTGTAATTCATTGCTAAAGCTATGCCAGTAATAATCATTATAACCAAAGTTACTCCCGCTAAAGAACCAAAGTTCCACCAATAATTTAAATTTTTTGGAGTTGGATGATCTGTACCAACTGCTTCATTCATTGCAGTAAATATAGGTAGCCTTGTGTCAATCCAGTTAATAACTGGATTTTTGAATTGAGAATTTGGAATTGAACTTTTCATATTTATCCTAATTTATCCTATTTTAATAACATTATCGGAGATGAAACTATAAGGGGGCACTTCAAGATTTTCAGGTGCAGGTCCTTTTCTTATTCTACCTGATATATCATAGTGAGAACCGTGACAAGGACAAAACCATCCACCATAGTCACCTTTACCATCACCTGTTTTCTGACCTAGGGGAACACAACCTAAATGTGTACAAACTCCCATAACTATAAGCCATTCATCTTTTTGAACCCTTTCCTCATCAGCTTGTGGGTCCCTTAGAGAATTTATATCAACTTGCCTAGAATCATTTATTTCATTTTCAGTTCTTCTTCTAATAAAAACTGGCTTGCCTCTCCATTTTACTGTCAAAGCTTGACCAATTTCTAAAGCACCAATATTTACTTCTGTTGATGCCATTGCTAATGTGTCTGCAGCTGGGTTCATTTGATTAATAATAGGCCAAATAGCAGCGCCAGCTCCAACCGCACCCATTGAATATGAAGCTATAACAATAAAGTCTCTTCTTGATTTTTTTTTGCTCACTTAGATATCCCTATATAGATAGAAAACATGATAATTTTTATTTAGTTCTTTTTGCGATAAATTCAACAAAGGTGCAAGGACTTATTAGGATAAAATTAACTTTTTTTCAATGTCAAATACTTTCAATAATTAGTACTAATTAATTCCAATTTACCTCGGGAGGGAGGCTCATTAAAATTGCTTCAACATTGCCACCTGTTTTCAATCCAAAAATAGTACCTCTATCATAAAGCAAGTTGAATTCGACGTATCTGCCTCTTTTAATTAGTTGGTCTCTCCGATCATTTTCATTCCAAGGCACATTTAAATTCTTCCTAACTATATTTGAGTAAGATGTGAGAAATGCCTTACCAATATCTTTAACAAAGTTAAAATCATTTTTCCAATTTCCGTTATTTAAATAATCAAAGAAAATACCGCCATCCCCTCTTGTCTCATTTCGATGCTCTAAATAAAAGTATTTGTCCGCCCATTCTTTGAATTTTTTATAATATTCTTTATTATGCTTATCACATACATTTTTAAGATCTTTATGAAAAAGCTTTGACATTTCTGGTGCCGGTTTCATAGGCGTAATATCACCTCCTCCTCCAAACCAACTCTTTGATGTAGTAATAAGTCGTGTGTTCATATGAGCTGCTGGAACAAAGGGGTTTTTTGGATGAGCTACAACTGATATACCGCTTGCCCAAAATTTTCCATCTTCTTCTGCACCTGGTATGTTTTTTCTAAATTGCTCAGAAAATTTTCCATGAACAGTTGAAATATTGACACCTACTTTTTCAAACACTTCCCCTTTCATAACACTCATTTTTCCTCCACCACCACCATCTCTTGTCCAATTTTTTATTTGAAAAGTATTTTTTGAAATAATTTTTTCAATATTTTGAAATTCACTGCAAATATTGTCTCTCAGCTCAGAGAACCAGTTTTCAGCTTTTATTTTTTCTTCTTTTGT
>CACBIM010000042.1 GCA_902539295.1 uncultured SAR116 cluster alpha proteobacterium
TGCTAAAATAAGAGCACTTAAAAATCTAAAAAGAACTGCAAATCAATTATCACAGGCTTTAACTACTTAAATTATATTATGAAAATTTACAAAGATTTAAATATTATAGTTGTTAAGGATAAAAAATTAGATAGTTTTAAAACTTACAAAGTATGGTTTTTGATTTTTTTCATCCTAAGCTTATCTTCTATAACAGCATTTCTCTTAAAAAATGACTTATTTTTTCTATCAGAATTTATATTTTAAAATTAAAAAAAATTGAATTTATTGTTTTAAAAAGTTATCAATCCTATCAATTAAATCATCTTTTTTATAAAGGTCATAATAGGAAGACGCCATTAGAGCTGGTGGACCAAAAAAATAACGTTCATAAAGAGCTTGTCTACTTCCAAAACCAGATATAGCAACATCATGCGCCAATCTAAAGAGCCCTACTCTGTCTTTAGAGCCAAGGTTTGTAAGCTGAAAGTATTTTTCTACATCATCAGATATCTCATTTGAAAAATCAGCTTCTGAAGGAGTTGCCATCAAAGATGAAGCTCCGAGTATTTGCAAAATTTCAATCATCTTAGGATACATTCTAGGGTAAAGATTGCGTGAAGTTTCGAGAGGATATCTAAGAGGAATAAAGTTTCCGTACTGATCTTTATGAGCTTGCTCCTCTGCAGAGAAAAGTAAAGCTCTTATACTCTCTGTCATTTGCATAACTTCAGCAATCAAGCCTTTTGTGTAAAGATCTTTATCCCTACCAGATGCCTGAACAATAGAACACATCAGACCAACCATAAACTCAGATTTTGCTAGTTTTAGGCATGCAACTTGATGCATCATATGCACAACTGCATTTGTCTCACCAAAAGCAGGGTTGCATAATTCTGGTTCACCATACATAAATATTCGTTCCCATGGTACGAGAACGTTATCAAAGATAACGACCGCATCCATTTCCTCATAGCGAGATGACAAAGGTGCATCAAAATTAGATTTACCCAGATCATAACTATCTCGACAAATAAGCCTTAAACCCTCAGTTGCTAATGGTATAGCAAAGGCAAATGCAAACGGTATGTTATCGGGTGTGGCCTTTAAAACTGTTGAAGGAAAAACTTCAATCTCATCAGCCAATGGTCCTAAAGTTGCTAATAACCTAGCCCCATTTACAATTATCCCTTTATCAGTTTCTTTAACTACTTGAAGAGCTACTTTTTCTGAAAACTTGCCTTTATAACCCTGTTGATGGTTGTAAGTGGGATTTACAAGTGTATGAGTAAGAACTTTGTCATTCTTTCTAGCGTAATTATAGTAATTCAACATATTTTGGGCCATAGCTTTTCCGCCTTGTCCCTTTATGCCTTTTTCAAGGAATGAGGTAGCCGCTGCAAAAGACATTACTGAGGCATTCTTATAATCAGGAGTTCTACCAAAGTAACCATTAGACCATTTAGCCCATTCATAATATGATTTGCCTCTTGCTTTAACATCTTCTTTTGACATTGGAATCTGAAAGGCAATCGCACAGCGATCGCCATCATCATCAACGTAAGTTAAATCACTAATATATTTTGGGTGATGCTGATTATCTAAAAATGTTGCAAGAGTTTCAGCACATCTTCTAAGGCCATCTTGCTTCGTTACATCATCAACTTTCTTACCATGCATCCAAATATTTCTATCATCGCGCAAGCCTTCAAGGTATTCCTTACCAGTTCTAATACCTAATTTAGTTTTTGATTGTAAATTAAAATCATCCATATTTATTTTATATAAGCATTACATGATTTAATAAATGATTATTTTTTTATTCAATAGTTAAATATTAAATATTCATTAATTGCAGATTATTCAATTATAAATTATGAAATTATAAAAAATCGTAATAATGTATTAATAATATTAAAAAAGGATGTGGACATGAATAATATTGATCTGAATTTAATAATAAGACAGTTACGTGTATACACTGGTATAATTCTCTTTTTTTATGCTATTACACATCTTTTAAATCATTCTATCAACGTCATTTCAATTGATGCTGCTGATTTTGTCAGGGAAAATTATTTTCATCTTATTTGGAAAAATACAGTTGCGTATATACTTTTATATGGATCTTTAATAATTCATATAATTTTAGGTTTTTACTCAATATTAACTAAGAAATCTTTTAAAATAACAGGTAGGGAATGGATACAAATTTTATTTCCTGTTCTAGCACTTCTTGTTCTGCTTCAACATATTGGCGGTGGATTTATTTTAACACGTTTTGAAGTAGATATTAAATATTCACTTTTATTCGCATTGCTGTCATCTGAACCTAATGAACTTGTAGCTGGTGGAGTTTTATTTTCTTTAATGGTTTTATTTATTTGGGTTCACGGCGTTATAGGCATCCATGGATTACTAAAATTTAATTTTAAATCTTATCAGAGGTATATGTTTGGATTTAAATTTGTGTACTGGTTTGTACCTATTGGTGCAGTTCTAGGCTTTGTTTCTGGTTTAAGAGAGACAAGCATTCTAGCAACAATTGAAAATTTAAAAGGGAATGAAAATTTTATTATGTCTTTTTTTGGAGCAATACCTCAAGAGGCATTTGCTTATTTAATGCCTGTAGAACCTTTAGTTATGAACAACTATCCAGTTTTTGTATTGGTAGTATTGGTGATATGTATTTTAAATGTTGCAAGAGCTAGGTATTTTGGAAGAGTTAAAATATCATATCCTGGTGGAAAAGAGTATAGTGTCCCAAAAGGTACAACTATTTTGGAAGCAAGCAGACTAGCTGGGATACCGCATGTTTCAGTTTGTGGGGGTAAGGGCAGGTGTACTACTTGCAGGGTTAAAGTAGTTTCAGGATTAGAGGGAATAACTGAGCCAAATGCTCATGAAACTCAAATTATTGAAAAACTAGGATTTGATAGCGATGTTAGATTAGCATGTCAGTTAAAACCAACAAAAAATCTCAGTGTCCTACCGCTTATAAATCCTGAGACAAAACAGGTTAAAGCAAGAACGCCTGTTGGTCTAAGTGGAAAAGAAAAAGAAACTGTAGTTGTGTTTATTGATCTTCGTGATTTTACTAAATTATCTGAAAGTAAATTACCTTATGATGTAGTCTATATACTTAATAAATATTACAGCGTTTGTGGAGAGATAATTGAGCGTAATAAAGGCAGATTAGATAAATTTATTGGTGATGGCATAATGGCAATTTTTGATGGTTCAGATCAATTGAACGAAAATTGTAAAAACTCAATGATGGCTGCAACAGAAATTTCAAAAGGAATTAAAGATCTTAATAAACAAATGAAATTAGATTTTTCTGAAGAATTGCGTTTTGGGATTGGGATCCATGTTGGAAATACTATTGTTGGGATGATGGGTTATGGTGAAACAGTTACTGAAACCGTTGTAGGTGATAATGTTAATATCGCAAGTAGGCTTGAAGAATTAAACAAAAAATTTAAAACAGAACTAGTTGTATCAAAGGATGTTTTAGATTCTGCTAATATAAACACAAAACAATTTTCAAGTGAAAGAATAAAAATAAGAGGACGAACTGGAGAATTAGAGATTTATAGTCTTGAAAATGCATATGATTTAAAATTATAGTTTAATTATGTATTTAAGAGTTTTGCATTTTAAATTTCCTAACGAATTAGCAAAAAAATCAGTAATTTCACTTACTAGAAATATAACCAAAGACCAATTCAAAAAGGGTCTTCTTATGAGACTTCATGCAGATGTATCTTCAAATAGTTCTATAGCAGTCTTGCTTTGGAGAAATAAAGAAGATTTTGAGGAAACGTATAAAGTATTTGGATCAAAATTTATAGGTGAAATAAAAGAATTAGGAGCTATTATAACAATTAATGAAGGACCTGCC
Source organism: uncultured SAR116 cluster alpha proteobacterium (assembly GCA_902539295.1). Lineage (GTDB taxonomy): Bacteria > Pseudomonadota > Alphaproteobacteria > Puniceispirillales. Next base: position 3,884 of record CACBIM010000042.1, read on the forward strand.
GAAGTAGATAAAGCAAAAGAAATTGATTATTCTAAATTCAATGAGTTATAGAAAGTTATTTTTCTTTTAATTCTTGGATAACCTGACTTTGTTTTTTTATTTCTTCTTTCAATTTTTCTATTTGTTTAAGTGCATTTGATAGGTTTTGGTCATCTTTAAGATTGTTTGTTAAAGAATCAGTTTTTTCAATCTTAACCTTTGGTGCAGTTAAAAGATCAGTTTTACTGTCTTCAAATGTAACCATAAATTCATAATCATTACTTATCTGAATAATTGTCCAAACCGATAACCCCAAAATAAAAATAATAAAAACAAAAGTAATTGGGTTAAGAATAAATTTAAATATTCCCTCAATAATAATTTTAAGAACATAAATCGAGATAAATAGAACTACGAAGTAAACAACCATTGCCCATATAATTACCAACATTGAGTTATTTTGAAGTTGAGTCTCAAATAAGACTAATTTCCAAACATCATTAACTAGTAAATTTAGATTTATAATAATTTGCTCAAGATTTTCTAATATACTCATAAATTAATTATTTATTTACCTTTGCCTTTAATGTAATAATAACTATTTGGAAAATATGTTACTTAATCTTATTTCTTATTTGAATTCTATTTTACTCGGTGCAATGTTGTTTTTTGTAATTATTGTATCTCCTACAGTATTTACTGCTCTTTCGAATGACCAAGCAAGTAAATTTTTAAGATTAATATTTCCAAGATTATTTTTGTTTGGCTTAATTCTATCTTTGATTACAGCATTAGGATACAATTTTTCCAGTCTATATATTGAAATGACATTAGCTTTAATATCATCAATTTTATTTATTTTAAATCGAAATTTATTAACTCCTTTAATTAATTATTATAGAGACAAAGAAGTTGAAGGTGATATCAAATCAAAACAATATTTTAAGTTACTTCATCTTATTTCGGTATTATTTTTTGTTATAAATTTAATTATTTTAGTGTTTTTTTTGCTTAATAATACCTTTAATTTTGTATAATATTTTATTAAAATAAAAATATTAAAGTTGATGTTTTTGAGTTTGAATAAGCTATGTTTAATTTTTTAGGAAAAAATGATTATACTTCAAAATGTACTAAAATATTAAACAAAGAAACTGGCCTTGACCCTTTAATTGCTCAAGCATTTATTGAAGATTTTAAACCTATATTTGATGAAGAATATGAAAAAAATAATGATCCAGTGGAAACACTAGTCAACGCTGGAATAATAATTCTGCAACATGTGCTAAGTGAAACAATTAGAGAAATTAAAATAGACAGTAAATGTAGAATTTATGATAAAGTTGCTGTAAAAATCAATCAATGGTCATTAACAAAAATAGCAGAAAACAGTCCATTAATAGAAACTATTGAGAAAAACTTAGAACCCTTTGTCAAAAAATAGATGTACTTTCTTTATAACTTAACCTTCTTAGACTGGGTTGGTATCATTGGTTCACTTATGATTGCTGGCGCTTATTTTGGTGTATCGAATAACTATTTCTCACCTAAAAAGTTAACCTATCATTTAATCAATTTAGTAGGATCATTGTTAATTTTATTATCACTTTATTTTAAGCCAAATCCGGGTGCAATACTTATTGAACTTTTATGGATTTTTATAGCTACTTTAGGCATATACAATTATTATTCAAGAAAATTTGATAACATTAAAAATAATTAATTTTTTTTATTATAAAAAAAGATTTAACTCTTGTTTTGCCTAAGTTCTTGCTTTAATAATTTATCGTGTGCGAGCGTGGCGGAATCGGTAGACGCACTGGACTTAAAATCCAGAGAAAGGTAACTTTCGTGGGAGTTCAAGTCTCCCCGCTCGCACCATTTAAACTCTAAAATTTTTCATTAGTCTATATATAATAGTGTTTGCAGATTTAAAATTTAAAGTATGAATAACTTTGATAATCTAATTTTGTTGCCTGCTATATTATTTCCAGCAATACCACTTATGATGGCTAATTTTGGTAATAGATATAATTCACTTTCTTTATTAATAAGAAAAATACACGACGAGTTAATTAATAAAAATATTTCAACTAATGACAAATCAGCAAAAAGATATCTTGCTCAAATAAAGATTTTGCGTCAAAGATTAATTTTAAATAGGTTTATGCAAACACTATCTTCATTGAGTTTTATAATTAATTTACTATCTATTTTCTTTGCATTCAAATATCCAAATTTATTTATAAACACCTTTCTTATAGCTGTATTTTTGTTTGGCGTTTCTATTATAATTTATATTTATGAACTTCAGATAGCAGCAAAAGCTCTCGACAAGCATCTGGAAGACTTAGAAGAATTATAAAATTCAATAAGAAAATTTTAATTTTTATTAGTAAATTCCAAATTGTCCTTTTTATATAAAATTTTCTTAGTTAAAGATGACAATGATTTTATTTGAGTTCCATTATTAAAATTATTCTTATCAAAATAAACGTTATAAGCTTTTCTTAAATCATCCCACTCTTTATCAATAGCAGCAAACCATGCAGTATTTCTATTTTTGCCTTTACTAATTGACATTTGCCTAAAAACTCCCTCATAAGAGAAGCCCAATCTTTGTGCAGCTTTTCTACTTCGTATATTTTCTGAATTGCACTTCCACTCATATCTCCTATAGCCATTTTCAAAAACCCACCACATCATTAAAAACATTGTTTCTGTAGCCTCTAAAGTTTTCTGGAGTAAAGGTGAAAAATTTATATGACCTACTTCAATAACACCATATTTTATATTAATCCGCATATAGCTTGTTAGACCGATAGCTTTTTTATCTGATTTTCTGATAACAGCAAAAAATACTGGATCGTTTTTATTTTCTATTTTTTTTAACCACTCCAAGTAAGTCATTTTACTTTTAAATGGACCATAGGGTAGATATTCCCAATTGCTTCCTTTTTTATCTATCAATTGAGATGAATACAATTCAAGATGATGTTTATCAGA
>CACBIM010000043.1 GCA_902539295.1 uncultured SAR116 cluster alpha proteobacterium
CTCTTTGAGTCTATCAATGTTGAAATTTTTGAATTAAGTTGATCTAATACAATAAAAATTTTTAATATGAAGGCATAAAATGACTGCAGCAATTGAGATAAAAAATGTAAGCAAATGGTTTGGGGATTTTAAAGCGCTTGATGATGTTAGTCTCGCAACTTCTCAGGGCGAGAAAGTGGTTATTTGTGGACCTTCTGGTTCAGGAAAATCGACACTCGTAAGATGTATAAATAGGCTGGAAATACATCAAGAAGGCACCATAAAAGTTCGTGGAATTGAGCTTACTGATAACGATTCTTCTATTTCTGAAATTCGATCTGAAGTAGGAATGGTATTCCAACAGTTTAACCTTTTCCCTCACTTAACAGTTCTTCAAAATTTAACTCTTGGCCCAACTAAAGCATTGGGTCTATCTCAGAAGGAAGCAAATAAAAGAGCATTTAAATTGTTAGAGAGGGTAAGAATACCTGAGCAAGCAAATAAAAAGCCTGGTCATTTATCTGGAGGTCAACAACAAAGAGTTGCTATAGCTAGATCACTATGTATGGAACCAAAAATTATGCTTTTTGATGAACCTACATCAGCTCTTGATCCAGAAATGATTTCTGAAGTTTTGGATGTAATTGTTGATTTGGCAAACGAGGGCATGACAATGGTAGTTGTTACACACGAAATGGGTTTTGCTCGAAAAGTAGCAGATAGAATGGTTTTTATGGATGAAGGCAAGATTGTTGAAATGGGAAAACCAAAAGATTTTTTTGATTCACCAAAAACCGAAAGATGTAAATTATTTTTGAACCAAATTTTACAACATTAAAAGTAAGCACTATGAAAAAACATTTTTTAATTTTAGTATTTTTATTAATATTCTTATCAGGTTGTTCTTCTCAACCAGGTGCGTGGGGTTGGTATGTAATAGATCCCACAACTAAAGGTGGTTACAACAATGTTATGTTTCTTTTAAGTGGATTTTCTGCCACAATTCAACTTTCTCTCTTAGCTGCATTTTTTTCTATTATTTTAGGGCTTGTTGTGGCTTTGCCAGGCATGTCAAGTAACTACTGGGTTAGATTGCCGAGCCGAACATATATTGAATTTATACGTGCAGTTCCGCTTCTACCAATGATGTTTTGGATTTTTTATGGATTGCCTGTTATTCTTAAATCTATGGGTCTAAATATTCCTATAGATCCTTTTTGGGGTGCAGTAGTAACATTAGCCGTTTCGGATAGCGCATTCACTGCAGAAATTTATAGAGCTGGGATACAATCAATTCACAAAGGTCAAAGAGAAGCTGCGCAAACTATAGGTTTAACCTCTTTCCAAACAATGCGATATGTTATTTTACCCCAAGCTATAAAAAGAATTCTCCCTCCCTTAGCTAATCAATTTATTTATATTGTGAAAATGTCAGCTTTTGCTTCTGTTATTGGAATGCAGGAATTAATGAGAAGGGCGAATGAAGTTGTGGTCAGTGAATATAGACCCTTAGAGGTATACACTTTTTTAATTTTTGAATATTTGATTTTGGTTCTAATAATAAGTCAGGCAGTAAGGTGGCTTGAGAGAAAAATGGGATCAGATGAGAGTAGAGGATAAAAGAATTATAAATTTAATTTTTCATAAACTTTATATGTCATTCATGAAATAAGCATTAGTTTTTATTAAATTTTCAGCTAATATGCTGATAATTTATAAATTTAATTTTAAAGGGATGTTATGGACTGGAAATCATTCTTATCAGATACAAAGAAGAGTTTTGCAAATCTTAATAAAAATATACCTGAAACTTTCAATGGTTTTAACCATATGGGGAAAGAGGCGAAAAAGGATGGTGAACTTAGTGAAAAAACAAAAGAATTTATTGCTTTAGGAATTGCAATTGCTACCAGGTGTGAAAGTTGTATTGGTTTCCATGTTGCTTCATTAGTGCGGTTGGGCGCTACAAAAGGTGAGCTAGTTGAAGCCTTGAGTATGGCCTCTTATATGGGCGGAGGTCCTTCAATCACTTATAGTGCTAAGGCATTAGAGGCCTATGAACAATTTACAGCTAAATGAATTAAAAAAATAAGTAATATATGTCAAAGTTAGAAGTTAAAAGTTTAGATATTGAAAAAGTACCAGTTATAGATATTACAAAGTTATGTGATGGGACGGATCCAATATCAGTATCCAAAGAGCTTCATAAAGCCAGTACTGGGCTTGGATTTATTTATATTAAAGGGCATGGCATTCCTGAAAATGTAATCAAATCTTTAAGAGATGAAGGACTGCAATTTTTTAGAAGTAATGAAACGAAAAAAATTGAAGTTAAAATATCTGAAAAACATAGAGGATGGCTTGGCTATGGCGGGGCTAAAATGCAAGACAAAGCCAAATCAGATTTAAAAGAGAGTTTTCTATGGGGTTGCGAATACGAAAAAGAACATTTAATTGATAACCATCCCCTCAGAGGCATTAATATTTGGCCAGAATTTCAACCTAATTTAAAAACTGCAGCAATGAAATATTTTAATTATGCTGATAAGCTTGCAAGAAATTTAATGCGTGGTTTTGCACTAGGGCTAAATTTAGAAAGCAACTTTTTTTTGAAAACTTGTGACAACCCTCTAAGCAGAGCTTCATTAGTATATTACCCAAATCAACCTTCGGAATTGGGAGATGATCAATATGGTGTAAGTGCTCATACAGATTTTGGTGTATTAACTGTTTTATGCCAAGATGATGTTGGGGGTTTGCAAATTCAAGATATTAATGGCGATTGGTTTCATGCGCCTCCAATAAAAGACACAATTATTGTTAATGTCGCAGATTTACTTTCAAGATGGACTGCTGGAGAGTATAAATCAACGCCTCATCGAGTTGTAAATAATTCTGGTCTTGAGAGACTGTCAATTGTTTTAGCTTTTGATCCAAATCCAGAAACAATGATTGATCCAAAAGATATATTTGGAAAAAACTTTCAGGCAAATGAAGAACCAATTACTTGTGGTGATTATCTTGTCTGGAGGTTTGGTAAAGCTTTTTCTTACAGAAAATAATAAAATGACTAGCTCTCAAAATTTAGAAAAAGGGGCTCATAATTTATTAAAAAATTGTGCTAATTTATCAACTGATCAGAAGCTTATAATTATTTCAGAGGACCCTTCTTTAGGTTGGTATAGTAGCGATATAACACACTATATAAAACAAGCTGCAACTGAAATGGGCATTAATACTTCAATACTAGAGGTTGGAGAACCTCAAAATGATTCAAAAAGTAAATTGACTGACATAATTGAAGATTTTGATTGTGCATTATTTTTTGCTAGAATTGGTGACCAAGATAGATTTGAAAAGTCTCATCTTAAAACCAAAAGGGTCATGTCATATGTTCGTAATTTAGAAAATTTAGGATCAACTTTTGGGTATACACATCATCATTCTCTAATAGAGTTAAAAAAAGCTATTAATTTAATATTTTCTAAGGGTGGGCTTGTAAAAATCACTTGTCCTTTAGGAACAAGTGTTGAGGGAAATTTACCACAAACGATTATAGATGAAAGCTCAGATGTTGGAGTTTTGCGCTTTCCAATGCTTGTGCCAACTCCTGTCAGTGCTAAAAAATTCTCTGGAAAAGTTGTTTTAACAAAATACTTAACACCAAGTGGGTCTAAGGTGTATGAGCCAGCAAGCTTAGCTCTAAAAAGTAATATTTTTGCCATTATTAAAGAAGGGAAAATTGAAGGTTTTGAGGGTGATAACGAAACGATAAAAAATGTTGATAGCCATTACCAAAGAATTTCTAAAATGTTTAATATTAGTAAAAATGTTGTTGATTCTTGGCATGCAGGCATTCATCCAGGTACCTACTATAATAAATCTATCGAAGAAAATCCGGATAGATGGTCAAATACAATTTTTGGTAGTCCTAAGTATTTGCATTTTCATACATGTGGTGATTATCCACCTGGTGAAATTTGTTGGATGATAGAAAATCCAAGTATCACTATTCAAGATGTTCATCTTTGGGAAAATGGAAACTTGATGCTTGAAAACTTTAAAGAAACAAGGCCCTTATTAGATAAATGGGTTGATTTAAAAAAACTTTTTGTTAACTAAAAGTTAAATGCTTTAGGAGAGTAGAATTGATTATTGATGAAAAAAAATTAGACAAATTAGCTGAATTAGCAATAAAGACTGGTGTTGCACTCCAAAGAGGTCAAGATCTTTTATTGACAGCGCCTATTGAAGCATTACCGCTAGTTAGAAGAATTGCTGTTCATGCTTATAAAGAAGGAGCTAATATTGTAACACCTCTTTTCTCCGATCCAGAAATAACACTCTCTAGGTTCAATCATGCTACAGATGAATCATTTGATAAAGCTCCAAGCTGGCTTTTTAATGGTATGGGTGAAGCATTTGACAATAATACTGCAAGATTGGCTGTTGTTGGTGAAGATCCACTTTTGTTATCTAATCAAGATCCAGATAAAGTTAGCAGAGTAAATAAAGCAACATCTGTTGCATATAAACCCGCTCGTGAAAGAATCACAAGGTTTGATATAAATTGGAATATAATATCTTGGCCGGGCCAAGCTTGGGCTAATCAAATGTTTCCTGATCTTAACTCTGAAGAAGCACAAAAAAAATTGGCAAATGCAATTTTTAAAGCCTCTAGAGTTGATACAGAAAACCCCATTGAAGAGTGGAAAAAGCATAATGCAAATTTAAGAAAATGGTCAGATTGGCTAAACAATATGGATTTTGCCTATCTTCATTTTAATGGGCCAGGGACAAATCTTAAAGTTGGTTTGGCTGATGGCCATGAATGGATGGGTGGAGCATCAATGGCTCAAAATGGTATTGTGTGTAATCCAAACATACCGTCTGAAGAAGTTTTTACAACGCCTCACTGCTTAAGAGTAGATGGTGAAGTAAGTGCTACTAAACCACTTTCACACCAAGGAAGTCTTATAGAGAATATAAAAGTTAAATTTGAAAATGGAAAAATTACTCAAGCAAATGCAACTAAAGGAGAAAAAGTACTTTTGAAGGTTTTGGATTCTGATGAAGGTGCTAGACGTTTAGGTGAAGTTGCATTAGTACCAGATAATTCTCCAATATCTCAGACTGGTTTGCTTTTTTATAATACACTTTTTGATGAAAATGCAGCATGTCATATTGCTCTTGGACAATGTTATACAAAATGTTTTAAAAATCAGAGTTTAACTAAAGAAGAAATATCTTCCCAAGGTGGTAATTCGAGTATGATACATATTGATTGGATGATTGGTTCTAATAAAATTGATATTGACGGTATAAAACAAAATGGAGATATAACGCCAATTTTTAGAAAAGGAAAATGGGCACAAAAATTTAATTAAGCTCTTTTGCTAATAAATTTGTATCAAAAATATTAAAAGATCACGAATAAAGTTATAAAAAAGTTGCAGGGCTCTGCATAAAAGAATTAAATAATCAAATGTATAATACGGAACTTTAGCTTGGCTTTGGTATGGAAAAAATTCAGAATCATTGGAAAGAATCATTTCTTGAATTAGTTCAATTATGCAAAATCAATAAAGATGAAAAAATTATTGTACTCACAGAAACTATTAGTAGAGATATCAATTTTCAGTTGCTTGAAACTGCATTAAAACTGGCTAATCTAGCCTTTACTCATATTGATATTCCAACAAAACCTTATAAATTAGAGCCTATTATTAAATCAACAGGTGCCTCTAACATTTTAGATGGTGAAAACCAATATATCAGTAAGCTTAAAAAGAGTGATATAATTTTTGACCTTTCCAAAGAAGGTTTAATGCACTCAAAGCAAACAAAAGAAATATTGTCATATGGAACTCGGATAATGAATATTTCTGATGAGCACCCAGAAATTTTATCAAGATTAAAGCCAGAAA
>CACBIM010000044.1 GCA_902539295.1 uncultured SAR116 cluster alpha proteobacterium
AAAGAAAATTTTAATAAAACTATGCTCATTTCCTCTTTTTCCCTTACTGAAATATGTAAAGAGGCTCAAAGCCTTATGAATAAAAACGGTGGGTCAATATTAACTCTTAGTTATATTGGTGGAGAAAGAACAACACCTAACTATAATGTAATGGGTGTTGCAAAAGCGGCATTAGAATGTTCAGTACGCTATTTATCTGTTGATTTAGGACAAAAAAATATAAGAATTAATAGCTTATCATCTGGCCCAATGCGCACTTTAGCAGGCGCGGCAATATCTGGTGCTAGACATGTATTTAGACATTCTGAAAAAAATTCACCTTTGAATAAAAATCCTAGTTTAGTGGAAGTGAGTAAATCTGCTCTGTATTTGCTCTCGGATTTATCTTCAGGAGTTACTGGAGAAAATCATTATGTTGACGGTGGATACAATATTATTGCTGTTCCAAAAGAATAATTAATCCTTCTCTAGATCTTTACCTGTTTCCTGATCCACTCTTTTCATAGATAGTTTTACTTTCCCCCTATCATCAAAACCTATTACCTTAACATAGACTTCATCATTTTCTTTGCAAACATCAGTTGTTTTCTCAGTCCTTTCGTTTTGAAGTTCAGAAATATGCACAAGACCATCTTTTGCACCTAAAAAATTAACAAATGCACCAAAGTCAACCGTCTTTACAACTTTTCCTTTGTAGATCACACCTTTTTCAGGTTCAGCAACAATATCTTCAATCATCTTTTTTGCTTTTTCTATTGAAGAACTATCAATTGCAGAAATTGTAATTGATCCATCATCATCAATATCTACCTTTGCTCCAGAAACCTCACAAATTTCTCTTATAACTTTACCACCAGAACCAATAACATCTCTAATTTTTTCTAGAGCTACAGACATTCTAAAAATCTTCGGCGCTGTTTCAGCTAAATTTTTTCTAGGTGCGTTTATAGCTTTTGACATTTCTTTCAGAATATGAGTTCTACCATCCTTAGCCTGATTAAGAGCAATTTCCATTATTTCTTTTGTAATAGAGGTGATTTTAATATCCATTTGAAGACTAGTTATTCCTTTTTGTGTCCCCGCAACCTTAAAATCCATATCCCCAAGATGATCTTCGTCTCCAAGAATATCAGAAAGAACTGCAAATTCTTTTCCCTCTTTGATTAACCCCATTGCAATCCCAGCAACAGGATTTGGCAGAACAACACCTGCATCCATCATAGCTAATGATGAACCACACACAGTTGCCATTGAAGATGAACCATTTGATTCTGTTATTTCAGAAACTAATCTAATTGTGTAAGGAAATTCATTGTGCTCAGGTAGTACTGGATTTAATGATCTCCATGCCAGTTTTCCATGACCAATTTCTCTTCTACCAGGACTGCCTGTTCTTCCAACCTCACCCACAGAAAAAGGTGGAAAATTATAATGCAACATAAATCTAGATTTGCTTTCTCCCTCAAGAGCATCAATAATTTGTTCATCACTTCCTGTTCCAAGTGTAGCAACAACTAATGCTTGCGTTTCACCTCTAGTAAATAAAGCTGACCCGTGGGTCCTTGGTAAAACACCGACTTCAGAAACAATAGGTCTTACAGTTTTTGTGTCTCTGCCATCAATTCTTTTACCGGTTTTCAGTATAGAACCCCTTACAATTTCACTTTCAATTTCTTTAAAAATTGATAAGATCTTATTTTCTTCAAAGTCTTCGCCACATAATTCGATACTTTCATCTTTAAGTTTTTTAAGAACTTCATGTCTTTCTGTTTTATCTTTTACTTTATATGCCGTTGAAATTTTTTTGTTAACTGATTTTAATATTTTATGTATTTTTTTGTCATCTTCTGAAATTTCAGGTACTGGTAAAGGTTCTTTAGCACATGTCTCAGCCAAGTTTATAATTGCATTAATTACTGGCTTTAATTTCTCATGTCCTAAATTTACAGCCTCCAACATCTTTTCTTCTGGAAGTTCTTTTGCTTCAGATTCAACCATCAAGACACCTTCATTTGTTCCTGCAATGACTAGGTCAAGGGTACTCTCTTTGATTTCATTAATAGTTGGATTAAAAATAAATTTATCTTTTATCATTCCTATTCTTATAGCTCCAATTGGACCCATGAAAGGCGCTCCAGAAATTGTTAGAGCCGCTGACGCACCAATCATTGAAACAATATCAGGATCATTTTCCATATCATGAGACAAGACAGTACAGATGACCTGAACTTCATTTAGGAAACCCTTTACAAATAGGGGCCTCACAGGCCTGTCAATTAACCTGCTAACCAATGTTTCTTTTTCAGAAGGACGACCCTCTCTTTTAAAAAACCCTCCCGGGATTTTTCCAGCAGCAAATGATTTTTCTTGATAATTTACTGTTAGTGGGAAAAAATCTTGTCCTGGTTTTGCAGATTTTGCTACTACAACAGTACATAAAACCGTAGTTTCACCAATTGATGCGAGTACAGCACCATCTGCTTGTCTAGCTATCTTTCCTGTTTCTAAAACAAGTTTTTTACCTTCCCACTCAAGTTCCTTTCTAAATATTTGGAACATAATATTTTCCCTTCACTATCTCAATTTTAATATGATTTTTAATCTAATATATAGAAATAATTATATAATTATTTTCTAAGGCCTAAGGCCTCTATAACCTTTAAATAATTATCTTCATTTTTATTTTTAATGTAGTCTAAAACTCTTCTTCTTTTTCCAACCATTGTTAATAGACCTCTCCTAGTAGAAAAGTCTTTGCTATGAGTTTTCAAAAAAAAGGTTAATAAATGAAATAATTTTTGAACCTGGGAGAAATTGGTATGATACACGCCTTGATGACCATCATCATTTTTATAACAAAAAAACACAAAAGTTAATTGATATTAAAAAAAGCGAAATAAGTTTAAAGGAAATGCCCAATCCACCAAAAGGCTGCAAAATTAATAAATACGACGTTATTATTGAAATAGAATAATTATTATTGAACATTGGTAAGTCAGTATTGACTTAATTATACCTTTTCTTATATTAGAATCATTCTAATAAGAGTTTGGAGATTTATATGGATGGTGTAAGCAAATGTCCTGTTATGCATGGGGCAGTTACTAGTAACAATTCTGAAAGAACTACCAATAAAGAGTGGTGGCCTAATCAACTTAGAATAAATATTTTACATCAACATGATAAAAGGTCTAGTCCTTTAAAAATTGATCATGATTATAGAAAAGAATTTTTAAAGTTAGATTATTTTGCTCTCAAGGATGACCTTAAAAACCTTATGACAGATTCGAAGACATGGTGGCCTGCAGACTTTGGGCACTATGGCCCATTCTTCATAAGACTTACTTGGCATGCAGCCGGAACATACAGAACTGGTGATGGTCGTGGGGGAGCAGGTACTGGTGCACAAAGATTTGCACCTCTAAATAGCTGGCCTGATAATGGAAACTTAGATAAAGCACGAAGATTACTTTGGCCAATCAAACAAAAATATGGAAAAAAAATTAGCTGGGCAGATTTATTGGTCTTGGCAGGTAATGTGGCTATTGAGTCAATGGGTGGAAAAACTTTTGGTTTCAGCGGTGGCCGAGCAGATATTTGGTCTCCTGAAGAAGATATTTTTTGGGGAGTTGAAAAAGGATGGTTAGATAATAATCGATACAAAGGTAAGCGAGAGTTGGATATACCTTTAGCTGCAGTTCAAATGGGATTAATATATGTCAATCCTGAAGGCCCTGACGGAAATCCAGATCCTTTGGCGAGTGCTCATGATATTCGAGAAACATTTGCGAGAATGGCTATGAATGATGAAGAAACAGTAGCCTTAGTTGCTGGAGGGCATACTTTTGGTAAAGCCCATGGTGCAGGAAACCCTGATTTAGTTGGAGCTGAGCCTGAAGGTGCCCCTATTGAGCAAATGGGACTTGGTTGGAAAAATGACCATGGAACAGGCGTTGGTAGAGATGCTACTACAAGTGGCATAGAGGGAGCCTGGACAGCTAATCCAACACAATGGGATAATGGTTATTTTGATTTGTTATTAGGTTATGATTGGAAACTTACAAAAAGTCCAGCAGGAGCCCATATATGGCATGCTGTTAACCAAAAAGAAGAGCATATGGCTCCTGATGCAGAAAATGCTGATATTAAAGTACCAACAATGATGACTACTGCTGATATGGCTTTAAAAGAAGATCCATCATACAGAAAAATCTCAGAAAGATATCATAAAAATCCAGATGAACTCTCCGATAAGTTTGCAAGAGCTTGGTTTAAATTATTACATAGGGACATGGGTCCAAAGACTAGATATTTGGGACCTGAGGCTCCAAGTGAAGACTTAATTTGGCAAGATCCAGTGAAAAAAGGTAATTCAGACTATGATGTAAACAAAGTTAAAGAATTATTAAATCAATTAGATTTAAATAGTTCCGAATTGATTGAAACTGCCTGGGCATCTGCATCTACATTTAGGTCATCAGACATGCGTGGCGGTGCAAATGGTGCTCGTATTAGATTAGACCCACAAATAAACTGGAAAGTTAACAAGCCAGATCAGCTCAAAACTATTATTAGCAAGTATGAAGAAATATCAACTTCAACAGGTGCTTCAATAGCTGACATAATTGTTTTGGGTGGCTGTGTTGGAATAGAAAAAGCGTCTGGAAAAGATGTTTCATTTTTGCCAGGTCGAGGTGACGCAACTGAAGATAATACAGATAAAGAATCTTTTGTAGTTTTGGAACCTTTAGCTGATGGTTTTAGAAATTTCCTAAAAGATGATTTTAATGTGAGCCCAGAAGAAATGCTTTTAGATAAAGCGCAGCTTTTAGATCTTACAGCATCAGAAATGGTGGTATTAATAGCTGGTTTTCGTTCATTAGGTATTAGCTACGATGGACATGGGATTTTATCACAAGATACCAATAAATTATCAAATGAATTTCTGGTTAAGATTTTAGATATGAAATATGAATGGGTTCCTGTATCAGACAATATTTACAACGGTATTGATAGAGAAACTGGAGAAAAACATTTTACAGCTACTAGAGTAGATTTAATAATAGGTTCAAATTCTCAATTGCGTGCTATTGCAGAAGAATATGCATGTGACGATTCCAATGATCTTTTTATTAATGACTTTATATTAGCTTGGAATAAAATAATGAATGCAGATAGGTTTGACGTTTAAATAATTATGGCGCCTAACTTAATCTAGCGCCATGATTAATTTGGAAGCTCATTTTCTATGATACCAAATAGATTATCTCTCAATATCCAACCTTTGATATTTTGTGTTGATATTCTACACCATATTTCGTCACAGCGCTCTAAATTGAGTAAAACTCCTGTTTCAGCCAAAGCTAGTATATCAGAGCCATTCTTTGGCTTTGATTTTATTTCACTATTTGAAGAAATAACTTGAACCACCCTCTTTCTTGATAGTTGTGATCTATGTATCCATCCATTGACACCATCAAAATCTTCAACCTTTCGCCAGTCATCAAATTCAGAAATTATCTTTAATGGGAGACCTTTCAGTTTATATAC
>CACBIM010000045.1 GCA_902539295.1 uncultured SAR116 cluster alpha proteobacterium
TGATGGTTGGACTAAAGAAACTATCCTAACGGGCTTTGTTTCCAATAAAATTAATGTTGATGATTATGAGATTTTATTTCCAAATGGAATAATTGATACAATAATTCATTTTGCTGACTTATCTGACAGGTTAATGATCAAAGAGTTCAAAGAAAAGGATTATTCAAATTCAAGAACTCCTAATAAAATAAAACAACTCCTTTTATATAGGTTCAAAATACTAAATACAAATAAAGAAGCTGTTAGAAAGTCAATCGCAATTCTAGCTTTGCCAAAAAACTCAAAGTTTGCATTGAAAGCTTTATACAAAACCACTGATGAGATTTGGAGGGTAGTTGGTGATCAATCTACTGATTTTTCTTTCTATACTAAGAGAGCAACATTAGCTGTGGTCTACTCAACAACAAAGATGTCATGGTTAGGTTCTCTTGATCCAGACTTATCTAAACTAGAAGAGTTTATTGAAAGAAGATTAAAAAATGTAAAACTATTAGGAAGTATAACTAAACCTATAAAAGAAAATTTAAATAAACCATTTGAAATTTTGAATAAATTTACTTTTTTTAACTTTAATAGATAATAGTATTTATCATTAAATGCCAATAAAAATCCCTTCAAAACTTCCAGCAAAGCAACAATTAGAAAAAGAACAAGTTCAATTAATAACTAGTGATACAGCATTAAGACAGGACATAAGGCCAATGAAGGTACTATTACTCAACTTAATGCCCAAAAAAAGAGATACAGAAGTTCAATTTGCCAGGCTTTTAGGTAATAGTCCCCTCCAAATTGAGCTGACGCTAATGACCACTGCTAGCTATAAACCTAAGAATGAGGAGACCGCTTATTTAGATGAATTTTATTACACCTTGAATGATGTTAAGGATAATTTTTATGATGCACTTATAATAACTGGTGCGCCAGTTGAAACTCTACCATTTCTGGATGTCATCTACTGGGATGAATTGATAAAAATTATTGATTGGTCAGACAAACATGTATTTCAAAGAATAGGTATTTGCTGGGGTGCACAGGCACTTTTATATCATCAATATAAGATTGAAAAATTTTCTCTAGAAGATAAGATTTTTGGAATTTTTTCACATAAAATAAACCCTGCAAAGTTAAGGTTAATGCAAGGCTTTACAAATAACTTTCCAATGCCAGTTTCAAGACATACAGAAACAAAAGTAGAAGACATTAATAATTATCCAGAATTTGATATACTAGCTCAATCAAATCAGGCCGGAATTGGAATGATGATAAATAATAAAAATGATGATTTTTTTATATTCAATCATTTAGAATATGACTTCAATACTTTGCACAATGAGTACAAAAGAGACCTTGAAGCAAAATCAAAAATTAAAATGCCTGAAAATTATTATCCGAATAATGACATTAATAAAACTCCTAAGAATATTTGGAGACCGTTTGCATTTTTGTTATTTGCGAATTGGTTAAATCAATTATATCAAAAGACGCCATTTGACTTAACTACATTAATTGATAAGAAAAGGGTTTAATTTATCAACCTATTGATATGACCTAACTTTCTTTTAGTTTTTATTCCGTTTTTATTATAAAGATAAATTTTATTTTTCTCAGAGTAATATTTTGTTAAATCTGAAAAGTTTTCTGACAATAAATTTATCATTTCCCAGCTACTTGATATACTGATGTCTCCAAATGGTACACCTGTAATACATCTCACAAGCTGGTTAAACTGACTACATGACAGTCCATCCATTGTCCAATGAAAGGAATTATGGGGCCTTGGTGCCATCTCATTGAACAATAATTTTCCATTTTCTAGTAAAAAAAATTCAACTGCTAATAATCCATTTAAATCAAGGTCTTCAGCTAATTTTGATACTTTGGCAGCACCACTTAACCAGGTTTCTTCAGAAAGATCAGCTGGAGCTATACTCTTATTCAAAATTCCATCTTTATGTTTATTTTCAGTGGGTGGAAACATACAAAATTCTTTATTTTTTCTTCTACAAATTAAAAATGAGATTTCTGAATTAAAGTTTACAAACTCTTCCAAAATAAACTCTTTGCCTTTTATTATTTCCCAAATTTTATCAGGAGTATCTTTTTTAGTAATTTTTAATTGCCCTTTTCCATCATAGCCGAATGAACTGGTTTTAAGAATGCCTTTACCATCCAGTTCATTCATTGCAAATTCAAGATCATTTTTTGAATTGACCAACCACCAACGAGGAACATCTATACCTGATAATTTGGCATACTTTTTTTCATATGGTCTGTACTGCGATGTTCTAAGCACTTTTGAGTTAGGATAGACTAAAAGCTTTTGTTCTACTTTTTGAATGACTTCAATTGGAATATTTTCAAATTCTATTGTCACAGCATCAACAGATGAAATAAATTTGTTTAATAATAAATTATTATTCCAATCACCAATTATATGTTGTGATGAAACTTCTACTGCAGGATTGTCTCCTTGAGGACAATATACAAAACTTTTATAACCCAATTCAATACAAGACATTGCTATCATTCGGCCTAGCTGTCCTCCTCCTAATATGCCAATAGATGAACCAAGAGGCAAAAGCACATTACTCATCAGAGGGATATTCTTTAACAGATTGAGTTTGGTTTTTTCTCCAAGTTTTTAAATTTTTTGCAATCTCATTATCACTCGTAGCAATAATTGAAGCAGCAAGTAAAGCTGCATTTTTTGCACCAGCATTTCCAATTGCCAGAGTTCCTACAGGAACACCGGGTGGCATTTGAACTATTGATAATAAACTATCAATACCATTTAAATTTTTAGATTTAACAGGCACACCTAAAACTGGAATTATTGTTTTCGATGCTATCATACCAGGGAGGTGTGCCGCACCACCAGCACCAGCAATTGACACCATAATTCTATTTTTCTCTAAATTTTCTGCATATTTAAATAATCTATCTGGTGTTCTATGTGCTGATATTATTTTTACTTCATGTTGTATATTAAGCTCTTTTAAAATTATAGAAGCACTTTTCATACAAGGCCAATCTGATTGGCTTCCCATTACGATTGAAACTATATTATCTTTATAACTATCCATTAATATTTATTACTAAGCTATAATATCTGGCAGAATATGCGAACTTAATTTACTAATTTCATCTTTAAGTTTGAGTTTCTTTTTTTTAATTCTATGTAACATTACTTGATCAACTGGGATCACTTTAACAATTTCAGATATCTCCATATCTAATTCAGAGTGAAGTTTCATTAATTCATTAATTTTCTCTCTAATTTTATTTTGTGTTTCAGACATCTCTATGGAAGTTCAGATATAGCATTTACTTGCACTTCTGAAGCAGTCGGATCGCCACCTGCTTTAACTATTGCTTTATTAAGGTCTTCATAACTGCATAATTCTAAAAGAACTGGGTGTTTAGCTGTAATATTTAGAATGTTCCAATGAGTTCTATCCCTTATTTTTTCAATAGTATTTTTTGTAGTCCCTATTAGTCTAACAATTGCAGAGTCTTTTAATTCTGGATGATATTTGACTATCCATGCAATTGCGTTTGGTTTATCCCCTCTTCTTGAAAGTGGTATATATTTTGGACCTTTGGTTTTAATACTTACTTCAGGTAAATCTGATGTTATGAGTTTAAGTGAAGCTGTTTGATCTTCTTCACATCTTTTAATTTCATCATAAGTCAATTGACCATTCATGACCGGACTTGATCCAACTATGGCTGCATTTACCTCTCCATCTGCAATAGCTTGTATCTCAAGAATATGAATTTTGCAAAATTCTGAAATTTGATCAAAAGTAAGGGCAGTATTTTCTATTAACCAAACAGCTGTTGCTTTAGGCATTAAAGGTGCATTCATAATAAGCTCCAAAAACTAAATTTACAAAATTATTACTAAGTGTATTCTATATATATTTGAACATAATTAATATAATTAATTTAATAGGCAAATACAATGGATGATCTTGAAGAACTTCAACCTCAAAAAAACACTATTGAGATGGAAAGGTGGAACATTTCAGATTTAAAAGACTATATATCAAAATTAGAACTTGAGATTGAAAAAGCAAAAAAAATAATAAAAAAAAAAGAAAGTGTCAATGATAGTTAATAACTTATTTAAATAATAAATTATAAATAGTAGTTAAATTTAACGTTATTATTAAACCATTTTATTTTTGGCTCATTGTTACTGGTTTCAAATTCGTTTATTAAGTCAACAGGAGCTAGCAAAAGAACTATTTCACCTATTTGATTAATGAAACGTAAACTTTTGTTGCTAATTTTACTAGGGTCTAATTTTATTTTTTGATTTTTAATTGATATCAACCTTCTCCTTATTTTATTTCGGTGATAAACCCTTGCTGTTACTTCTTGACCAATAAAACATCCTTTATTAAATGAAACATGTGAAGTTTTATCCATCCAGTAATCCAAGGGAAGAGCTTCACCTCTTGTTATTTCGCTCGGGCCTTCTGCTACGCATAAATCTAATCTCTTTTTATAAAATTCACTGTCTATCAAAAAATCACAGTCAATAGCTTCTTTTTTTCTTACTGCTCTAAATGGTAATTCAGAATGTCGAGGGTCTAAAAAACAACTTTCTTTTTTTTCATCACAAATAAAAACTGATGAATTTTCACTGTCAGAAAGAACAACTTTACTTCTTAACTTATACATATTGAGCCTTTTCATTAATTCAGTTTTTTCAGAATGATGACAGTCTACTAGACATGAAAATTCTGAATTATTAAAATCTGGATATAAAAGAAAGTCATATAAAACTCTTCCTTGAGCGTTCAATAAACAAGTTGCTACTGCTTTTTCTTCTTTCAAGGGAGTTATATCAGCTGTAACAACAGATTGTAGAAAATCAAAACCATCATCACCACTGATTTTAAATACTGACCTTTCTGATAAAATATTCATGTAATTAGCTAAGTTTAAATAATTTAAATTTTATATTATATTTATTCTTATGATAACAATATTTAATCCATTTAAATTTAGATACAAAAAAAATATAATATTCTATTTTCTTTTAATTTTTTTATTTGATAATTCTATTGATGCATCAGAAAACTTTGGTGATGCAATGAAATGGTAT
>CACBIM010000046.1 GCA_902539295.1 uncultured SAR116 cluster alpha proteobacterium
TATGGGAATGATCGTGATATTCGAGCACATATAAATAGAAAAAATGGAGCAATTAGTCTTCAAAGATGGACATTGGTTGTTGAAGAAGTAGAAGATGAGGCCACACAAACTACGGTAGAAAATGCCAATTTTAAGGGTGAAAGTTATTCAGTTGGTGACTACATAAAGGAAAATCTACCACCAATCGATTTTGGTAGAATTGCCGCACAAACTGCAAAGCAGGTAATTGTTAATAAAGTTAGAGAAGCTGAGAGAGAAAAACAATTTGAAGAATATAAAGACAGAGTTGGTGATATAGTACTAGGAACGGTCAAGCGTATTGATAATCAGTTTGTAACTGTTGATTTAGGAAGGGGAGAAGCTGTTATAAGAAGAGAAGACTGTATACCAAGGGAAATTCTTAAACAGGGAGATAAGGTAAGAGCTATTATATATGATGTAAGGAGCGAATTACGTGGCCCACAGATATTCTTGTCAAGAACCAAACCTGAGTTTATGGCAGCTTTATTTACTCAAGAGGTTCCAGAAATTTATGAGGGCATAATTGAAATAAAATCTGTAGCGAGAGAGCCTGGAAGCAGAGCCAAAATCTGTGTTTTTTCAAAAGATAATAGTATAGATCCAGTGGGCGCTTGTGTTGGTATGCGCGGTGCAAGAGTTCAGGCGGTTGTAAATGAGTTACAAGGTGAAAAGATAGAAATTATACAGTGGAATGATAATGAAGCAGAGTTTGTTGTAAGCGCACTTGCGCCCGCTGAAATAGCAAAAGTTGTTATGGATGAAGAGACTAATAAAATGGAAGTAGTTGTACCTGATGACCAGCTTAGTCTCGCGATTGGTAGAAGAGGGCAAAATGTTAGACTAGCATCGCAATTGTCAGGTTGGTATATTGATATATTAACTGAAGCTGAGGAATCTGAAAGAAGGCAAGAAGAATTTAAGTCAAGGTCAGACCATTTTATTAAAGCTTTAGATATAGATGATGTGATCGCACATTTATTAGTTGCTGAAGGTTTTGATAATATTGAAGACATTGCTGAAACAAGTGTTATGGAACTCTCTTCTTTGCAAGGATTTGATGAAGAAATTGCTCAGGAACTAAAAAACAGGGCAATAAGTTTTGTTAAAAAAGAAGAAAAGAGAATTATTGAAGCTATTGAAAAATTAAACCTTTCTGAGGACTTAATTAATTTTGAGGAATTAAATTCATCTCAAATAATTAAATTGGGGGAAAATGGTATAAAAAACAAAGAAGACTTAGCAAATTTAGACTCATCGGAACTATATGATTTTTTAGGAAATGATGGAATTGAGACAGAAGAACAGGCAGGTAAAATAATAATGTCTGCAAGAGCTCATTGGTTTGAGGAAAAAGAAAGCACTGACGAATAAATAAAAAATTTATTGTCAAGAAGTTATGATACTTATAATAAAGTTTAAGAGGATGCCAAAATGGCTGAAGAAAAAGAACCTGAAAGAAAAAAATTAAGCTTACAAGGAAATAAAAAGCTTTCTTTGGGAAGTGGCACAGATCTTATAAAAGCAAACAGAAGTAATAGTATTCCTGGAATGCGATCTGTGCAAATTGAAACTAGGAGAAAAAGATTTATTAGAGGCAACTCTAAACAAAACTTAAGTATCGAAATTGAAAAAGTTAAATCAAATCAAATAAATTCTCAGACAAATCTAACCGAAAGAGAAAGAGAAGCAAGGATGAAGGCGTTGAAGCATGGCCTTCAAGATATAGAATTAAAAACAAATACTGAGAAATTTTTATCAAAAAATGAAATAAATAAAGATTCAAAATACAATACCTCAGACGAAAATTTTGCTGCTGAAAGTAAAACTAATTTTGATAAAACTAAAGTTTCTGACAGTTTACAAAAACCCTCAGATGTTTTGCAAAATAAAAATCAAGTTATTTCTAGTGATAAGTCAAAAAAACAAATTGATGCAAAATTTAATAAAGATGACATAGATACAGATAAAAAAAGACAAAAAATAAAAATTACAGTAAGAAGAGATGAGCCAAGGAGAAGAGCCGGCAAAATAACCATTACTGATGCACTTTCAGGACAAGAGGGCAGAATGAGATCTCTCTCAGCTGTGAGGAGACAACGTGAAAAAGTTAAAACCCAAACTGAAAGTGTACCACAGGTAAAGCAATATAGGGATGTTATTATACCTGATAGTATAACTGTTGGTGAACTTGCTATTAGAATGTCTGAAAAAACTGCTGATGTAGTTAAACAATTGATGAATTTAGATATTATGGCAACAGCAACTCAAATTATAGATGGTGAAACTGCTGAACTAGTTGTAACTGAATTAGGTCATAGGCCTAAAAGGGTTTCTGAGTCAGATATAGAAATTGGATTATTAGGTGAAGATGATCAAGAACATAGTTTAGAAACAAGACCCCCAGTCGTAACAATAATGGGGCATGTTGACCACGGCAAAACGTCTTTACTGGATAAAATTAAAGAAAGTAATGTTGCGGCGACAGAGGCTGGAGGAATAACCCAGCACATTGGTGCCTATCAAATTAAAACAAAATCAAAAAATTATATTACATTTATTGACACACCAGGTCATGCTGCTTTCACTGAAATGAGAGCTCGAGGGGCTAATATTACAGATATAGTAATTTTGGTTGTAGCTGCAGATGATGGTATAAAAGATCAAACAATTGAAGCTATAAATCATGCTAAGGCAGCAAATACTCCTATTATTGTTGCAATTAATAAATGCGATAAACCAGAAGCGGATCCGTTAAAGGTCAAAACAGAATTACTTAACTATGAAATTATATCGGAAGATATGGGAGGAGAAACTCAAGTTGTTGAGGTTTCTGCATTAACAGGAGATGGATTGGTAGAATTAGAAGAAGCAATTACTCTTCAATCAGAAATTTTAGAGCTTAAATCAAATCCTAACAGAAGCGCTGAAGGGACTGTTATTGAATCAAAAGTTGAAAAAGGCAGAGGTTCTGTTGCTACTTTATTAATCACTAGAGGAACTCTTAAAATGGGTGATATTTTGGTTGTGGGTTCTGAAACGGGAAGAGTACGTGCTTTACTTGATTATAAGGGTAACAAAATAAATGAAGCCCCACCCTCTTTTCCTGTTGAGGTGCTTGGCTTAAATGGAACACCATTATCAGGTGATTTAGCTGCTGTTGTTGAAACAGATGCTAGAGCAAGGGAAATTGCAGAATATAGAAGAAGTAAAATGAAAAATTCATCAGATATTGCAAAGTTAGCTAGCAGAGGATCTGTTGAGCAAATGATGACAGCCATTCAAAACACTGACAAAAAAGAGTTGCCAGTTGTAATTAAAGCAGATGTTCATGGCAGTCTAGAGGCAATAAAAGTTGCAATTGGAAAAATTGGAAATGAAAATGCTGCGATTCATTTTTTATCTGGTGGAGTTGGTGGAATTTCTGAGAGTGATGTTTCTCTTGCCATTGCTTCCAATGCAGCTTTGTTAGGTTTTAATGTTAGAGCAATTCCCCAAGCAAGAGATTTAGCAAGAAAAGAAAACATTGAGATTAGATATCATTCAATAATATATGAGTTAATTGATGAATTAACCTTATTACTTACTGGTATTCTAGAACCAGAGAAAAAAGAAGAATTTATTGGTTATGCTGAAGTAAGGGAGATTTTTAATATCAGTAAAGTTGGTACAATTGCAGGATGTATGGTTACAGAAGGTATTATTAAACGAGGTTGTAACGTAAGACTACTTAGAGATAGTGTCGTAATTCATGAAGGCCCATTAAAAACCCTTAAACGTTTCAAAGATGAGGTAGCAGAAGTAAAAGATGGCTCTGAATGTGGAATAGCTTTGGAAAAAAATAATGATATAATCGTAGGCGATATTTTTGAGTGTTTTGAGGTAAAAGAAACAGCAGCAAAGCTATAAAAATTTTTATTTAAATAAAATACACCATTATCATGAGTATTAATAATTATATTCATACTAATAAATCTCAGAGACAATTAAGAGTTGGCGAACTTTTAAGAAAAGAACTTTCTGATGTTTTGGCAAAGCATGATTTTCATCATAGTGACTTTAGTGATTTTTCTATAACAGTATCACAAGTTATTGTTACGCCCGATATGAAGTGGGCAAGAGCATTTGTTTCTCCATTGGGGGGAGAAAACTTTGATGGAGTGATGAATTATCTAAATAAGAATGTTTTTAGTATTCAGAAAATCATAGCATCAAGAATTCGATTGAAAAGAATGCCCAAATTGGTTTTTATAGAAGATAAAAGTTTTGATTTTGCTAGTAAAATAAACCAAAAAATTAAAGGGTTAAATTAGAATTTGAACATGAATTCTGTTAATAAAAAAATTAATGGTTGGATTAATTTAAATAAACCCGAAGGCATATCATCTAGTAAGTGTGTAATTATTCTAAAAAAATTGTTGAATATAAAAAAAATCGGTCATGCAGGCACTTTGGATCCTCTTGCTTCGGGGGTTCTTCCAATTGCAATTGGTGAGGCAACCAAGTCTATAAGGTTTGTATCAGATGAACATAAAACTTATACTTTTAATATTTGTTGGGGTGTTGAAACATCTACAGACGATAAAGAAGGCACAATCCTTAAAAAAACTAAAAAGAGACCAAAAAAATTCACTATCTTGAAAAAGATTGAGAAATTTTTAGGTGAAATTCTTCAAAAACCTCCAATTTATTCAGCTATCAAAATAAATGGAAAGAGAGCGTACACTATTGCTAGGTCAGGGAAAAAACCTGAATTAAAAAAAAGAAAAGTTACAATATTTAAATTTATTTTAAAAAGAATTATTAGTGAAGATGAGGCAGAGTTCTTTGTAAAATGTACAAAAGGCACCTATATTAGATCATTGGCAAGAGACTTGGGAAATGAACTTGGTGTTTTAGGTCATATTACAATGCTCAAAAGGGAAGAAGTTGGTGTTTTTTTTAAGAATCAATCGATTTCACTTGATCAAATTAAAAAATTATCGCACAATTCCGCGATAGAAGATATTATATT
>CACBIM010000047.1 GCA_902539295.1 uncultured SAR116 cluster alpha proteobacterium
TTGCTCTTTAGATGCCCCAGCTATGGAAAGCATTTCTTCTGTGATCTTAAACGATCCATCTCTAGCAGCAATTCTAATCAATGCCAAAAGCCGCTCCACCATATCGACTCTCATCACTCTATCACCTAGCTTTGAATAGCCAATTATATTATACCAATCTTTTGGAGCCTCCTCACTTGGAGAGTATGCAACTCTTCCATCCTCAGGCAATGCATCCTTATAAAATGTATTATTCACAATACCCCATAATAATGCTCTTAATTTAACAGCACCTGGTTTAAGTAAATCAGGTATATAGAGATATTCTACGCCAAACCTAAATCCTAACTTATTTAAGTTTTTCTTATCATCTTCCTGTAAATCCTTGAGTAACCTAATAATGTTTTTTATTTTTGTAGAACCAAATCCTTCTTTAATTTGATAAATAATACCTCGAGAAGAATTATTTTTTTCATTGGAATTTAATTTAATTAATGCTGATAAATGCTTTTGAATTAAATTATCTAAAAATACTTTAATTCTTTCCGTGATAAGAAAAATTTGATCTTGGATTAGTAAGTCACTGTTAATTATTTGAATATTTGGCTTTAGTGGATCATCAGACTGAGCAAGCCATCCAATTGGTGAAGTGTCCCAGTATATTTTTGCTTCTTTATCAATAGAAAGATTATTATCATCAATAGTATAAAACTTTTTTACACGATCTTTTATTTCCTTATTTAGTTCTTTTTTTAGATTTTTAAAAAATAAATTTGAAGATGGGTCCGAAGCATCTAAAAGTTTAAGAACAAATCCATCTAATTCTCCAACTTTAAGATCGTCAATGTATATACTACTATCTGATTTAACTTCGACTAACAGTTTTTTATTTTCCTTCAAACTTTTCCCTAACAAAGATATTCTCTTATCAACAAATCTATTTGTTAACTCATTATTTAACGCATCTGATAGCTTGTCTTCAATAGCTAAAGAGATTTTTTGCCAATTTATTGTATCATCTAACCAATTATTTTTATGACTCAAATATGTCCATGTTCTAATTGATGCAATTCTTTGCATAAGAGTATCTATATCTCTTGAAACTTTGTCTAATCTATTGATTTGACTTGATACAAAGTCCTGATGAAGCTTTCCTGTAGAAATAAGTTGCTCATATATCTTACTCAGTAGTATAACGTGGTCATTGGTTAGTTGTTTATTAAATTCAGGAACCTGTGCTATTTCCCATAATATTTTAATCTCTTCAGGACCTTGTGCTAACCTCTGAACAGGTTTCAATTCACTTAGACTAAGAAGATGTTGATGATCTTCTGCATCAGTTTTTCTAATTAAGTTTGGGTTATCTGGAGGAATTTCGAGACTCCTAATTAAATTTTTGATTGAAGAGAAATCTAAATTTGAATTTCTCCAATAAACTTTGGATAATTGTTCAAATTTTGAATTTTCCACTGAATCAATAGTTAATTCACTTATATCGTCAGCATCTCCAGTAAGTCCAAATGTTCCATCTGATAAAAACCTTCCAGCACGACCCGCAATTTGAGCAATTTCAGGGTCAGTAAGGTATCTTTGAGAAGTTCCATCAAATTTTTTAATTGAAGCAAAAGCAACATGTTGAATTTGTAAATTTAAGCCCATGCCAATTGCGTCAGTAGCAACCAAGTAATCAACTTCACCGTTCTCATACATTTCAACCTGTGAATTTCTCGTTCTAGGTGATAAGGCACCCATAACGATTGCTGCTCCTCCCAATTGGTTTCTTATAATGTCAGCAATTGTATAAACATCAGCAGCAGAGAATGCTACTATTGCACTTCGATTTCTTAATCTTGTAACTTTTTTTCTTCCACTATAACTTAGAGCAGACATTCTTGGCCTGCCTTCAATTCTAACATTTGGAACTAAAGATTTTAATTTGGACTTTATAGTATCAGCACCAAGGAAAATCGTTTCTTTCGTGCCACGTGAATGGAGAATTCTCTCAGTAAAGATATAACCTCTCTCATAATCACTTGAAATCTGAACTTCGTCTATACCAATAAATTCTACATTTTTTTCAATTGGCATTGCTTCAACTGTACAACAAAAGTAAGAAGCATTTTTTGGAATTATTTTTTCTTCTCCCGTAATCAACGCTACTTTATCTTTACCTAAAGTCTTTGATATTTTATCATAATTTTCTCTTGCGAGCAGTCTCAACGGGAAGCCCATTATTCCAGAGGCATGAGCAAGCATTCTTTCTATTGCAAAGTAAGTTTTTCCAGTATTTGTTGGACCTAAAATGGCTCTTAAATTTTCTTTATACATGTATTTTAAGTTTATTAAGCTGCTAACTGTCTTAATACATAATGTAATATTCCACCGTTTAGATAATATTCAGCCTCACCATCTGTATCTATTCTACATAGTAGATCTATATTTTCAGTGTCACCATTAACTCTTTGAACCTTAAGCAAAACATTTATTTTAGGACCTAAATTATCTTCCAAACCAATTATATCAAAAAGCTCATTACCAATAAGTTTCAATTTTTCATGAGAAAAATTATTCAAAAATTGTAACGGAAGAACTCCCATGCCAATTAGATTTGAGCGATGAATTCTCTCAAAGCTTTCAGCAATTACAGCTTTAACCCCTAACAACCTCGTTCCTTTTGCAGCCCAATCTCGAGATGATCCAGTACCATATTCTTTTCCGCCAAAAACTATCAATGGGGTTTCATTTTTGGAATAAAGCATAGCTGCATCATAAATACTCATTTCATTTTGAGACGGTTGGTGTTTTGTAATGCCTCCTTTTACTCCTTGCACCATGGCATTAGCAAGTCTATTGTTAGCAAACGTGCCTCTCATCATAACTTCATGATTACCCCTTCTTGAACCGTAAGAATTATACTCATCTTCTCGAACTTGTCTGTCTGATAAATATTTACCTGCAGGAGCTTGTTTAAGGATAGAACCTGCTGGACTAATGTGGTCAGTAGTAATAGAATCTCCTAAAATAGCTAAAGCCCTAGCGCCAACTATGTCCTTGATTTTTTCAGGTTCATTTTTCATATTTTCAAAATATGGAGGATTTTGAACATAAGTAGAAGTACTGTCCCAATTATAAGTTAAGTTATCTACTGATTGAATATTTTCCCAATCTTTACCACCATCAAAAACTGAAGAGTATTGCTCCCTATACATTTCTGGAGTAATAACGGCAGAAATAACATCTGTAACTTCTTTATTTGAAGGCCAAATATCTCTTAGGTATATAGGACTATTCTGCTCATCATATCCTAGAGGATCTGTATCCAGATTTATTAGAACTGAACCAACTATTGCATACGCAACTACAAGAGGAGGAGAAGCTAAGTAATTTGCCTTAATATGGGGACTTATTCTCCCTTCAAAATTTCTATTACCTGATAAAACTGAGGTTACTAATAAATCATTTGTTTCTATTAAATTTGTTATATCACGACTTAAGGAACCAGAATTTCCAATACAAGTAGTACATCCGTAGCCAACTAAATTAAATCCTAATTCATCTAAATATTTTTGCAGCCCTGATCCATCAAGATAATCAGTTACTACTTTACTTCCAGGAGCTAATGAAGTTTTCACCCAAGGTTTAACTTTAAGGCCTAACTCAAATGCCTTTTTTGCAAGTAGCCCTGCTGCAATTAAAACTCCAGGGTTCGATGTATTTGTACAACTTGTTATTGCAGCGATCCCAATGTCACCATCAGAGAGTTTAGTTGAGTTTAATTCAGATGTTCTTATTTGTTTTCTATTAGAGGTCTCATCTAAGGTCCTCATAAAATTTTCTTTCAATTCACTAACCAAAACTCTATCCTGTGGTCTTTTTGGCCCTGCTAAGGAAGGTTTGATTTCTGTCAGGTCTAATTCCAAAGTTGATGAAAATATAGGGTCTTTGGTGTTAATATCTCTCCACATTCCTTGGGCTTTAGCATATGCTTCAACTAACTCAAGTGTCTCTATTTCTCTTCCAGTAAATTTAAGATAATTTATTGTCTCAATATCAATAGGAAAAAAACCACAAGTTGCTCCATATTCTGGTGCCATATTAGAAATAGTCGATCTATCAGCTAAACTTAAATTATTAAGACCAGAACCAAAAAATTCAACAAATTTTCCAACAACCCCTTTTGATCTCAATATTTCAACAATTCTAAGAACAAGATCTGTTGCAGTAATTCCCTCTTGCAACTCACCCGTTAATTTAAAGCCAACAACTTCAGGGACTAACATTGAAATTGGCTGTCCTAACATTGCAGCTTCAGCTTCAATCCCACCAACACCCCAGCCTAGAACTGCTAAACTATTAACCATCGTAGTATGACTATCTGTCCCAACTAATGTATCTGGGAAGGCAAAAGTTTTACCCTCCTCATCACTAGTCCATATTGTTTTAGCAAGATATTCTAAGTTAACTTGATGACATATACCAGTGCCTGGGGGGACTACACGAAAATTATTAAAAGCTTTAGAACCCCACTTCAAAAAACTATACCTTTCATTATTTCGATTGAATTCAAGTTCTACATTTTTCTTAAATGCATCTGGGTTACCTGAAAAATCAACCATCACTGAATGATCTATAACCAAATCAACTGGCGATAATGGATTAATTTTTTTAGGGTCATTTTCCAATTTAACCATTGCATCTCTCATTGCGGCTAAATCCACAAAGGCAGGAACACCTGTAAAATCCTGCATTAGCACTCGAGCAGGCCTAAATGCTATCTCCATTTCGTTGTTTTTTTTGGTTGCCATTTGAGCTAATGAACTAATATTTTCTGAGCTTACGCTGCTCTTATCTTCATATCTTATTAGATTTTCTAAC
>CACBIM010000048.1 GCA_902539295.1 uncultured SAR116 cluster alpha proteobacterium
GTTACACACAACTAGGAATGGCGTCATTGCTTCCCAAGGGAGACATAGGATTATCTGATTTTGCTAAGGCTTCAATTACTCATAATGATTTACCAACAGTAGGCATTGAAAACAGAAAGAAGGCTTTAAGTAATTTGGTTGGTAGTGATCGATTACATGTATGTCGCGCAGATGATTTATTACAATTAAATGCTGATGAAACCCGTTCCACTATCAGAGATAATGATATTATGTATATCTATCATAATAGAATTGATGCAATTGGAGACGCTCTTAAAACAGAAAACAATGTATTTGAGGCTGTTGAGGATACAATAAATGAAATTATAAATCTTGTTCGAAAGCTTACATCTGCAAATGCCAACCAAATATTTATAACTTCTGATCATGGTTTCATTTTTCAAAATAAAGATTTAGATGAAAGTGATTATCTAGGAGCCAAGCCTGAAGGAAAGGAAATTTTATATTCTGATAGGCGTTTTATATTGGGTAAAGGACTAAAAGAAACTTCTAGTTTTAAAAAATTCACGTCTGCGCAGCTTGGAATATCAAATGACTTTGATATTCTTTTTCCTAAATCTATAAACCGTCTAAGAAAATCAGGTTCAGGTTCGAAATTTGTACATGGAGGGATGTCACTGCAAGAAATAATAATTCCTGTTGTAAGTATAAATAAAAAGCGTGAGAGTGATTCCTTACCAGTAGATGTTACTATTTTGACAGGATCATCGACAACAATTTCTACTTACCAGCATTCAGTGAAATTATATCAAGAGTTGCCAGTTACAGAAAAAACTTATTCTCGCACACTGAAAATTGGGTTATATGGAGATGATGGAACACTGTTATCAAACCAACAAACAATAAAATTTGATAATGATTCTTCAAACGCCCGTGACCGAGAACAAAAGCTTCAAATTCTTTTAAGCAAAGACGCTGATAACTATAATAATAAAGAGGTGGCATTAAAATTGGAGGAGCAGCATGGTTCAACAACACATTTTAAAGAGTATAAAACTATTAAATATATATTAAAACTTAAACAAACATTAGACTTTGATTTTTAAGGATTAAATAATATGACATCTCTAGATGACAAAATAAATGAACATTTCCAAGGGCTGGTAGTCAGAAAAGACTTGGTTAAAACAGTAAAAGGAAATGCAATAGTTCCATCGTACGTCCTAGAATATTTACTAGGCCAATACTGTGCAACAAACGATGAGAATTCTATAGAAAGTGGCATTAAGACTGTAAAAGAAATTTTAGAAAAACACTACGTCCATAGAAATGAAGCGAATCTCATAAAGTCCAATATAAGAGAAAAAGGCAGGTACAGTATTATCGATAAAGTTATTGTTTCTTTGAATGATAAAAATGATACCTATGAGGCGAGTTTCTCTAATCTTGGAATTAAGAAAGTATTAGTTGATACAAATACAATTAAAAACCATCCAAAACTACTAGTAACAGGAGTTTGGTGTATTTCAGAAATAACTTATGACCATACAGATGATAACAGAGTTATCCCATGGATTTTAGATTCTATTAAACCAATTCAGCTCTCACAATTTAATTTTGATGAATATTTAGAAGCCCGTCATCACTTTTCAAAAGATGAGTGGGTTGACTTATTAATTCAAAGTATGGGTCTAAACCCAGAAATGTTTGGCAACAGACATAAAATGCTGCAGTTGCTTAGGTTAGTTCCTTTTGTTGAAAGGAATTTCAATTTGATTGAATTAGGACCAAAGGGGACTGGTAAATCACACATATTCTCTGAGTTTAGTCCTCATGGTATGCTTATCTCAGGAGGAGAGGTTACTGTTCCTAAACTATTTGTGAACAATAACTCAGGTAAACTAGGTCTTGTTGGTTACTGGGATATAATTGCATTTGATGAATTTGCTGGAAAGCAAAAAAAAATAGATAAATCACTTGTAGATATTTTAAAAAACTATTTAGCAAATAAATCATTTTCTCGTGGTGTTGAAACCTTAGGAGCTGAGGCCTCAATGGCATTTATCGGAAATACTAAACACAACGTGCCTTACATGCTTAAGCATACTGATTTATTTGAAGAGTTGCCTGATAAATATCATGACCCTGCATTTCTAGACCGTTTGCATGCATTTTTACCAGGATGGGAAGTTGATATACTTCGTGGGGAAATGTTTTCTGATGGATACGGATTTGTTGTAGACTATATTGCTGAAATATTAAGGCATCAAAGGAACCAAGACTTTTCAAATAAATATAATGGACATTTTGTATTATCCCCTGATATTGCAACTCGAGATAGAGATGCTATTAATAAAACATTTTCAGGTCTTATGAAAATATTATATCCAACTGGAGAACAAACTGCAGACGAAATTGAGGAAGTTCTCAGGTTTTCAATTGAATGCAGGAAAAGGGTCAAGGATCAGTTAATGCGTCTTGATAGCACTTATAAAAAAGTAAATTTTTCTTATTCGTGTTCATCTGGGACAACAAAATCTGTTCAAACACTGGAGGAGATTGAGTATCCACAGTTTTATTACAAAAGAGAAGCGACAGATGACAAGGCGGAAGAAAGCAATACTTCCTCAGATAACAATGAAGCCACTAAACAAGAGGAAAAAACGACAAATAAACAAGATGATGCTGATAATCCAAGTACAGGTCATGTTACAATCTCAGAAAATCAAAGAGGTATTAGTTTTGATGGTTTATTTGGTCGTTACGTTGTTAACGCAAAAAAAATTACTATCACTGATCCTTA
Organism: uncultured SAR116 cluster alpha proteobacterium; assembly: GCA_902539295.1. Classification (GTDB taxonomy): domain Bacteria; phylum Pseudomonadota; class Alphaproteobacteria; order Puniceispirillales. The sequence goes on from CACBIM010000048.1 coordinate 2,765, forward strand.
TATACGAGCGTTCCATCAAATTAGAAATTTAATGGAGTTTGTGGAGATGCTTGTAAGAATAAAACAAAATGAAGAAGATATTAGTTTGCATTTGATTACTCAAACTGATGAAACTAGATCGGAACAGCAAAACGGGTTTTTGAATCAAGTGCAACAAAATTCTTTAGCTTATGGTGTAAACTTTACTTGGGAGTATGATACTCAAGGTACAACTCATGCTCGGCATATAATTACAGATAATGGATGGAAAATTTCTATTGATAGAGGGTTAGATATTTTTCAAAGATTTGAAATGAATGACGCATTCAACATGAATAATCGTTTACAGAAGACCCGTTCCTGTAAAGCATTTGAGGTAACTTATTTAAAAGTTTAATCAAATACAAAATGATTTAACAGATGAAGATTAATAATATCTTAAAGGTTGCTTAGTCTGTTTATGTATTTATGCCGTGTTTCTTGCACCAATTGTCAAGTGTTTGCTGACTCGGTAGCCCTAATAATTTAGCAGCTTCTCCTTTTTTATAATTGGCTTCTTCAAATGCTCTCGGTACGTAATGTTTGACAACATCAGAAAGTATATTGGGTAAATCCACCCCTTCACTTATAGATCGATTTAAAATATTTTCTTTTATAGATACAGAGGTTGGCGATGAAAACACAGCTTCAATAGCGTCATTTTCTGTTACGATATTTTTTTCACATTGAATAATTATTCTTTGTAATGTGGTTTTTAACTCATTCACATTGCCTGGCCATGGGTGGTTGAGTAAGTAATTCATTGCTCCTGGTGATATTTCTTTGGGGGCATTATCTAAATCATCAGGAAGTAATTTTTTTGCTTCTTCAAAAGTTTTAGTAATTATTTGATTAAGGTCTTCGCCCCTTTCTCTTAAAGGCGGTATCTTTAATATTAAAATTGAAATTGCGTGCATCAGGTCTTCTAGAAAGTCACCTGTTTCAACTAAATTCATTAAATTTTCCCTCGATGATACAATAATTCTTGGTGAATTTGATGATGAATTACTTTTTGAATTTTCTAAGTGAGCTAACAGAAGTTTCTGGCATTCCTTTGGCATTGTCTCAATAGACTGAATGTAAAGCGTTCCCTGAGAAGCAAGAGAAAAAGCAGGATCACCATCATTTTCATCATGTCCAAACAGTTTAGTTATTAGGTCTTGTGCACTCAATGAAAGAGCACAGTCAATGCTTACAAATTGATTGTTTTTTCTTGGACTGATTTCGTGAATAGACTTGGCCATTTCTAATTTTTCTGTGCCAGGTTCGCCTTCGATATATATTGGCAGTTCTCTACTGGCAAATTTAAAAGCCTTACTGAACAACCTTTCCATAGACAGACTTTTAATCTCAATGCCTAAGATTTTATTCTGATTTTCCTTTAGGAATTTATCTGAGTTTTCATAAATTTTTGATAGCCACTGAACAGAAACCTCAAATGGTATTTCCACCTCTGATACAGTATTATCTTTAACGCTACTTTTAATGAGCCTCGCAGGGAACTCCTTTTGGCTTAAAAGCATCCACGATACTGACATGGCCCAGGTGCCAGGGCTAAGGTGAAACCATAAATGGTCCATATCATTTCCATTCTCTTTATAGGTTTTTAGAGCCTTCTCACTTAATTCAAATATTTTGTCTATGTCTGTTGGGTCAT
>CACBIM010000049.1 GCA_902539295.1 uncultured SAR116 cluster alpha proteobacterium
TGACTAAACATTAGATTGTTTTAATTGAGTATAAACTCATAGCTTTTAATCATAAAATTTAAATTTAGGTAGCTTTTTATATAGCACTTTGATTATTTGTTTTTTTATTAACTTAATTTGTGAAATTTATATGAGATCTAATAACTATAAAAGAAACAGAAACAGAAACCAGAATAGAAGAAATGGTAACGGCTCTTCTTCTAAGTCATCTAATATTGATAGTTCTGGCCCAGACATAAGGGTTAGAGGTAGTGCAATACAGGTAAATGAGAAGTATATGGCTCTTGCTAATGACGCTTCTATGAGTGGCGATCGAATTAAGGCTGAATCATTCTTTCAGTACGCTGATCATTATTATAGAGTTTATATGCTAGCAAACGGAGGTGTTGATCCTAGAAAAACACCAGTTGAAGAAAATAATATAATTAGCTCTAACAATTTACCAGAAGCAGGAACAAGCAAAGATCAAAAAGAAGAAATTGAATTAGTTGAAGAAAATGATAAAGTTAGTTTAAAAGATGAAAATTTTGTTACTTCAGTAAATTAATATTGAAAATATTATAAATTTACAAAACTTGTAAAATATCTGTTTTATCACCATATAAAAATAAATTGTTATAAGGTTTTATATTGATAAGTTTTCCCTTTTCTGAGAATGCTGCTGAAATTTTTCAGCTCACCGAAAAAAATGTTCTTGAAAGAAATAATCCGTATATTTTCCCAGAGCATATGATTGAAGTTCTCCTGGATAAAGATAAAGAAATAACCCAACTCATACTTAAAGAGTGTAATATAGATATAAATTCTTTTCATGATGAGATTACTAGTTTTTTAAATAAACTACCTACTGTATCAGGATCTAAATCGCCCCCGTCCCCGGATAAAAGTTTTTTATCTTTTTTAAAATCAACTCAAAAAATATGTAAAGAATATGGCGATGAAGTTATTACTAAAGAGCTATTATTGTTAGCTTATGCTTTATTTAATAGTGAAATACAAAACAATCTTGATTTCATATTACCACACCAAAAAATAAAAGATCAAATCGACAAAATGAGACTTGGTAGAAAAGCTTCTGGCCCAAATCCAGAAAATCAAATAAATGCTGTTGCAAAATTTACAAGAGACATCACGAATGAGGCGATTAAGGGAAAAATTGACCCAGTAATTGGTAGGGATGAAGAAATTAGGCGTGCGCTTCAGGTTATAGCAAGAAGAACTAAAAATAATCCTGTGCTGATTGGTGAGCCAGGCGTAGGAAAAACTGCTATTGTTGAAGGCCTAGCACAAAGGATAACAAGTAATGATGTACCAGAAACATTAAAAAATACTAAAGTATTGGCTCTTGACTTGGGAAGTTTGTTAGCAGGCGCAAAATACAGAGGTGAGTTTGAAGAAAGATTAAAATCTATTTTATATGAAATTTCAAACTCAAAAGAATCTATCATTTTATTTATTGATGAATTGCATACAATTGTTGGAGCGGGTTCAGCTGAAGGCGCGATGGATGCCTCAAATATGCTTAAACCAGCTCTTGCTAGAGGAGATATACATTGTATAGGGGCAACAACTTTAGATGAATATAGAAAACATATTGAAAAAGATGCAGCTCTAGCTAGAAGATTTCAACCTATTTTCACTGGCGAACCAAATATAGATGAAACAATTTCAATTCTTAGAGGTTTAAAAGAAAGATATGAGGCTCATCATGGAGTAAGAATTTCAGATAGAGCAATAATAGCAGCTGTGAAATTATCAGATAGATATATAACTGATAGGTTTATGCCTGATAAAGCCATTGATTTAATGGATGAGGCAGCAAGTAGAAGGAGAATAGAGCTTGATTCCAAGCCAGAAGAATTAGAAGAAATAGACAGGCAACTTATTTTGCTTAAAATTGAAAAACAAGCTATTCAAAATGAAAAAGATGAAAGTTCAATTAATAGACTTAAACAATTAGATCTTGATTTAGAATTATTAAATAAAAAGAGTGATAAATTAAATACAATTTGGAATAGTCAAAAACACCTTTCAGAAAAAAATAAAAAGTTTCAAGATGATCTTGATGAAGCTAGGCAAGAGTTAATTGTGGCCCAAAGAGAAGGTAGATTAGAAGAGGCTGGAAAATTAATGTATCAAGTGATCCCAGAATTAAAAAGTGATATTGAAAAAAATAAAACTGATCAAAAAGGAAAGATATCCCTAGCGACTGTAACAGATAAAGAAATTGCTCTTATTGTATCTAAATGGACAGGCGTTCCTGTAGAGGAGATGCTTCAGGAGGAAAGAGACAAATTAATCGAGATGGAAAATTATCTTTCTAAAACTGTTGTAGGGCAAGAAAAAGCCATTAAATCAGTTTCAAATGCAATTCGGCGATCAAAATCAGGTATAGCAGATCCATCTAAACCTATGGGGAGCTTCATTTTTTTGGGTCAAACAGGTGTTGGAAAAACTGAACTTTCTAAAACCCTTGCTAAATTTCTTTTTGGAGATGAGAAGGCCTTAGTTAGAGTTGATATGTCTGAATATATGGAGAAACATTCTGTATCAAGATTAATTGGAGCACCGCCTGGGTATGTGGGTTATGACCAAGGTGGATCTATTACTGAAATAATTAAAAAAAGGCCCTATCAAGTTATTCTATTTGATGAAATAGAAAAAGCGCATATAGATGTTATGAATTTGCTGTTACAAGTTCTCGATGAGGGAAGATTAACTGACAGCCAAGGTAAACTTATAGATTTCAAAAATACGATTTTAATTCTTACTTCAAATGTCGGTTACCAGAACTTTAATTTAAATTTAGATAAGAAACAAATTCATGAAAAAGTAAATCAAGAGCTTAAAAACACCTTTAGGCCTGAATTTCTTAATCGGGTTGACGAAATTATTATTTTTGAAACTCTGACAAAAGATAATTTTAAAGATATAATATCATTACAGCTTGAAGAATTAGCAAAAAGGGTTGAAACCCAAAGTATTAAATTAAATATCGATGTTTCAGTAATAGAAAGAATCTCAAAAGATGGAATTGATTTTGAGTATGGTGCTAGGCCAATCAAAAGAACCATTCAGAATTTAATTGAGAACCCACTATCAAATAAAATTCTATCTGGAGATATTAAATCAGGGGATCTTATAAATATTAGTTCTGGTGAAATAGGCGAGATGTCTTTTCAGCTTAATTAAGCTAGTTAAATATTATTAAGTTTGCTAATTTTTTGTTTGATTTTTTGAATTATTTTTAAAAAAGCTTTTTTATCTTTAGCATTTACAGGTTTTCCAGATGGCATTCTTACTTTAAGAGGGTTTACTTGTTTACCATTTATTAAGATTTCATAATGTAAATGTGGTCCAGTAGAATTTCCAGTTGAGCCAACGTAGCCTATTATTTGTCCCTGGTAAACTCTTGCGCCTCTTCTAATGCCTTTAGCCCAGCCGCTCATATGTGCGTACGCGGTTTTATAAGTCGAGTTATGTCTAATTAGAATATATCTACCATACCCATTAATCCAACCGACTTTTTCAAGCACTCCATCGCCTGCTGCAAAAATTGGAGTTCCATTAGGAGCTCCAAAATCAACGCCTTTATGCATTGCTGAAAATCCTTTGATTGGATGTTTTCGCATTCCAAATCCAGAACTTAACCTTGCCCCATTTATAGGAGTTTTCATTAGGGTTTTTCTTGCACTTTGCCCCTTCTCGTCATAGAAGCCTACTTTGCCTTCTGAGTCAGTAAAGCGGTAAAATTTGTAACTTTCGTCAGAAACACTTAATTCCGCATATGATATTTCTTCTAAGCCAATCCTCTTTTCACTCAAGATATCAAAACTTTGTTTGAAAAGTATTTTAAACTTGTCGCCATTTTGAATTTGTCTTTGAAAGTCAATCGAATAACCCATAAGTTGAACAAATTCTATTAGTGCATCTTCTGGCAGGCCAACCTCTTGTGCAGATAAATAAAGATTTGATTTTATTGTGCCAGTAATAAATAAAGTTTCTTTTTTTATAGGCCTAAAGGCTTTAAAGGCAGACCAATTAGATTTTTTGTCTGATATGGCATAAACATTAAATTCATTATTAATTTTGAATGAAAATGCTCCAACTTTATTATTCAAAGGTGAAACAACATCAACTTTTAGTCCAACAGGCAGTTTATTTAAATTCACAATATTTGTTATATTAGATATAGCTTCGTAAACTTGTTTTGAATTAAATCCTGCTCTTTTCAATAATGGGCCAATACCTTCATTTTTTTTTAAATTTAATGTTTGCATATCTTCACTTGATATAAAAACATTTGTTTT
>CACBIM010000050.1 GCA_902539295.1 uncultured SAR116 cluster alpha proteobacterium
CTTATTGCTCGACTATTAGACACTAAAAAGTCTTACAGGGAAATTGCTAGCCAAACTGGTGCAAGCACTACTACTATTGGTCGTGTTGCAAGATTTATAAAATACGGTAATAATGGTTACAAAACTATTCTAGAAAGAACAAAATAATTATAATAAAAATCAGGAGAGAAATAAATGAGGATTATAAAATTAATAGCTTTGTCATTAGCTATGATGCTTTCATTAAATGGTGTAGCATCTGCAGAATCAACATTAAATAAAATACTTAGCTCAGGCGTTTTAAAAGCTGGAACAACTGGTGATTTTCCACCTTTCAGTAAACGTGACACAGCAACAAATGAATATGAAGGTTTTGATATTGATGTTTTAAAAGAGTTAGCAAAAGACATGGATGTTGAAATAGAATTTGTGCCAACTGATTGGAAAACTCTTGTAAACGGAATCGTAGCAGGTAATTACGATATAACTGGTTCTGCATCTATTCAGGCCAAAAGAATGAAAGCTGCTGGCTATTCTGATACATATATGTCAGTTGTAATAAAGGCTTTTACAACAGAGGATAAAATATCTCGTTTTAATGGCTGGGATTCTATCAATAAAGCTGGAGTAAAAACAGCTACTACACTTGGCACCACATTTGAAACATTATCTAAAAATTGGTTTCCAAATTCTGATTTAACGTTAATCGAAGCACCTGCAAGAGGTTATCAAGAGGTATTAGCTGGAAGATCTGATGTTTTCATAACTTCAAATGTTGAAGGGTCAACACTTCTCTCAAAATATCCAAATATCAGAGAGATACCAGCAGAACCAAGGAACCCAACTCCACTAGCTATGCTTATGCCGCAAGCTGATCAAGTTTGGATTAATTTCGTAGATCACTGGGTTAAAATTAAAAAAGCTAGAGGTTTCTTCGATGAACTTGCCAAGAAACATGGTTTATAATTAATTCTTAAATCTAATTAAAAGGGCGCAATTTTGTGCCCTTTTTTTATAACTTCTGATGGAGATTATATGTCAGCATGGATAAAAATGATCGAGGATCATGAGGCGAAACAAGAACTTAAAGAGGCCTTTAATTTAGCCAGAACACCTCATGGAACAGTTGATAATGTTATGAGAGTCCACTCTCTAAGACCTAGTACTATGAAGGGGCATATTGTTTTATATAAATCCGTACTTCATGATGAAACAAACACTATACCAAAATGGTTTCAAGAAACTATTAGCTCATACGTTTCTATTTTGAATAACTGTACTTATTCTCTTGCCAATCATTGGAAGAATGCAAGCCATTTAATAGATGATACTAAAAAAAGCGATGCAATTAAAAAGGCTCTTGATAAGAAAAAGCCTGAAGAAGTATTTACTGGTAAAGAATTAGCTATTTTAAAATATTCTGAAAAGCTTACAATAAATCCTTCAGAGATGAGAGAGGAGGATGTTCAAGAACTAAAAATAAATAATGTTTCAGACGGCGAAATTTTGGAGGCCAATCAAATCATATGCTATTTCAATTATGTTAATAGAACTATTAATGGTTTAGGAGTAACAACCGAAGGAGATATCGTAGGTTATTATAAAAAAAAATAAGAATGTATTTAAATTAATACAGCCCAAATAATTACAATAATAGTTAATAAAATTAATGATCTACTTAAGATTATGCTATTTGGCAAAGTTCGACTAAGAACTGCTCCTAAAAAACTCCAAAAATTATGTACAAATATCTGAACAACTGCAAAACTAGTAACTATTACAATTAATTGAATTGTAAAGCTTCCTAACTGTGGGCCAAATTCGGTCCATGCTATAAGTGTCATTACCCAAGCCTTTGGATTAAGAGGGTGAACAAGAATACCTTGCTTCCAATTTACTTTTGGTTTTTCTTCACTTTGTTGAAGATTAACATTCCAAGATTTAAGAGCTAGATAGATCATATATGCAGCCCCAGTAAATTTAATTACAGCTTGAAAAGTAGTAAAATTTACGAGTAAAACACCCAAACCAAAACCCATGGCCAAATTAAGAAATATTTTACCAAGAGTTAGACCAATATTAAAAGAGACACATTTTAAAAATCCATATCTTGCGCCAACAGACATAGCTAGCAGATTTGCCGGACCCGGGGTCCCTACCATTAGTATTATAAATGCCCATAGACTTAATAATACACCTGTTTCAATCATCTATGAGGCTCGTTTGCGTAAGTGTGATAATAAAATTTTCTTTCTTAAACGCAAACTCATTGGCGTTACCTCAAGCAGTTCATCATCAGCCATATAAGCCATCATTTGTTCTAAATTCATCTTACGAGGTGGTGTTAAAATAATTGCCTGATCTGAACCAGAGGCTCTTACATTTGTTAATTTTTTTCCTTTTAAAACATTAACTTCTAGATCGTTATCTCGATTATGTTCACCAACAATCATCCCCTTATATACTTTAGTTTTAGGGTCAATAAACATTGCGCCTCTACTTTGAAGATTAAATAAAGCGAATGAGACAGCCTCACCTTTTTCAGTAGCTATTAAAACACCATTTCTTCTGCCTTTAATTTCTCCTTTATAATTGTCATAATCATCAAACACTCTATTTAAGACCCCTGTCCCTTTGGTTTCTGTTAAAAATTGACTTTGATAACCTATTAAGCCTCTTGAGGGGGCTTTAAAAATTAACCTCGTTTTTCCTATTCCTCCTGATTTCATCTCTCTCAATTCGGATTTCCTTTGATTCATACTATCGATTACTGTACTAGAAAATTCATTATCAAGATCAATTGTCACTTCTTCAAATGGTTCTAATTTCTCACCTTTACTATTTTTCTTAAATAAAACTCTTGGACGAGATACATTTATTTCATACCCTTCTCTTCTCATGGTTTCTATTAAAACACCTAATTGAAGTTCACCTCTGCCACCAATTTCAAAAGCATCTTTGTTTTCATTTTCAGAGAATGTGACTGCTACATTCGTTTCTGCTTCGGCTAATAATCTAGTCCTAATTAGTGTGGAGGTGACTTTTTTCCCTTCTGTACCAGCAAATTCTGAATCGTTGACTGTCATTGTTACAGCCATTGAGGGCGGGTCTATTGGTGTTGAAAGAATAGCTTTTTCAACGATTTCATCACAAATTGTATCAGATACAGAGGCTTGATTTAATCCTGCTATGCAAATTATATCTCCAGCAAATACTTCATCTACAGGAATTTTTTTCATGCCTTGAAATCTTAGTAATTTAGTTAATCTTCCACTGTCAATTTTATTATTTTGTAAGTTAATTGCCTTAACATACTCATTAACTTTTACTGATCCTTGAATAACTTTGCCAATTAAACATCTTCCCAGATAAGGATCAAAGTCTAATAAAGAAGCTAGCATTGCAAAGGGTTTAGTATGATCATTTTTCGGTTTAGAAACGTAATCAATGATTTTCTCAAATAGTGGGTCAAGATTTTGTTTTTCATCATTTAAATCTTTAACACACCAGCCGTCTCTTCCTGACGAATATAAAATTGGAAAATCTAGTTGATTATCATTTGCCTCTAAAGCAATAAAAAGATCGAATACTTCATCAACAACTGCATCAATTCTACTATCTTTTTTATCAACTTTGTTAATGACTACAATTGGCAACAAATTTTGTTTCAATGCTTTTGCTAGAACAAACTTTGTTTGAGGCATTGGACCCTCAGAAGCATCTACTAATAAAATCACTCCATCTGCCATGCTTAAAACCCTCTCAACTTCACCACCAAAGTCGGCGTGCCCAGGTGTATCAATAATATTTAGT
>CACBIM010000051.1 GCA_902539295.1 uncultured SAR116 cluster alpha proteobacterium
CAGAGGTTGGTTCATCAAAAATAAGTATTTCTGGCTCATCTATAATAGCTCTTGCAATTGCAACTCTTTTTTGCATCCCTCCTGATAGTTGTGATGGATATTGGTACATTATAGAATTTGAAAGACCAACTTGGTTTAATGAAAATTCAACTTTCTCCTTTAATTGACTAAACCCGTAAAAACTATTTTGACTCAATTTAAAAGATATATTTTCCCAAATTCTCATAGAATCAAAAAGTGCGTTCCCCTGGAATGTCACTCCTATGCTTTTCAAAATTACATCCTGTTCATCTCTTTTGATGGAAAACAAATTTTTATTTTTAATGAGTATTTCTCCTTGGCTAGGTTTTAAAATACCAAGAACACATTTCATTAGCAGAGATTTTCCAGATCCTGATTTTCCAATAATAACAAGGGATTCTCCTTTAATAATTTTAAGATTAATATTTTTAAGAATATATTCATTATCAAAATTTTTTGATAAATTGAAAATTTCTATTATTCCCCTCATTTTAGTTACCAAAAAAAATTGTAGTAATAAAATAATTTGAAATCAAAATTAAAATAGATGATATCACAACAGCATTTGTTGTAGCTTTTCCAACACCTCGAGCACCCTGACCACAATTAAATCCTTGGAAACATCCAATTAATGTAATAATAAAACCAAAGACAGTAGCCTTGACTAGTCCTTGAAAAACATCAAGTATTTCTAAATATTCAAGAGTTCTATCAATATAGATATTAGAATTAAAATTTAATTGATATACTCCTATTATCCACCCACCCATAATACCAATTATGTCTCCTATTAAAACTAAAACTGGCAAGCAAATAATACCTGCTAAAATTCTAGGTATTACCAAAAATTGAATTGGCCTTGTAGACATCACATACAACGCATCAATTTGTTCAGACACTTTCATTGTTCCAATCTCAGCTGCAATTGAAGCACCTACTCTACCTGCGACCATAAGCCCTGCTAATACTGGACCTAATTCTCTTGTTACTGACAAAACCACTACTGTTGCAACTGCATCTTCTGCCCCTAACCTTGCAAACCCAGTATAAGATTGAATGGCTAATACCATTCCAGAAAAAATAGCTGTTAAGCCAACAACAGGCAATGACAAATAGCCAATTTCAAAAACTTGTCTGAACAATTGATTGCTATAAAAAGGTCTTCTTAATATCCAATAAAAAAATTCACTAGCAAAGAACACTACTTTACCAATATTGGACAATGAAATTAAAGTAAATTTCCCCAATTTTTGAATAAGATTAATCACTTTGATTTATTTTTTTAAAACCTTATTATCTATCTAATGTAAACTTTTTTTAATCTTTTGCCAAATGAGGTCATGATCTCGTAAGGTATTGTTGAGCAATCTTTTGCCATGTCTTTAATACTATATTCATTATCAATTAGAGGAATATGGTTGATTTTATCTAAGACTTGATTGGGAATAATTGATAAATCTACAACAATAGTGTCCATTGATACACGGCCAATTATAGGTATATTATATTTCCCAACCTTAAGCTTTTTCCTTTTATTAATACATCTTTTTAAACCATCTGCATATCCTATTCCTAATACGCCAAGTTTTGATTTTTTTGTGACTTTATAAATTGCATCATAGCCTACTGTTTCACCTATATTTGGATATCTTATTTGTAAAATAGGAGCATACAAATTTATTGTTTCATTTAAATTAATTTTATCATCATTAATGTATCCGTATAGTGCTATGCCTGGTCTTGTGATTTCATAGTGTAATTTTTTCTTTAGAAATATACCATGTGAATTTGATAGGCTTCTAGTTATTTTAGGATAATATCCATTAAATCTTTTAAAAGAGTCCAATTGTAGCTTGTTGAATTTAGAATTTTTGTTATCAGAACAAGCAAAATGAGATAAAATTAAAATTAGTTTTTTAGCATTTAGTTTATTACTTTCCATAAGTTTTATGGCGTCTTTAATTGATAAACCAAGTCTATTCATTCCTGTGTCAATATGTAACATAAACACAATATTATCTTCTGAAGCCTTTATAGCTTGATCAACAGTATTACAAACAGGAACTAAATTTTTTTTCCATAAAGAATTTTTGGGATCTAAATAACCATCAAAAACTGCAATTGTTTTGGTCTCAGGTATATATCTTTTTAATTCTAAACCTTCTTCTAATTTTGCAACAAAAAAAAAATTACATCCTGATTTTGATAAAATTGGACAAACTTCATTAACTCCACAACCATAAGCATCGGCTTTGACAACTGCTGCAGCAAGTCCGGGTTTACTTAATTTTGACAATAATAAATAATTTTTAGCTACTTTTTTTAAGTCAATTTGAAGAATTGAATTACCTTTTTCAAAATCTTTATTATAAGAATTCAAATTAAAATCCTTCAGGGATGTTGTCATTGCGAATTAAATTTCCAAATTTTGTAATTCTATCAGTGAAAGATAAGTTTACCGTTCCTATTGGACCATGTCTTTGTTTTGCAATAATAACTTGAGCTTGGCCATGAACTTTTTCTAAGTAAGACTTCCAATTTTGATGTCTTTCATTATGCTGTTCTTCTGTTTCACCACTTTTTCTCATTGGCTCCATTTTATCAAGGTAGTAATCTTCTCTAAAAACAAACATTACCACGTCAGCATCTTGTTCAATGGATCCACTTTCTCTTAAATCAGCAAGATTAGGTCTTTTATCCTCTCTTTGTTCAACTGCTCTGCTCAGCTGTGATAAAGCAATAACAGGAATATTCAATTCTTTTGCAATAGCTTTTAAACCTCTCGTTATTGATGATAATTCTTGGACTCTATTTTCATTATTTTTGTTTTGACCCATAATTAATTGAATATAGTCTACTACTATCAAACCCAAATTTCCATTTAGTTGTCTTTTTAATCTTCTTGATCTACTAGCAATTTGTGCAATAGATATTGCCGGGGTTTCATCAATATAAAACGGAGCTTCGTAAATATTAGTATTTGCTTTAATTAATTTACTGTAAGCACTTTCATTTAAGTTTTTACCCGTTCTTAGGTGCTCTGAGTCTATATTTGATCTTTCAGATAAAATTCTTGTAGCTAGTTGGATAGAAGACATTTCTAATGAAAAAAATAATACAGGTTTAGGTGTGATTTTATTATCTGGGGATGCAACATGAAAAGCAATATTTGTAGCTAAAGCAGTTTTACCCATTCCTGGCCTTCCAGCTATAATTAAAAGATCTGATGCGTGTAATCCACCAAGTTTCGAATTTAAATCAATAAGTCCAGTATCTAGTCCTGATAGATTACCATCATGTTTTAAAGTTGTATCTATTTGTTTAATTGTATCAGTCAAAACATGATCAAAATTTTTAGGTCCTTGTTCTAAAAGACCATTTTCAGCAAGCCCATAAAGTTTGCTCTCTGCTTGTTCTATTTGTTTTTCAGAAATGTCTTCAATTTTAAGGTCAGATGCATTCTTTATCATTTCCGAACCTATTCTAATTAATTCTCTTCTAAAAAAACATTCTTTGATTTCATGAGCATAATCTTTTACTGCTGAAAAGTTGCCGACACCATCAATAAGGTTCTGCAAATAATTTCTATTACTTTCAAGCTCAGAAAAATTTATCTCATCTTCTGAAAAAAAAGCCTTCAAAGTTATTGGGCTTGCCAATTGCCCTCTATTTATAAGCT
>CACBIM010000052.1 GCA_902539295.1 uncultured SAR116 cluster alpha proteobacterium
GTTGACCTTAATTTTGATAGTCCCGTACCATCTGAGGCTCAAATCAAATCTGAATTAAAAGTAAATGGTAGTATTCTTGATTTTAATGAAGGTGGTAACGCAACGTATCAACAAATTTCAGGTGATGAAGTTAAGGTTAATGTCACATCAGGTCTTGATAATAATACCATAATAGAGACAACCTTAGGACAAGCTAAGTCAACTAATAATGCAAGTAATGTATTTGATATAGCTGCAGGTGGTGTGTATGGTGGTTCGCCTTCAGGTAAATACGCAATCATGCAAACTCATGGCTTTGAGACAAATAGGAATCCAACTGACGACCAATACAGTATTGTTAGGGTGGAACCAAATGCCTCAGGTACTGGATGGGTATCATCAGATGATCAAACAGGTTTAAGTAGTTTGAACCAATTGTCATCTGAAGCTATTGGTACTATTATGAGAGATGGCAATGGAGATTATTTACATACGCAGATGCCTGGGAACTCATATCATGAACACAGTGATCCTGTAAAATATGTCGTAACAGAGGCTGGCGGTAAGTATTTCATTGATGGTGTGGCCCAAGCTGAACTTACCTTTGAATTCGGTAAAACATACGAATTTGATATATCTGCAGTAAGTGGTCATCCTTTTTACTTATCTGATACAGCAGACGGTGGAAGTCGTCCTCACCCTGAGGATGGTAGTAATAAATATATACAAGGTGTAACAAGAGACGGCAATACACTTACAATTGAAGTTACTCCAAATACGCCTGATCTATACTATTACTGTGAGGACCACCCTCAAATGGGCGCCGGGATTTCAACTGTACCATTAGGTATGCCTGCTGATATAGCAGACATGGCAGGATTAATGAAAAGTCTATATGAAGCAGCGGATTCAGATTCAGGTCAAGCTGGTGTACAAATAGATGATATGAATGCATTGAAGGGTATACTAGAAAATGCCGCCTTAAATGGTGATGGATCAGTAAAAGGATTATCTGAATTACTTAATAATTTAGATCCTAATACTGATTTATCTGCAGCAGATGGCGATCAATCACTTCAAAATATTGTTTCACAAGAAATTGCTCAAGGAATGGAAGAATTCAATCAAGAAGGTAATCAAAAGACAATTGATGAAATTTTCAAAGAAACAATTGAAGATACAATTGATGAATTAGAAACACATATTCCGGAAGCATTTTCAGGATCTTAAAAAATAATAAAAATAAGCACTCATTATACTAAATAGTGAGTGCTTATTTTTTGTACTAAATTGTTGGATGTTTTCTGTTCAATTATATTAAATTTTGCAAGTCAGACATCACGAATTTAATAACGTTTCGCTCTTGATGCCTTATTTCCAGTTGTAACTTTCCATAATCATTAATGATGGTTTTAGTTGTAACACTGTCTCTCACAAAAGCTGTGTAGTTCATCATATCAGAATAGCAATTAAAGATATCGATGGTTCGATTACGATAATCTACTGACAAGATACTGCCAACTGCACTATATCAATGAATTACCTTCAGTCGTATCGTTGACATAAGCAGCGCGTATCACGGGCAACCCTATTTTTTGGTAGGACAGATGTTCAGGCATGTATTACCATTACTAAACACTAATCGTATACTTGCTCTTTTTTACTTAAAATAGTTTGATAATATATAAATTATAATTAATAGTTCATGTAATTATAATCACAATTTATTTGTTTATTTCATTATATGGTTTTGATGTATTTTTTTTAAATAGGGAATAATGGTTGATAATATGACACCAACAGTAACAATTGTAACTCTTTTGACAGATAGAAGAGAATTCTTGCCTTTGCTAAAAGCGTGTATAAACAATCAAAATTACGATAAAAGCAAACTAGAATGGATTATACTTGATGACGGAGAGGATAGTAATTTAGATTTTGATAACTGTTCAGTAAAGCCACTCTATTTCCATTGTTCAGAGAAGCTTACAATTGGCAGAAAAAGGAATATTGCATGCCGAATAGCGACCGGAGAGTTTATTACTTTCTTTGATGATGATGACATCCATTACCCTACTAGAATAACAGCTGGTGTGGACACGCTTACAAAAAGAGGGCAAAGATATATATGTGGCAGTACGAAGTTAGATATTGCTAATTTTTCTACTGGTAAAATTTATAGGTCTGGCCCTTTTGCTAAGAACCATGCAACTGCAGGCACATTTTTTTTTAGAAAACAGTTTTTATCTATGTCATCTTTTAGAGATAGTGATCGCGCTGGAGAAGAGGCAAATTTTTTAAAAAATTATCAAACACCTATGGAGCAGATAAGACCAGAACACACAATAATATGTTTAGCACACAGTAAAAATACTATTTCAAAGAAAAGATTTTTCAAAGATGATCGTTTAGTAGGGACATTGGATGAAAAACAATTACCAGATGAAATTACTGTTAGTCTTAAAGAACTCAAAAAAGTACTATGACTAGTAAATGCTTACTAATGATGAGTTTAAAGTTTTAGAGTTCAGACAATTATGTTACGGTAATAATTTTAGACTATATATTAAAAAATGGAGGATTAAATGAACCAAATTTTTATAGATTCAATTTCTAATGTGAGAATGGTAGTAGGAACTATTCGAATGGACGTAATGAACATAACTGGGCAGACTGACGATAAAAAACTCCAAGTTGAAAAGCGCTCTGAAATAGTAATGACATCAGCTGCATTTCAGCAAATGCTAAGAACTTTAAAGGAAGTTGAGGAAAAGCTTAAGGATCAATTAGAACAACAACAAAAGAAACCAGCATCAAAAAAGAAGAAATAACATCATAATTTAACTAAAAGTTTTTAATTTACTGAAATTTAAACTCAGATAACTCTATGCAAACAGATAAGTTATTTGATTTTGAAAGTACTTTTGATAGAATTTCTTCTAATTCTTGGTCGGAACGAAAAAAATCATGGTGAAAAATTAGAACTTTTGAGTTTTTAAGTTTTTTTGCTAAATCAATTACTTGATGATAACTTAAATGCCCCCATCCTACCCTTTGTTTAAGTTCTTTGTCAGTGTACGAGCTGTCAATAAATATATATTGAGTATTTGTTGAGAATTTAGCTATATCATCAATTGTAGTAGCTTGCTCAGCTTCAACATCAGATGCGTATACAAAGTCAAAGCCATTACCGTACATGCGAAAAGCTGTATTCAGACCTGGATGAGGTAATGGCATAGTCTTACATTTAATATTATTTTTTAAATTAATTTCCTCACCAACATTAAACTCTATAAAATTTGTATTTTCACTAAATACAGATCTATCCATAGGAAATAAAGGCGGTGATAAAAACTTATCTAATGCATTTATTCCAGATTCATCATTAAGAACTGGAAGATAGATATTTATTTTTATTTCTTTGTTAAATAGGGGCGC
>CACBIM010000053.1 GCA_902539295.1 uncultured SAR116 cluster alpha proteobacterium
GTGTGTTAACCCAGGCTCTCTAAAATGAACTTGAGTATCAATAACACCTGGTAAAACAATCAGATTTTTACAATTAATTTTTTTTGTGGAAGATTCATTTTTCAAATCTCCAACCGAAATTATTTTGTCATTTTTAATTCCGATATCAAAATTCTGAGGAAACTCATCAACCCCATTCATAATTTTGCCATCATGAAGTATAAGGTCGAATTTCATAGGAATAATTTTATTTAATGAATTTCAACGAGTTTTGAAAGAAAAATGATATAATTTATTAACCTTGTCTTGCTTTAAAACGAGGGTTTTTCTTATTGATAACGTAAACACGGCCACGTCTTCTAACGAGCTGGCAATTTCTCTCTCGAGATTTAAGTGTTTTTAAAGAATTTGCGACTTTCATAATTCAATCTCTTTTTTGAAATAATAGTTTCTTAAAGATAATTGGTCAAGGTAAAATTTATTTTTGACATTCAATACCAGTGCCTTGAAGGCCACAGTATCCATTTGGATTTTTTGCAAGATACTGCTGATGATATTCTTCAGCTAAAAAATAATCTTTATACTCATTTATCTCTGTAGTTATAAAATTAAAGCCATTTTTAGTTAAACTTTGGTTGTAATTATCTTTAATTTGATTTGCTTCAACCTTTTGCTGCTCATTTTTATAAAGAATTATTGATCTGTATTGAGTGCCTCTATCGTTACCCTGTCTCATTCCTTGTGTTGGGTTATGAGACTCAAAAAACAACTTAAGTAAATCACTGTAATTACAACTTTGCTTATCAAAAACAACTTGTACGACTTCTGCGTGACCCGTTTTGCCAGAACAAACTTCCTCATAAGTTGGATTAGGAGTAAATCCACCAGCATACCCTACTGATGTTACATATACACCTTTTAAATTCCAAAAAATTCTTTCAGCCCCCCAAAAGCAGCCCATACCAAGAATACAAAAATCATAATCCTCCCAAGGACCACTCAAGGATCGTCCATTTATAAAATGTTTCTGATTTAAAGATATTGGTTCCTGCCTCCCTTTGAGAGCATCAGCAGAAGTAATTAAAGTAGATTCCTCAAAAAAGTTAAACATATGTGAGCCTCATTAAACATTATTATTTTTAAAATACTCTGAAATAATTACACCTAAAAGTATCAATGCACATCCAATCAGTGAATTTGTTTCAAGTATTTGCCCAAGTATAATAAATGCTGCAATCGAAGCAAATACACTTTCCGTTGATAAAATAATAGCAACATTCGTTGGCGGCAAATGTTTTTGCGCAATTGTTTGCAAAGTAAAACCTAAACCAATGGATAATATACCAGTATAGATTAATTCGAAAGCACCTTTCTTTACATCAATAAAATTAGGATTTTCTATTAAAAAAGCAAGCATTAGACCTATCAGTCCAGCAAAAAAAATATGAAAAGCCGCTGTAAGTACAGGCTCTATATTTAATTCAGATGCTTTAAATATTAAAATTATATGGAAAGACCAAAAAAAGGCTCCAATTATTGAAAGGAGATCACCGTAACTACCAAATTCTAATTCATTTTTTGATAGAAACCACACACCAGTTATACATAAAACAGAGGCAAAAATTATATACTTTGATACTGGCTTCTTTAAAATCACAAAATAAATAAATGGTACGATAGGAACATAAAGTGCAGTTAAAAATGCTACATTGGCGACATTTGTATAAATCAATGCTATTTGTTGAAACAATGCACCTATTAAAAGTGCAAAACTCATTAAAAATAATATTTTTATTCTTTCAAAATTTAGACTTTTATTATTAAAATAAAAATATGTAAATGGTAATAAAACAAGCCCGCCCAATAGCAGTCTAAATCCTGTAAATGTTACTGGCCCCATAGACTTCATGCCTGTAGTTTGAGCGACAAAAGCAGTACCCCATATAAAAGCTACCATCAACAGTAGTAGAGTCGATAAACTAATTTTCATTTAATTATTTATTATTAGCTAACCATTTTTCGGCATCCAACGCCGCCATACAGCCCATACCAGCCGCGGTCACAGCTTGTCTGTAAATTTTATCTACACAATCACCTGCAGCGAATATGCCTGGAACTGAAGTAGCAGTCTCACCTAAATTTGTAATAATGTAATTGTCTTGATCTAAATCTATTTTGTTTTTGAAAACTAATGTTGATGGATCATGACCAATAGCTATAAATATCCCATCAATCTTTATTGTTGTTTCTGATCCATCTTTAGTTGAAATTAGTTTAAGAGAATTAACACCAAAATCATCACCTAAAATTTCATCAACTTTGTTATTCCATAAAATATTAATATTTTTTTTATCAAACAGTCTATTCTGAAGAATTTTTTCAGCTCTTAACTCATCTCTTCTGTGAATCAAGGTAACATTTTGACATAAGTTTGATAAATACAAAGCTTCCTCTACAGCAGTATTCCCTCCACCGATTACTGCAACATTTTTGTTTTTGAAAAAAAAACCATCACAAGTTGCGCATGCTGAAACTCCTTTTCCATTATATTTTTCCTCACTTTCAATTCCTAACCATCTAGCTTGTGCGCCAGTTGCAATGATAATTGTTTCAGCTTGTATTTCTTTTCCTGAATCTGTTTTTACTTTGAAGGGCCACACATCTTTATCAAGATCAACGATTAGATCATATTCAATTCTAGCGCCTACATTTTCTGCTTGTTTCTGCATTTGCTCCATTAACCACGGGCCTTGAACAGCATCTTGGAAACCTGGGTAATTTTCTACATCAGTAGTTATAGTTAATTGGCCGCCAGGTTGAATGCCTGTTAAAACCAAAGGGCTAAATCCTGCTCTCGCTGCGTAAATTGCTGCAGTTAACCCAGCAGATCCTGAACCAATAATTAGAATATTTTCAATATTTGTACTCATAATGATAATTAAATATTAAATAATATTAATATTTTTAACCTTTTCAATCTACAATGAACCATAAACAGCACTGAAAACTAATAAAAACATAATTTCTGATATCTGTTCATTAGCCCCCAAGACATTTCCTGATACACCACCAATTTTTTTATTGCAATAGGCCATAAAACAATAAGTTTGAATTACACATAAAGTATATCCTGTGATAGCGACCCAAAAGGGAGAAAAAATTATTGCAATCAAGAATGACAGCCCAAGAGACGACCATAGTATATTACCTTCTGTTTCATTAGCCCTATCATCTTCGTCTGCTCTCAAGATAGAGTTTGAAATAGATCTTAGAAAAACAATCATCGACCTGCCAATCGTACTAGATACTATTAAAGCTGCAAAAGCATACCAGAAGTTTTCAATGCCCAGTGATGTTAAAGCTGTAATTTTAATTGTGATTAAAATAATTAAAGACAAAGAACTGTAAGTTCCTATATTTGAGTTTTTCATCAATT
>CACBIM010000054.1 GCA_902539295.1 uncultured SAR116 cluster alpha proteobacterium
AGACCTTCATATAAGATGGTTTTATGATGGCTCTCTTAATGTATCTTCTAATTGTCTAGATAGACACTTAGAAACTAGAGGAAATCAAATAGCTATTATCTGGGAAGGTGATGACCCAAACGATACAAAAAAAATTACCTATCGAGAATTACATGAAGAGGTTTGTAAGTTCTCTAATGCTCTAAAAGCCAATGGCGCAAAAAAAGGTGACAGGATAACAATATATATGCCAATGATCCCTGAAGCTGCAGTTGCAATGCTAGCTTGTACCAGGATAGGCGCCATTCATTCAGTCGTTTTTGGTGGATTTTCTCCTGACTCACTAGCTGGAAGAATTACTGATTGTGATTCAAATATTATTATTACTGCAGATGAAGGTATACGTGGGGGTAAAATAATACCCCTTAAAGAAAATACAGATGCGGCTTTAAAGTTATGCAGTTCTATAAAAAAATGTATTGTAGTAAAAAGAACAGGGAATGATATCAACTGGGTTAAAGGTCGTGATGTTTGGTATCACGAAGCCATGTCAAATGTTGATAATGAGTGCCAACCAGAAGAAATGGATGCTGAGGACCCTCTATTTATACTATACACTTCTGGTTCGACCGGAAAGCCAAAGGGTGTATTACACACAACTGCTGGATATATAGTTTACGCTTCAATAACTCATAAATATGTATTTAACTATATTGATGGTGACATTTACTGGTGTACAGCTGATGTTGGATGGGTAACAGGTCATTCGTATATTGTTTATGGCCCTCTCGCAAACGGGGCTACAACTCTTATGTTTGAAGGCGTTCCAAACTATCCCACAAATTCTCGTTTTTGGGAAATAGTAGACAAGCACAAAGTAAATATTTTTTATACAGCACCAACAGCAATACGAGCCTTGATGAGAGAAGGGGATGAAGCAGTTAAAAAAACATCAAGGTCTTCCCTAAAACTTCTAGGTACAGTGGGTGAACCAATAAACCCAGAAGCTTGGAGATGGTACTATGACGTTGTTGGCAATAAAAATTGCGAGATAGTTGATACTTGGTGGCAAACTGAAACTGGAGGAATTCTCATAAGCCCGTTACCAGGAGTTACTCCAACTAAACCAGGCTCAGCAACCAAGCCTCTTTTTGGAGTAAAACCAGTAATTGTTGACCAAAATAATAATATTCTTGAGGGCCCTGCTGAGGGAAGTCTTTGTTTAGACATTTCATGGCCTGGACAAATGCGAACTGTATATGGTGACCACAAACGATTTGCAGAAACGTATTTTAGTACATTTCCTGGTAGGTATTTTACAGGTGATGGCTGTAGACGAGACAAAGATGGTTATTACTGGATAACTGGAAGAGTTGACGATGTAATAAATATTTCTGGTCACAGAATGGGAACAGCAGAAGTTGAATCTGCTCTTGTTGAACATAAATTAGTAGCAGAATCTGCAGTAGTTGGGTATCCACACGATATAAAAGGTCAAGGAATTTATGCGTATGTTACTTTGGTATTAGGGTCAGAGCCTTCAATTGAAATTGAAAAGGAACTTAAACAAGTTGTAAGAAAAATAATTGGTCCTATTGCTACGCCTGATCTTATTCAATTTTCACCAGCATTACCCAAAACACGTTCTGGAAAGATTATGAGAAGAATATTAAGGAAAATAGCCGCAAATGAGCACAGCGAGCTTGGTGATACCTCAACTTTAGCTGATCCTTCTGTGGTTGAGAACTTAATCGAAAATAGAAAAAATATATAATTGAGAATTAATAAATGTCTGATCATGGTTACGAAAAAGGAAGATTAAATTTACCTTTTGTAGGAATTTGTACATTTGGGAAATACCCTTATCAGTCTGATTGGAATAATATTAATGCTGATATTGCAATATTGGGAGCCCCTTTTGATTGTGGCTCTCAATGGAGATCTGGATCTAGAATGGGGCCTAGAGGTATTCGTGAAGCATCCACTCTGTATTCATTTGGACACAATGGCGCTTACGACCACGAGGATGACAAAACGTATCTGGATACAAGTTGTAAAATAGTTGATATTGGAGATGCTGATATAATTCATACAGACACTATTTCAAGCCATAAAAATATCGAGTTTGGGGTTAGAAAAATTTTAGACTCGAATGCAATTCCTGTAATTTTAGGCGGGGATCACTCAATTAATATACCCTGCATAAATGCATTCAGTGACAAGGGCCCTATACACATAATTCAAATAGATGCTCACTTAGACTTTGTAGATGTAAGGCATGGAGTAAAATATGGTCATGGAAACCCTATGAGAAGAGCAGCTGAAAAAGAATACGTTAAAGGCTTAACTCAAATTGGAATTAGAAACGTATCTTCAACTGCAAAGGAGGGTTACGTTGACGCCAAACAAATGGGTTCAAACATTATTTCTGTAAGGCAATTTAGAAGACTGGGTATTTCTAAAATTTTAAAAGAAATACCAGATAATATTCCATATTATATAACAATAGATATTGACGCTTTTGACCCCTCTATCGCATCTGGGACAGGCACGCCGAGTCACGGTGGTTTTCTATATTATGAGATATTAGAATTAATTGATGGAATAACTCAAAAAGGAAATATAATAGGTATGGATCTAGTTGAGGTTGCCCCAGATTATGATTTAACAACTTCAACGACAACTCTAGCGGCTCAGCTTCTTCTTAATGCCATAGGTAGAATTCTTTACCACAGAAAAAATTAAAATTTATGGCTAAATTATATTTTTCATATTCAACAATGAATGCTGGTAAATCGACAGTTTTGTTACAAGCTTCACATAATTATGGTGAAAGGGGTATGAAAACTATGTTATTTACTGCTGAATTAGATAATAGGTCTAAAGTTGGAAATATATCTTCCAGAATAGGGTTAAGTGAAAAAGCTTCAACATTTAATAACGATGATAATCTTTTCAGCTCAGTAGAAAAAAGATTAAAAAAAGATAAAATTTCATGTGTATTTGTTGATGAGGCACAATTTTTAACTGATAAACAAGTTTGGGAACTATCAGATGTAGTCGAAATACTTAATATTCCAGTTATGTGTTTCGGTTTGAGAACTGATTTTCAAGGTAAATTATTTGAAGGCAGTTCCACTTTGCTTGCAATTGCTGACGAATTAAAAGAAATTAAAACTATCTGTCACTGTGGCAAGAAAGCTAATATGGTTGTTAGGGTTGACAGTAATGGAAAAGTTCTGAGAGAAGGCGCTCAAATTGAAATTGGAGGTAATGAAAAATATATTTCATTGTGTAGAAAACACTGGAAAAATGAAATGAAAAATAATAGATAGATCTTAATTTAATTTTTTATATTTGATATGATAGTTTTAGATTCTTTAAT
>CACBIM010000055.1 GCA_902539295.1 uncultured SAR116 cluster alpha proteobacterium
ATTGCAAAACTTGATAATATAATTAGCACTAATGAACACTTCGCAATGTTGGCTAAAGAATTAAAAGCATATATTTTGTATGATGATGGTAAAATTAAAGGAGCACAAAATATCTTAGAAGAAATATTAAATTCACCAAACATCAGTCAACGATCTAATGAGAGAATTTCAAATATTTTAAAAACCTTTGAAAAAAATTAGAATGATCAATATTTTTTTTAAGATATTTGTTATATTTTTACTCTACGCTTGTGCCGATAAATCATTGATAATATCTGAAGATAGAAATGAGGTTTTTCCAGTAAATCAGCAATTAGTAATCAATGAAGAGGCTGCGAGTGAAAATTTTGACCTAGGTCCTGAAATATTCAATACCACCTATACACATTTAGGATTTAATAAAAGCCGAAGTGGAGGACATCTTTCTGGTCCAAAAAGTAACTTAAAAACAGTTTGGTCAAAAGACATAGGCAAGGGTACAAATAAGAATTCACCTTCAATGCCAAATCTAATTGGTAAAAATGATTTTATTTATGCAATGGATACCACAGGTAAACTAACCTCTCTAAATGCTATAAGTGGCAGGGTAGAATGGAGTATAACAATTTCCGGTAGAGAAAACTCTTATACTGCTAGCTCAGGTGGGTTGTCTGTACATGATAACAATCTGTATGCTCAATTAGGAGGTCAAAATCTCGTTGCTTTAAATTCACTTACTGGGGAAATATTATGGGAGAAAAATTTTAATGTTCCAATTATAAGTGGTCCTACTTCGAATAGTAATGGAGTATTTATAACTTTAATTGATGGAACTCTTAAATTCTTACATGAGGAAAATGGGGAATTAATATGGGAAAGAAAAGTCATTTCTAATATTGATGATGTCATGAGCACTGCGTCAATATCAGTTAATAAAGATACAGTTGTAGTTCCAGATTTTGGAGGTGGTATTTCAGTACTAGCACTGGAGGATGGTTCATATTTGTGGGAAGATAATTTAGCTTTATTAGCACCCAAAACTGCAATAGAACAAATGTCAACTATTGAAGCAGAACCTTCAATTTTTGAAGAAAGAATTTTTGTTGTTGCGCAGAATGGAAGACTAGCTTCATATGATTTAAATAATAGTAAAATGGTTTGGGAACAAAGTATAAGTGGTAACCAAATAATTTGGATAGCTGGAAGCTCAATATTTGTTATTTCTGATAATGCTGAATTAATTTGTTTGAGAAAAGTTGATGGAAGCATCAGGTGGATAACTAATTTACCAAGTAAAATTGATGAGAGTTTAATACGTTATCAAAAATTTATACCTCATTTTGGACCTGTGGTCGCATCAAATAAGGTTTATGTTGCTGGTTCAGATAAAAAACTTAGAGTTTTTAATTATAAAGATGGAAAATTAATTGAAGAAAAAAATTTTTCCAATAGCTTTTCAACAGCTCCTATTTTAATCAATTCTACTCTATATATTTTAGACGATAATGCTAAATTATTTGCATTTGAATAAATTAAATAATGATGAATATTGTAATTGTTGGAAGGCCAAATGTAGGTAAATCTACACTTTTTAATCGGCTGATAAATAAAAAATTATCTATTGTATCAGAAATTCAAGGTACTACCAGAGATTATAAGGAGTTTGAAACTTCAATTGCAGACTTAAAGTTTAGAATTACTGATTTAGCTGGTTTTGAATTTGATTTTAAAGATGAGTTAATCAAAAACATAAATAATATGATTTATGACCAAATCAAAAAAGCAAATTTGATAATAATGCTGTTTGATGCAAATATTGGCATAACCTCAGAAGATACCAGAATTTCTAAGTTTTTAAAAAAATACAATAAAATAGTTATTTTATTAGGTAACAAGTCAGAAAAGTTAAATTCAAAATATAATGTTTCAGAGGGTTGGTCGCTTGGTTTTGGAGAGCCTATACCTTTTTCTGCTGTTCATGGGGATGGTATTGATGAATTATATGAAAGAATAAAAAAAGAAGTTAAAAGACCTATATTAAATTTAGATAAAAAAATTGAAGAGAACAATTCTATTAAAAAATCTTCAATTAAAATTACTTTCATTGGAAAACCTAACACTGGCAAATCAACTTTAATTAATAGGTTACTTGGATACAATAGAATGATTACTTCTTCATTGAGTGGTACTACTCATGATTCAATAGAAATTGACTTTGTTTGGAAGAATTATGAATTTACAATTGTTGATACTGCTGGAATGAGAAAAAAGTCTAAGATCAAAGAAGAGCTTGAATACAAATTTGTTGGCTCGTCTCTTCAAGCTATAAAACTTACAAATATTGCTGTGCTTGTGCTTGATAGTAGTGAAGAACTGAATAAACAAGACTTATCAATTGCACGCTGGGTAATAGAAGAGGGCAGAGCACTTATTTTGTGCCTTAATAAATGGGACTTAATTCAAGAAAAACAAATAACTTTTAATAAATTTTTGTCGCGATTAAATAGGTCATTACCTAATATGAGTCATTCTACAATAGTTAAAACAAGTGGTAAATTAGGTTCGGGAATAGATGATATTTTTGAGGTTGCAATAGAAGTGTTTAATAAATGGAATACAAGATTAAAAACTAGTGTTCTAAATGATTGGTTTGTAAAAGTTCTAGGAGATCATCCGCCACCAATGTCAGGTGGGAAAAGAATAAAATTACAATATATATCCCAAGTAAAATCTAGGCCACCGACATTTATAATTTTTTGCAATAACCCTGATGGGTTGCCTGCTTCATATATTAGATATTTAACATCCAAACTTAGAGAAAATTTCAATTTTGAAGGTGTGCCTTTGAGAATTAATTTAAGAAAAAAGAAAAACCCCTACGTTTAACAACTAAAAATAAGGATACTTTAATCTTTCACCATTATTATTAAAATTTTCATCACAGATTTTAAGTATTTCTTCACCTACTTTACTAGGCTCTTTAAGAGTGTCTGGGTTTTCACCTGGATATGCCTTTTCACGCATTTGTGTCTTTGTTGCACCTGGGTCATATAAATTAATTTTTAATTTGGTTTCTTTCATCTCTGATGACCAAGCTCTTACCATACTATCAAGACCAGCCTTACTAATAGCATATGCTCCCCAAAAAGGCCTAAAACCCTCGGATGCACCAGAGGTTATGAAAATAGCTTTACCATTTTCACTTTCCAGGAGCAGTTTTTCGAAATGTTTTATTAGCAACCAATTAGCTGATAAATTTACATTTATACTGATTTGCCAATCTTTATCTGACAAATGGGATAAGGGTGTAAGGTTATGTAAGTAAGCAGCATTAGCAATTAAGATATCAAGTTTGCCCCA
>CACBIM010000056.1 GCA_902539295.1 uncultured SAR116 cluster alpha proteobacterium
CTGGTGATGGTTCTGGTGATCATACTCAAGATCAAGGTCCACTTATTCCAATACACGCATATATGGGTGAAGACGGGCATATGGTTCCTGTGAAACTGTTTGATGGCATGGAGTATATGGGATCTAATAAGCCTAATGCAGGCTCATGGGTAGATTTCCGTGAAGTCATTCAACAGTCGCTTATGGATAAGGCTATCGCAGATGGTATTCCATCCGAAAATCTATATAGTTATGTTTCAAGTCAAATGCCAAGCTATTCAAATACAATTAGCTTCTTTCATACTTATGGAAAGAATGGCTATGATGTGCTTGGTGCTTATGATGGTTATAATTATACAAATACAGATGTTCATCCTTTTTCATTACCGCATTACCCTGAAGATCCTGCAGATACTGTTTACGCATTGGATGGAAGTACCATTGAGGGTGTTGCCTCAGGGAACTATCATATTTATGAAAGTCATTCATCAGGTCTTGACAATGATTTTAGGGCTACAGGTGAAGGTGCTGAAACACTTTCAGCTTCACAAATTACACAATTAGACACTATTGATCCAATAGGCTACTCAACTAAAAGTGATACAGTGCCAGGGAGTGTAATCGATTTAGGTACTGAAATTGCAAAAATTGATGCAGTTGCTGAGGTTTTAGCCCCAGAAGGTTTCACAGTTACAACGAGTGGTAATGAAGTTCTGCTTTCTTCCTTCAACAGTTCTAACAATAGTGCATCAACAGTCTTATTTGACAGTCATGTAAGCGCTGGAGGTGTTTATCCTTCAAGTATTTTTATGAATGTTTCAAATAATCTTACAATTAGATATGCAGATGCATCACTAGTTGGAACAACAGTTAACGTTGAATTGACAGATGCAAACGGTAAAACTTGGACGCCAAGCATACAATTATCAGCGTCTGGTAATAATGCCCAGAGATCTATTGGTGGTGAAACAAAAGACAGCACAGGTCAAATTGATTTTAAGGACGCTGTTTTTCCAGGAACAATGAAATTCACGAATTCTGCTGATGGCTCTGATATGGGAACCTATAGCGTCACAGGTACGACCTGGAATGTTAATAACAACCCTGATGCAGGATACGTTGAAGCTGTTGCTTTTAGTAAAACAGACTATGATGCTGCAATTAATAGTGGTGGTGTCAGCGAAGCAGGTTACCTACCTGATACAAACTGGACTGTTGTATCGGGTGAGACCCTCAATGATGACGGCGCAACAGCTATTTATGAGCTCAACAGATCATTCTCGAATGACGATAGGGACTCTGGAACTTACGCAGTTAAGAGTGCCGGCAATGCAATGACTGAAATTTCATTTACAGCCGAGCACTGGACAACTGATGCAGTTGCAAACCTTGATGATGCTTCAGGAACTGTCAATAGTTCAGAGGTTAAGGACTTACCTGTCTATGTAATAGACGGGAACTACTTTGTTCATAATGGCGTTAGTTTAAGACCTGCAACAAAAGTTGGCGACAATTACACAGTCGCCAATGACGCAGCTAATTCTCCTGTATCCATATCATTTCAAGGAGGTTCATCAGGTAACATTACAATTAATTATGCTGATGCCACATTAATTGGAACATCGCTCAGTGTCAAAACCACAGATGCCAATGGCGAAGTATGGACCGAAGGCTTGACTTTGTCAGGCACTGGTGCAAATGCTGGTTCAAGAACTATGTGGGGTGGACGTGAAGGCTCGAGCGGAACTGTTCTCAAAGAAGCCACTTTACCAGCAACAATGGTCTTTACTAAAACAGATGATGGTTCAGATTTCGGAACCATAATCGCAGATGGAACTTCGTGGGATCCTGCAAGTTCAGATGTTTCTCTCATTGATGCAAGTAATTCTGGTATAAGAGTTGTTGACGGAACTGTCGAGACACAGGCAACACCTGGTGTAGGTGATTTTGGAGCGCCATCAGATGCTCAGATTGACGCTGCATCTGGAAGTGTTTCTTTTGAGCTTACTCCTATGTCATTACCAGTCTACAAAATCGGTGACGATTACTTTGCCCATGATGGTTCAAGTGTAAAGCCAGTTTCTAAAGAAACTGACGGTTCTTATACTATTAGTGGTGACGCGTTGACTGCTGGTGAACAGACAACTTCTGGTATTAAGATAGTTGGAGGTAGTGTTGAGATTTTAATAGATCGATCAGCTCCAGCTGATATGGGAACACCTGGTACTGTCGAAAATTATTACCACACAACTGTGTACAATATTGACCAGTCAGTCATGAATAACCTTGGAAGCACAACAGTGCCTAATTCATGGATTGCAGTTGCTCCAGTAGATGAGGTGCCTGCAATACCTGTAGGATTATACTCTGTTGTTGAAAATGGTGATGGCTCTATAGATTTACAGCCAGTAACTAAAAATCTAGCTACAACAAGCAATACTCATGATTACGTGAATTCAGGTTCACCAATCTCATTAGATGGTCAGCAATTAACAGATTTTAATGACGAAGGTTTGACGCCAATTGTTGGATCTCATGTAGCTAACTCAGCTCCGCAAATCACAAGTTCTGATACTGGTACGGTTGTTGAGAATGCTGATATTACAACAGCTATTTACACAGCAACTGCTACTGATGCAGATAGCGATGCGATAACATGGAGCTTAGATGGTGCTGATAAAGACTTACTTGAGATTTCAAGCACAGGTGTAGTCACATTGAAAGCATCTGCTGATTATGAGAGTAAACAGAAGAGCTATACTTTTGATGTTGTAGCAGACGATGGAACTATAACTTCAACAAAGTCAGTTACTGTTAATGTAACGAATGACACTGCAGATGATGGAGCGCGTACTGGTAATATATATAACTTCCAAGGTGGTTCAAATAATCCAGGCGGTGTTGCTGATGGATTATGGGCTGCTGAATCCGAATATATTATTAAAGAAAATGGTCAGTATGAGCACAGTAGAATAGTTTTAACCAAGTTAGAGTATAATTCAGCAAATGAAACCTATACTGCGGCTAATGGAGTTTCCCCACATTCGTTGCCAAATCCAGACAGTGACTATTTATCTACTTTGGGATTGACACCTACCGGAAATGATACTTTCACATCACTAACACCGCTTATAACAAACTTAGGATCAGTTGGTGATCATACAATCTGGGGCTATGACGGCAAGCAGTTTGTTCACAAGGATACAAATAGCGACGGTAATCTGGACACATACATTGAGGTTGAATCATCAGTTGATGGCACACCTCTTAATGTAACTGATACTAATCTGACAAATGATGATATCTATGATGCAGCTGCTA
>CACBIM010000057.1 GCA_902539295.1 uncultured SAR116 cluster alpha proteobacterium
TGGAACAAAACCAGCATCGACAGCAGCCCTTGAGGCACCTACGGCTGCTCCAAGTTTGTCAGCAACTTTTTCAAGCATTCCAAAATTAGAACCGTCTTGCATGCCTCTGCCACCCGATATAACAATTTTTGCAGACGTTAATTCAGGTCTTTCAGAGCTTGATAATTCTGACTTAAGAAATTTTGACAAATCTGTATCACCAGATCCATTAATAGATTTGATTTCAGCACTACCACCAGTATTTTCAGAAGCTTCAAAAGCTGTAGACCTAACAGTTATTATCTTTATTTTATCATTTGACTTAACTGTTGATAAAGCATTTCCAGCATATATAGGTCTTTGAAATGTTTCATCGTCAACCACTTTAATAATATCAGAAATTTGCATTACATCGAGTAAAGCTGCCACACGGGGCATGATATTTTTACCAGTAGTCGAAGATGGCGCGAGGATGTGCGAATAATCTTTTGATAAATCTATTATTAGTTTCGAAACATTCTCAGCTACAAAATTTTTATACTCTTCTGAGGCAGCTTCAAGTATAGACTTAACGTTAGGGATTTGGCTACACTGTTTTGATACATTTGAACAATTATGACCAACAACCAAAACATTCATCTCTTTTCCAATTTGCGATGCAGCAGTTACTGTATTCAAAGTTGCTGCACTAAGGTTTTGATTATCATGTTCTGCAATAATTAAAATACTCATAATTTCACCTATATTACCTTTGCTTCATTTTTAAGTTTATCAACTAATTCATCAACTGAACCTAGTATCATTCCAGCTTCTCTTGACGGTGGATCTTCCACTTTTATTACTTCAAGGCGTTTATTAGTATCAACACCTAAATCAGATGGTGAAATTTCTTCAAGAGGTTTTCTCTTCGCTTTCATAATATTGGGTAATGATGCATATCTAGGCTCATTTAATCTTAAATCAACTGTAACTATAGCAGGTAGGGAGCACTCCATATGCTCTAAACCTCCGTCAACCTCTCTTACTGATAAAAGATTTTTATCTTTTAACTCGAGGTTACTTACAAAAGTTGTTTGAGGCCAATTTAGAAAAGCTGACAGCATTTGGCCAGTTTGATTACAATCATCATCAATTGCTTGCTTTCCTAAAATTACCAATTCAGGGGTTTCCTTTTCAACTATGCTCTTAAGAATTTTGGCAACAGCTAAAGGCTCTATGTCGTGTTCTGTTTTTACTAATATGCCTCTGTCGGCACCCATTGCTAATGCTGTTCTTATTGTGTCTTGTGATTCTTGTGGACCAATAGAAATCGCAATAACTTCTTCAGCTTGAGAGGCTTCTTTAATTCTCAATGCTTGTTCAACTGCTATTTCATCAAATGGGTTCATTGCCATTTTTACATTTGCTAGCTCAACACCAGAATTATCTGGTTTAACCCTAACTTTAACATTGTAATCAATAACCCTTTTCACTGGGACTAATATTTTCATATTTCACCTATAAATATTTAATTATCTCGTTAAACCTGGTTTCCATAAAATATCTTTTTTACCATCATCGTTGCAATGTCTTGCTAAAACAAAAAATAAATCTGATAGTCTGTTTATATACATAATTACGTTATTATTAATAGCTTCTTCTGATGCAAGTTTAGTAATTTTTCTTTCTGCTCTTCTAGTGGATGTTCTTGCAAAATGAAACCAAGATGATAATTTTGAACCACCAGGTAAAACAAATGATTTTAGCTCGTCTAGTTTTTTATTATGAATGTCTATTTCTTTTTCTAATCTTTCAACTTGAGTGTTTGTAATCCTAAGAGCTTTATCAGAATATTTTGATCCTTCAGGTGTTGCCAAATCTGCACCTAAATCGAATAATTCATTTTGAATTACCTCGAGTAATTTGTTTAATTTTAGATCTTTGTTAATATCCAAATCAGTTCTTAAAATCCCAATAATTGAATTAAGTTCATCCACTTCACCAAAAGCTTCAGGTCTTAAACTGTGTTTTGACACTCTTTGACCACCGACTAAACTTGTTTCACCGTGATCACCGGTTTTTGTATAGATTTTATTTAGAGTAACCATTTTAATTCCCTGAACTTATAGCCAATATAACTACAAATACTAAAAGTGCAATGGCTTGCAGAAACACTCTGTAACGCATGATTTTGTTAGACCATTTAGAATTATATTCTCCGCCAATCCCCATTGTGACAACACCCCAAATTAGTACTGAAACTAATGCTAACAAACAAATTACTAAAACTATCCAACCCATTTAATTACATTTCCGGTTCATTTAAATTACGTCTTTTACAGGCAGCAGTTACAGTATTTCTCAACAAGCAAGCGATTGTCATTGGTCCAACTCCACCAGGGACAGGAGTAATAGCTGATGCAACATTTGACACACTATCAAAATCAACGTCACCCACTAAGCGACCTTTTTTGTCACCTTCTGATGGTAGTCTGTTTATTCCTACATCAATTACAACAGCGCCCTTCTTTACCCATTCGGATTTAACAAAATTTGGTCTCCCAACAGCGGCAACTAAAATATCGGCTCTTTGGCAAACTGCTTCAATATTCTTTGTTTTTGAGTGGGCAATAGTCACTGTGCAGTTCTCATTTAATAATAGTTGCGCCATTGGTTTTCCAACTATATTTGATCTTCCAATTATAACTGCAGATTTTCCAGATAAATCTCCAACATAGTTTTGTAATAAGAGCAAACACCCTAAAGGTGTGCAGGGTATAAGACCGGAAACTGAAATGGATAAAAGTCCTACATTGGGTATGCTAAATCCGTCAACATCCTTAGAAGGTTTGATAGCATTAATTATTGAGTTTTCATTTATATGATCTGGTAATGGTAGTTGAACCAATATTCCGTCAATTTCATCAGCTTCATTTAATTTATTAACTAAAGATAAAAGTTCAATCTCTGAAGTTGTTTCTGGCAATCTATGTTCTATTGAATTCATACCAGAATTTTTTGTTTGCCTAACTTTATTCTTAACGTAAACTTCACTTGCTGGATTTTGGCCAACTAATACTACCGCTAAACCTGGTTTGATTTGATGTTTGGTGTATAAAACATTTACTGCATC
>CACBIM010000058.1 GCA_902539295.1 uncultured SAR116 cluster alpha proteobacterium
CCCTGTCACCACCATTTAGCTCTACGGGCATATAAAAATGTATCTCCTCACCATTTACATCAATATCTTCATCCAAAACGAACTTTGTGGTAGTACCGGATCTTCCGATATAAAACTTTCCTATTGAAGTGCCTGTAAAATTGATATCTGACATTGACAGCACTGAACCGAAATTTGTATTATTTGGTCTTATTTGTAAGTGTCCTGGTCCAGTAAATGTTGTATTATTTAAAAATGAATGCGGACTATCATTTGTTATTCTGAGATAACCAGCTTTTACAGTTGTAGCCCCTGTGTAATTGTTATTCCCATAGACCTCTAACCATCTATTAGCACGACCTCCTTTTGAAAAACTTGCTGGTGACGTTCCATCCAATATCCCACCAGCAATACCGTAATTTGAACTTTGTGAATTACCGTAAATATCAACATCCAGTAACCCAGCTAATGTAATATTTGAACCTGCTTTGAAAAGATTTGAATCAGAAGTTAAACCTGATAATTCACTGTTACCACCTACCGCACCAGTGAAAGTTATAACACCACCCGAGTTTGTTCCAGCTGATACAGTAAGTGACCTTGCCGTGCCATCGCTATCGACAGTACTTTCAAAGAAAATATTATCACTTGAAGTTCCTGCTGTAAGTGTTCTATTACCCCCCGATAGTATAACTGGTCCATTGTATCTTTGGTCGCTCGTTGTTGCTATATCATTTGATAAGTTTATTGTTTGGGTGTTTCCTGACTTTCCTATGGTCAGGTCTGTAAATGTCCCTGTTATTTTTGTTGTTGATATAGCTGATGAAAAATCACTGCCAGCTGACTCAATTGTCAAACTTCCACTACCCGTTATACCAGATGTAGCAGCCAGGTATGCTGTTGGATCATCATTGACAATTTTGAGCGTACCAGCATTCACAGCTGTTGAACCAGTAAATGTGTTATTACCACTTATCGTTAATATACCATTTTGAGCTTTTACAAGATTTGCAGCGCTTGCTCCATCTGTGATTGCTCCAGAAATAGTACTTGTTGTTGAATTGTTTACAGTCAAAGCTCCGTTTAGTTTAATAGCGTCAGATGTCAAAGCTCCAGTTGTTATAGTAAGACTACTTAGCGGGTTTGTACCACCAACAGCTGCATTTAAATTAACCTCACCTGAAGAACCGGTGCTTGTATTAATCGTAAGCCCTCTAGCTGTTCCGTCACTATTGATAGTGCTTGAAAAGTTCACTCTTTGGTTTGTATTTGTCGTGAGGGTTCGGTCTCCACCTGTTATAACAACCGGCCCATTATATTTTTGCCACGCTTGACCAGTGGTTACATTAGCGGCAAGATTAATATCTTCAGAATTTGCATTTCCTACAGTTAATCCTTGCCAAGTGGTGCTTCCACTTCCTCCACCCATCCATACGTAGCCTCCATTTGTTGACAAATCATTGTTAAGATTGACACCCCCGCTTCCATTTGCGTCACTATCACTCCAAAAAACTAAATCCAGATCGTTATTGCTAGAAGAAATTGTTGAGTTTACTGTGACATCATTATGAGCTTTTAGAGTAAGAGTACTATCGCTCCCGCTGGATTTTGCAATAGCTGTATTGACAATGATATCTCCATCACCATTTCCGTCTCCAGCAGAACCTCCTGTTTGAATTGTGACATCTCCATTTGCAAGAGCTGTATTGATATCACTTGCCAGTACTTCACTCGTAGCATTTGATGTATATGTGTCGTCTCCTGGATCATTATCATTGAAAGCTGTACCTGTTGCAGAAGAACCAATTACAATGTTAAATGGATCTAACAACCACTCGCCAGACTTACCATTCATTGATTTAACAGACGTTTTTATTCCTTTTGTAATCAGTTGGTAGCCAGAGGTTTCTATCTTCCCACCGTCACCAGATATTGAGCCTCCTTTTGCTAACAAAGTCCCTTGAGCTAAAGTTTTAGAATTAGGATTTTTAATATCAGACCAAACTACAACTGTTCCACCATTACCAACTTGTTCAGCGCTTGCATCAACTAAAGCACCTTTTTTAACTGAGGTGTAAACCGCTTGTCTCGTGCCATCTTTGCCTTGCCAGTCACCCCCAATTAATATTTTTCCTCCAGAACTACCTGTTTTTGCAGTGAGTTTTGCATTTCCTTCGATAACAACTTCTTTACCAGTAATTGCTATCAGTGCTTTTTTATCTGTCTTTGATTTGGCTGTAATCTCTCCAGCAAGTTGGGCGCCTCCATTGTCTCCTGCATCAATTGAAACAATTCGTGATTTTATCTTTCCTGAATTTCCAATAAGTCTGATAACACCATTTTCACTCACCAACTTTTTTGCAGGAGCAGGTGATGCTATTGTCTGCTCTACTAAATCTTGAACAGCAGCAGCTTTTAAAATAACCGATCCATTTTCAGCATAAATTCCACCTGTATTTTCGATTGTATTCTCTAAGTTGTTTGCCCTAACAGAAACAGATAATGTTCCGCCTTCACCAAAAGATAATTCTGCGTTATCCCCACTAACCAAAGCAACTGAACCTAAACGAGCTTCGATAGTTCCATCATTTTTTACATCAGTTGCCATTAATGCAACGTAATCACCCTTAATTTTTCCTTTGTTTACAATTTTACCTTTTGTATTTGCAGAAAATTTGATGCTTTGAGAATTTAAATCTTCGTTATTCATGTTCATTGTTGAAGCAACAAGACCACCAACGTCTACTTTTGCATCTTTTCCAAAAATTACACCTCCTGGACTTTGAAGAAATACCTGACCATTTGAAGTAAGTTGTCCATAGATTCGTGAAGGATCTGCTGAACTGACTTTATTAAGGGAAACTGACTTTGAAGATGGCTGACTGAAATTTACATGTGCTTTTGAACCTACGTTAAACGTGTCCCATCCAATGATAGTTTTTTCAGAATTTTGTGTTATCTCCATCTTTCCTAAATTTGACTTTATTTCAGCAGAGCCACTGATAAGTTTGCCGTTTGTTGGGAGTGATGAAATTGATATTTCCTCTGCAAAAAGGAAGCAGCTAAATACG
>CACBIM010000059.1 GCA_902539295.1 uncultured SAR116 cluster alpha proteobacterium
AGTCCCATGGGATATCCACTTTTGGCGAATTGAAATATAATTCTGACTTTCAACATTTAGATTATGTCAATCCAAATGCTCCAAAAGGTGGTGAAGTTTCAATATGGGCTTTTGGGTCTTTTGACTCAATGCATCCTTATACAACTAAAGGTAGGTCAGGCAGTCTTTCATCAATCTTTTTTGAAAGCCTTTTAACCGGCACTTCTGATGAAATAGGCTCAGCTTATGGGCTAGTCGCTAAAAGTATGGAGTATCCAAAAGATCGATCATGGGTGATATTTAATATGAGACCAGAGGCAAAGTTTTCGGATAACACTCCTCTTACTGCTGAAGATGTAATGTTTTCTTATAAACTTCTCCAAGAAAAAGGGCTTCCATCATTTAGGGCTGTTATTGAGAAAGAGATTGATAAAGTCGAAATATTAGGTAAACATAAAATTAAATTTACTTTCAAAAAAGACATTCCAACAAGAGATTTACCTGCTTCTGCTGGTTCCCTCCCAATTTTTTCAAAAAACTACTATGAAAAATCAGGAGCAAACTTTGAGGCTTCTACACTTACTCCCGGAATAGGTTCAGGTCCATATATTTTAGATAACCTTGATGTTGGACAAACAATTAATTACAAGAGAAATCCTGAATACTGGGGTGCAAATCTACCAATAAATATTGGAAGAAACAACTTTGACAAAATCAGAGTTGAGTACTTTGCTGATTATAATTCAGCTTTTGAAGGTTTTAAGGGTGGAAGTTATACATTTAGAACTGAATATATGTCTAAATTATGGGCAACAGGATATGATTTTCCAGCGATTGAAAAAAAATGGGTAACAAAAAAATTATTACCAAGCGGAGATATGGCTCCCGGGCAGTCATTCATAATTAATCTTAGAAAAGATAAATTTAAGGATATAAGAGTAAGAAAAGCTATTGGGCTGATGTTTAATTTTGAATGGTCCAACAAAACACTTTTTTATGATTTATATGCAAGGATAAATTCATTTTGGGAAAACAGTGATATGGCTGCGACTGGAAAACCATCAAAAGATGAACTAATAATCTTAAATTCACTTAAAAACAATCTTCCCTCTGGAATAATTGATAGTGACGTTGCAGAAGTATCTGTTTCATCCACAAAGCAATTAGACAGGAAAAATCTTCGAATGGCATCAAAACTTCTTGATGACGCTGGTTGGGAAGTAGGAGATGATGGATTAAGAAAAAATAAAAATGGAGCTACCCTTGACATAGAAATTCTAAATGATTCACAAGCATTTACAAGAATTATAGAACCTTTTATCGAGAACCTTAAATCATTAGGAGTCAATGCAGTTCATACAAAAATTGATAATGCCCAAATGACAGAAAGGGAAAGATCATTTGATTTTGATATTGTTACAGGCAATTTTCCAATGTCTTTTACACCTGGTAGTGGGCTAAAACAATACTTTGGATCTGA
Organism: uncultured SAR116 cluster alpha proteobacterium; assembly: GCA_902539295.1. Classification (GTDB taxonomy): domain Bacteria; phylum Pseudomonadota; class Alphaproteobacteria; order Puniceispirillales. The sequence goes on from CACBIM010000059.1 coordinate 1,460, forward strand.
AACAGCTGATGTTTCAATTTTTAATAAAGCAGGTATTAAGAGCAAAGTTATAGATGAATTAATTGAAGTTGTGATGGCTGCAAAAACAAGAGATGAATTGAAGGTTGCAGTCAAAACACTAGACCGCGTTTTAAGATCTTATTATTTTTGGATACCTCAATGGTTTAAGGATGTTCATACAGTTGCATATTATGATTATTATGAGCATCCTGAAAATCTGCCCCCTTATGATATGGGTTTACTTGATTTTTGGTGGATAAATAATGAAAAATATAATGATTTAAAAAACAAAGGTGCATTTTAATACTTACCTAATAAAATGACATCATATATTTTAAGAAGGCTATTATTAATAATTCCAACTTTATTTGGAATTATACTAATAAATTTTTTTCTTATTCAATTTGTCCCTGGCGGCCCAATCGAACAAATTTTGGCTGAACTACAGGGCAAAAATAACGTTTTCGAAAGTATTGCTGGTGGCTCGGAAAATAACGACCTCAATAAAGATTTTCAAAGTAATCAAAGCAATTCCTTTTCAGAAAAGTATATAGGTGCAAGAGGACTACCAGATGACTTTATAATTGAGTTAGAGAAACAATTTGGTTTCGATAAACCTCCTATTGAAAGATTCTTCAAAATGATTTGGAGCTATATTTGTTTTGATTTTGGAGAAAGTTATTTTAGATCAATCAGCGTTTTTGATTTAGTTATTGAAAAACTTCCTGTTTCAATTAGCTTAGGCCTTTGGACAACCTTATTAGCATATTTTATTTCTATTCCACTTGGAATAAAAAAAGCAGTTAATGATGGTAGTAGATTTGATACATGGACGTCAGGTGCAATCATAGTTGGGTATGCAATACCAGGGTTTTTATTTGCAATTCTTCTTCTTGTTTTATTTTCGGGTGGTTCTTATCTTCAAATATTCCCAATTAGGGGCCTCACATCTGACAATTGGGATACTCTATCTGCTTCAGGGAAGGTTTTAGATTATTTTTGGCATATTACTTTACCGGTAATAGCGTCCTCGATTGCAGGTTTTGCAACTTTAACACTACTGACAAAAAACTCATTTTTAGATGAAATAAACAAACAGTATGTTTTAACTGCAAAAGCTAAGGGCCTATCTGAGAAAAAAGTTTTGTATAGTCATATTTTTCGAAATGCTATGCTTATTGTGATTGCAGGTTTTCCTGGTGCATTTCTAAGTGTCTTTTTTGGAGCTTCTTTAATAATCGAGACAATATTTTCACTCGACGGGCTAGGAAGAATGGGCTTTGAGGCTACTGTTGCAAGAGACTATCCAGTTATTTTTGCTACATTGTATGTTTTTGGATTAATAGGACTTTTGATTGGCATACTCTCTGATTTAATGTATGTTTGGATTGATCCAAGAATTGATT
>CACBIM010000060.1 GCA_902539295.1 uncultured SAR116 cluster alpha proteobacterium
AACTGCTTCTTGTTATTCTAAATATACATATAGGCAGGCAACTGGTGGTAAATGTGAAACCGCTTCATGCTATGCTAGATACACTTACAGTCAAGCAACTGGCGGCAAATGTGAAACTGCTTCTTGTTACACAAAGTACAAATTCAGGCAGGCAAGTGGAGGGGTTTGCGAAACCGCTTCATGCTACTGCTCTTTATACCCATGTGGCGGCGGAGGAAGTAGTTACAATTATGATGTTGAAGGGTACGGTGATGGAGGATATGTTACTGGAAACATTGATGCTAGTGGTGACAGATATGTAGACGGTTATTTAACTCTAGATGATGGAACAGAAGTTTCTTTTGATGGTGAATGGACTGGTAAAGGTGAGATTGAAGGATATGATGAAAATGGTAATTATTACGAACTAGAAGTGGATTAGTAATTTTCATGACCAACCTCAAAATCTCGCATCATTATTAACAGTAGAGTAAGTCGGAACAAACATCTAATTTCCGATAAATTTTCCCAATATCTCTGTTTTTCGGTCTTTTGTTAAACAAATACACTCATTTCTAACAATAAATCCCACTTTTGGAGTGAATCACAACAAGAGACAAACGACTAATATTCAATCACTTCATCAGAGTGGATTAGGATATAGGATGATTGCAAAACGATTAAACGAAAAAGGCATTAAAACTTTCAAAGGTAAAACTTGGAGAAGTAATTATGTTCATTCTGTTCTGAAAAGAAATAAAGAGAAACTCCAGAGAGAAGAAAGAGGAAAACAAGAGTCAGAAATAGAATATGGAAAGATGGAATTAGTTTGTTTAAGGGAAGGGGAACTGTATCGAAATCCTAGAGAGAGCATGATTATTGAAACTAGTTAAATTCATAAAATATTATTCTAGAGGAAAACCACTCATTCCTAAACAAAAGGAGAAATATGAGAAACATATTCGGAAAGTAATGGAAGATTTTGAGGAATTCAGGGGAGATGATTTAGATTATATAAACTATTTTTGATAGGAAATATTCTTTTAAGCATAGATTTTAAATTGACGTTCAACCCTTGAAAAGTTAGGTTGAAATAATTAATATTAATGGTTTCATTCTTTACTTTATGCATAGATTTATTATTTTAAGTTTCTATCTTATATGTATTTTATACCGTTTAGGTATGAAAAAATTTGCTATTCATATTGCAAAATTTATCTTAGTTGCTTTTCAAAATGTTGATGAGAATGCATTTATCAAAAGTAGTAAATTAAATAAATCTTATATACAAAATGATCCTCATTTTAGTGAGAATGAAATGTTAAAATGGCATAAAGATACAAAGTTCTCAGTTAGAGATATGCCTTTATTCTTTTTTGCATTTAAGCAATTAATAAAGAAAGAAAAAAATAAACTTAATATTATTGATATTGGCGGTGCAAATGGATCACATTTTTTTTCATTAACCAATGAAATAGACAATAAAATTATTGAAAATTATTATATATTTGAAATTCCCTATTTTGTTGATTTCCATAATCGCAATAATCTTTCACCAAAAATAAAATGTAATAACATAGAAAACCTAAAAGAATTGCATAATAAAAAAATTGATATAATTCATATTACTGGAACACTTCAATATCTACATAATTATAGAGAAATTATTGATTTAGCAAAAAATATACTTCCTGAATATATCTTACTTATAAGAACTCCAGTTTGGAACAAAAACACTACTTCAGTTATACAGCACATGGGTGGTGGTTCTAATGCTACAAATGCTGCATATATTTTTAATGAAAAGGAATTAGATATGTTGCTTGAGGACAAATTTAAAAAAATTGAAACCAAATTTGGAAGTTTTGATCAACCATTTGTTATTCCTGAAGGTAGGATACCTTATAAATCCTTATGTTATAAATTAAAATAATGACCATCCAGATGCAATTTCGTGTGCAGATTTAACAAAAGATAGAAAAAGAATTTTAATTGGTTATCATTAAGTTTTAATAGATGGCACATTTTACCCTGATAATAAATCTCAAGGATATGAAATTACTAAAGGTAGAAATAAATTAACTACTGAAGTAGTTGATTTAAAGAATTACAGACGCAAAAAAAAGTCTTTAAAAAGGATAAAGAAGATAGGGTCAATTTTGATGTTCGTTTCGACTTATTCTGTAATTGTAGAGTAGTTTTGAATCGCGATTTAGCAACTGCTGATTTAAGCAGTCGCGATTTAACAAAACGATTTAGTGTCTATCTGAACTTCACAGTCACGTGTAGGACAAACTCGTTGGTGTACAAGCGAGAACTGACTAGCAGACAAGAAGAGATATATGAGCTAATAAAGTCTATGCACGATAGTGGACTTGGCTATAGACGTATTGCGAAAAGATTACGTGATCTTAATGTCAAAACAGCTCGAGGAAGTGTCTTCAAAAATACTAACATGTTCTCAGTCATAAAGAGATACGAAGAACGTCAGATACGTATTAGAGAAGAACGTAATTGTAAGTATGATAAGGAATGGGGTAAAATGTATCTGACATTTGATAGAAAATAGCTATGAGCAAAAGGTATTAAATTTGATGCTCTGAAACTGTTGATTTTATTGACTTTGATTTCTCAATTTTTGCTATGTTCAAAACACTATTTTTGCTCATGTCTGAGTTATTTTAGAAATATTTAAAATATGGTATGAGTAATTCATGAAAAAATTACTCTTTGCTTTAATCGTGATTTTGTTTTCAGATTCAGCTTTCTCAGACTTTGATTGGAAACTTATGGGAGAAACAAAAAA
>CACBIM010000061.1 GCA_902539295.1 uncultured SAR116 cluster alpha proteobacterium
TTTTCATTTATGATTTCATTAATATTTTCTGGATCAATACTTTCACTATTATTTTCTTCAACACTCTCAACAACAGCATTGCCAGTTTTTTCTTGAATTAAAGCTTCTTCTTCTGTTCTAGCTATATTGAGTTTTATATTTTTACTAACTTCAGGATGAAGTTTGATTTCTACGTTATATATACCTAAATTTTTAATGGTTTTTTCTAAAACAACCTGTTCATGTGTTATTGAGTGTTTTTGATCTTTAAGAAGTTTTGAAATATCTCTTTTGCTTACTGAGCCATATAGTAGACCTGTTTCAGAAGCAGGTCTTAATATTATTAGAGAAACATCTTGCATATCTTTAGATAGCTTTTCAGCTATATCTTTACTTTTACTATTTTCTTCTTCTCTTTTAGATCTTTCTTTTTCAAAAATTTCTATATTCTCTTTAGTTGCTCTAATGGCTTTACCTTGAGGGAGTAGATAATTTCTAGCATAACCAGGCTTTACCTTTACCGTATCTCCCAAGTTGCCTAGATTATTAACTTTTTCTGTAAGTATTATGTTCATAAATTTGCTCTATAAATTAAATTGTTTATAAAGATACATAAGGCATCAGTGCTAAAAATCTTGCACGTTTGATAGCCTTTGATAATTCTCTTTGTTTAATTGTTGATATTGATGATATCCTACTTGGAATGATTTTACCTCTTTCAGTAACATATCTAGATATTAATTTGACATCTTTATAGTCAATTATAGGTGCATTAGGTCCGGAAAATGGACATGTTTTTTTTCTTTTAAAAAAAGGCTTTTTTGATGAATCATTTTTAAAATTTAAATCATTCATTAATATTCTCCGTTATTTTATTGCCTGAAGTATTGTTGCTCTCTTTTTTGTCGTATTCTGCAGTAGTTTTATCATTATCAATGCTTAAAGGCGATGGTTTGTTATCAATCTCATCAATCTTAATTGTTAAAAATCTAATAATATCTTCATTAATTCTCATTTGTCTTTCATATTCAAAAATTGTAGTAGGAGCCGACTCGAGATTAAGCATAAAGTAATGACCTTTTTTATTCTTTTTTATTTTATAAGCAAAACTCCTTAAACCCCATTGTTCTTTTTTTATAATTTTGCCGTTGTTTTCTTTTATAATTTCAGATAAATCATTGATGAGTTTATCAATTTGAGTTTCAGTAAGTTCAGGACGTGCTATAACAACACTTTCATAGAAAGCCATATTTTCTCCTTTTGGCTAATTAGACGCTTAAAACGTCCTAACCGGACAAACCGGTAAGGAGTTATTTTGTTGTGGCAATTATAATTATTTTATGTGAAAGTTCAAGTATTTAAATAAAAATGGTTTAATGAATGACAATTTTAGCTGTATTCCCAGGACAAGGATCTCAAAAAGTAGGTATGGGATTGGAGTTATCTAAAAAATTTAAATCTGCACAAATGGTATTTGAAGAGGTTGATGAAGCTCTTTCATTTAAGCTTTCTAAAGTTATGAAAGAAGGAGATGATGAAACATTAAAACTTACTGAAAATGCTCAACCCGCTCTAATGGCAACTGGAATTGCAGTTGTGAGAGTTATAGAAGAGGTAACTGGAAAAACTTTAGGTAAAATAGTAAGCCATGCCGCAGGTCATTCATTAGGTGAATATACTTCACTAGTGAGCGCTGGAAGTTTAACACTTTATGAAGCAGCTCAACTTTTGAAAATAAGAGGAATGGCTATGCAAAATGCAGTTCCAGTAGGACGAGGTTCAATGGCAGCTATTCTTGGCGCTTCTATTGAAGACATAGAGCATTTTATAGCCTTAGTAGATGGTTCTAATGGGTTGGTTGAAATAGCAAATGATAACGCTCCAGGTCAGGTAGTTGTAAGTGGCAATCTAGAAGCTTTAAACATATTAATTAAGCTCGCAAAAGATAGTGGAATAAGAAAAATCATTCCACTATCTGTCAGCGCTCCATTCCATTGTTCATTGATGGAGCCGGCTGCTAAAAATATGGAAATTGCTCTAAAAAAAATTAAACTAGTTGAGCCAGATTTTCCTATTATTTGTAATGTTTCTTCAATACCTGAAACTTCCACACAAATAATAAAAAACAACCTAATTTTGCAAATAACTCATAGAGTAAGGTGGAGGGAAACTATGGAATCTCTATCAAGATTAGGCATTAGTCAAATAGTTGAAATGGGAACAGGGAAAGTATTAACAGGCCTTGCTAAAAGAGGTGCTCCAGAACTTAATTCAATAAATCTTGAAAACTCAGAAGAAATTTTGCAATGGGTTAAAACAGAAAAGTTAGTTTAGAGGATATAAAAATGACTATTTTTGAAAATAGAGTAGCTTTAATTACTGGAGCCTCTGGTGAAATTGGTAAAGAGATCGCTACTGAACTAAATAAAAAAGGAGCATCTATCATTTTAGCAGGAAGAAGGAGAGAAGTTTTAAATAATATTGGGAAAAATCTAGAAGGGGATGTTAAAATTATAGATGAAAGTATTGATAATTTCTCAAACTTTG
>CACBIM010000062.1 GCA_902539295.1 uncultured SAR116 cluster alpha proteobacterium
AACTATCTACCCATTCAATATTCAAAAACTAACAAACTCAAGATTAACCATAACTATCTTCAAGATCAATTTAATGATAATGAAGAAATATTTGAAGATATAAGAAAATTGGTAAAAAGAGGCGACTACACCCTGGGTCAATCTGTAAATGATTTTGAGGAAAAATTTAAATCAATAACGAATACTAAATATGCGTTAGGAGTTGGCAGTGGAACTGATGCAATTTTTTTGAGTTTAATTGCAGGTGGCATTGAAAAAGGTGATGAGGTAATCACGACAGCATACACATTTTATGCAACTATAGGTGCTATAGTTACAACAGGTGCAAAACCTGTTTTTGTTGATATAGGTGATGATTACAATATTGACCCAAAGCAAATTGAGAAAGCCATAACAAAAAAGACTAAAGCTATAGTTCCTGTACATTGGTCAGGTTTAATTTGTGAAATGCAAAAAATAAAACAAATAGCTGATAAACATAATCTTCTAATTATTGAAGATGCTTGCCACGCTATTAATGCTGAAAGAGATAATTTTAAGGCTGGTTTTTATGGTGATACTGCATGCTTCAGCATGCACCCACTAAAAAACCTAAATGTTTGGGGTGATGGAGGAATTGTTGTTACTAACTCAAAAAAAATGTTTTCAAAAATTTCACTTTTAAGAAACCATGGACTTAGAAACAGGGACGTATGTGAAATTTTTGCTTATAATTCGAGACTAGATACTCTACAGGCTATTGTAGGTCTTCATTTATTTAAAAAAATAGATGCAATAACAAATAAACGTATTGAGAATGCTAAATATTTTGACGACAAATTAAGTAGTATACCTCAAGTCAATATTCCAATAAGGTTAAAATCAGCCAAACAAGTTTATCATATATATGTAATAAAAGTTAAAGATCGAGATAAACTTCAATCATTTTTAATCGACAAAAACATTGATGCTAAAGTGCACTACCCAATTCCTATGCATCTTCAACCCGCTTCAAAATTTCTTAATTACAAAGAAGGTGATTTTCCAAAAGCTGAAGATACATGTAAAAATGTTTTATCTTTACCTGTACATGAGTTTATAACTAAATCTGAATGTGATTATGTCATTAACTCTATAAAAGAATTTTATAAGTGTTAATTTATGGAAGTTCAATTTGTAAATTTAGGCCTTCAATACAAAGAGCTCAAAGAAGAAATTCTAGAAAAAATAGATTATATATCTTCAAGAGGAAGCTATGTTCTTTCTGAGGAGGTTGAAGATTTTGAAAAAAATTTTGCTAAATATTGTGGTGTTAAATATTCGGTAGGGGTTGGCAATGGGTCAGATGCAATATTCTTCAGTTTACTATCTCAAAATATAGGTAAAGATGATGAAATTATAACTGCTCCAAACTCATTTGTTGCCACAGCGTGGACAATCGCTAACTGTGGTGCAAAGATTGTATTCTCAGATGTTGGAGAAGATTATAATATTAATCCTCACAAAATAGAGAAATTAATAAATAAAAAAACAAAAGCCATTATACCAGTTCATCTTACTGGCAAAATTGCAGATATGGATGCCATTAGTAATATTGCTCAAAAACATAATTTAATAATTATTGAGGATGCTGCACAAGCGGTTGGTGCAAAATACAAAGACAAAAAAGCAGGTAGCTTTGGTATAACAGGATGCTTTAGCTTACATCCACTTAAGAATCTTCATGTAAATGGAGACGGTGGTGTAGTTACTACAAATGATAAGGTAACATATCATTATTTAAAAAAAATAAGAAATCATGGATTAGTAAACAGAGATGAATGTGAATTTTGGGGTTATAATTCAAGACTTGATTCCATTAAAGCTGGAATAGCTAATATTAAATTAAAGTATTTAGATAAATGGAATAATAGATTTAGACAAATCGCATTATATTACAGAAATGAATTAGAAGATTTTCTTGAGGTTCCCAAAGAAAATTCTTTTGAGAAGCCCATATATCATAGATTTATAATCCAATATCAAAAAAGAGATGATCTAAAGAAATTTTTATTTGAAAAAGGGATTGAAACAAAAATTAATTATCCAATACCATTGCATCTTCATCCTGCTGCATCAGATTTAGAATATAGAATAGGTGACTTTCCTGTAGCTGAAAAACAAGCAAAAAGAATTTTAAGCCTTCCAATATATGCAGAACTTTCTGATAATGAAGTTGAATATGTTGTTCAATGTATAAAACATTTTTTTAAATGAGTTCAGTTAAAGTATCTCAAGTTTTCATTCAGTACAAATCAAAACTTTTGCTTCAACTTAGGGACTTTAAAAATGATATAAATTTCCCTGGACACTGGGGCTTTTTTGCTGGTCATATAAAAAAAAATGAAACTCCAATAATTACTATCAAAAGGGAACTTAAAGAAGAACTTTTGTGGCAACCGAAAAAAATTGTTTTTATAAGCACTTTAAATTATTTAAACAAATTTCAAGTTTATGCTTTTAAGTGTAAATTAGATGTACCTTTTGAGAAGTTAAAAC
>CACBIM010000063.1 GCA_902539295.1 uncultured SAR116 cluster alpha proteobacterium
ATTCATACTCTGCACTTTGGAAACTTTTACAGGGATGCAGTTAAAGCCAAAAGCTATCTTGGTTTTACTAATACAAGAGGGCCAGCTAATACTCAAATTCAAATTCCTCTGATGGATAAAAATGATACTGGAAGAAGATCTCACTATTTAACTGTTCAATTTTCTATTTCAGATGCGCCTGCAAGCGACGAACTAATTGCTGCATTTGGAGGAGCAAATGGTGGCAGACCTCATCATAGAATTGGAGATAGATATTCAGATCTAGCAGAATTAGGTCATGACATTGATAATCCAGCAGGAGTTTAATTTTTGAAAAGAAATAATTTTAATGAATAAAGATTTAGATGGTATCCAGGTAGTAACTTTAGAACAAGCAGTCGCTGCACCTTATGCCTCTGGCAAGTTAGCACAAGCTGGTGCAAGGGTCATTAAGGTTGAGAGAGAAGAAGGTGACTTTGCACGCAAATATGATAACGATGTAAAAGGATTAAGCGCATATTTTGTTTGGTTAAATCATGGCAAAGAATCTGTTTGTCTTAATATTAAAGACACTAATGATTTAAATATTTTAAAGAATATAATATCAAAATCTGATATATTTATCCAAAATTTAATGCCTGGCGCAACTGAGAGATTAGGTATTGGAAGCAGTAAACTAAGGTCTATGTACCCCTCTATCATCACTTGTGATATCAGTGGATATGGACAAGATGGTCCTTACAGTCAAATGAAAGCATATGATTTACTTATTCAGGCTGAGAGTGGTTTAGCGAATATCAATGGTTCACCTGATCAGCCTGGCAGAGTAGGAGTATCTGTGTGCGATATAGCAGCTGGCATGACTTCTTATCAAGCAATACTCCAAGCCTTAATTGGAAGAATTAAAACTGGTTCTGGTAGAGGCATTGAAGTTTCTTTGTTTCATTCACTTGCTGACTGGATGAATGTACCATATTTACAAAATTTTTATGGGAATAGAGAAATAAAAAGAGCAGGTTTACATCATGTCACAATAGCTCCATACGGTGTTTATGAATGCAAAAATTCTGAACAAGTATTAATATCTATCCAAAACGAACGTGAATGGAAGTTTTTATGTTTAGATGTTCTTCAAAAACCAGAATTAGTTTCTGATGAAAAGTATAATAGTAATACAAAAAGGGTTAATAATCGCTTAGAACTAGATAAAGAAATAAACAATTCTTTTGGAAAATTTGAAAGAAGGATAATTATAGATAAGCTTAAAAATGCTAATATAGCATATGGTCAACTTAGTTCAGTTGAAGATTTAGCAAAACATCCCCAAAGTATTTTTGTAAAAGTTTCTACCTCAGAAGGTGAAATTAAGCTTTTATCTCCTGGAGCTATAGTTAGTGGCGAAAATTTAAATTTTGGATCTGTTCCATTTTTAGGTGAACATACTGAGAATATTAAAAGAGAATTTAAATAAAAACATATGGTTAACTTAAATATAAAGAAAATTTCAGAACCTCTAATTCCAATGGCTATATCATGGTCAAATGATTATGATGGGAAATATGGCGATATAATTGATATGTCGCAAGCTGTTCCATCCTACCCTCCACATCCAAAATTAATTGAGGAATTTGTTAATTCCTCATCGGTTAAGTCTCTCCTAAATTATGGTGATATAGAGGGAGAAAAAATTCTGAGAACAAATTATTCAAACCATATAAATAAAAAGTATAGGGCTAATACTAGTTTTAACCAAATTTTAATTACTTCAGGATGCAATCAGGCCTTTATAGCCTCAATTATTTGTTTAGCAAATAAAGGCGATGAAATAATGATTTCCAATCCAGGATATTTTAGTCATGAATTGTCTTTAAGGATGTTAAATATTAAACCAAAATACTTTAAATTAAAAAGCGAGAAAAACTTTGAAATAGATTTTAGTGATCTAGAAAGCAAAATAACTTCTAAAGTAAAAGCGATAGTTATTGTAAACCCTGGAAACCCTACAGGTTCTTCACAAGATAAAAATGTTTTGGATGAAATCCTTAAATTATGTATTAAAAAGAATAAATATCTTATAATTGACGAAACTTACAGAGATTTTATTTATCCAAATAAAGGTACTCCACATAATTTATTTAATATCACAAATTGGAGTAAAAATTTAATCCAACTTTATAGCTTTTCAAAATCCTGTTGTATCCCTGGGCACCGTCTTGGTGCTATAACAACCGATAATGGATTAATTAGCCAAATTTCAAAAATTATGGACAACATACAAATTTGTGCTCCTCGTCCTGCACAGCATTCCGTAGCTAGATTTCTTCCTTATCTTGAAAATTTTGTAAATAAAAAGTCTATTGAAATAGAAACTAAAGCAAATGTATTTTCTCAATCTTTATTGCCATCTTCTAAATGGGAAATTACTTCAATAGGGTCTTTTTTTGCATATGTAAAACACCTATATAGCGGTATGAAATGTGATTATATTGCAAAAGTTCTAGCTAAAAAATGTGGCTTAATAACAATACCAGGTATT
>CACBIM010000064.1 GCA_902539295.1 uncultured SAR116 cluster alpha proteobacterium
CGTGTTACACTTACCTATACTAGTAACAGTTAATTTAAGGGTAGACCAATGGGTAGACCATTTGTGCCTGTTGACACATAAATTGTATCACTTAAACTGAGAGTATTACTTGTAAAGCATTTGAATTGGTGCATGTGAAAGGCATTAAACCTCACTCCGGGCGCGCCATACCTCTCATGTAACCAATTGAATTGTAAGTATTTTGTATGCAACAGGCGATTGGTGTGAAAGAAAATGAGAAATACATACATAAATAATGTTATTATTTTTGTGTAATTCTTTGTCGCCAAAAAATGACTAAACCTGCTAAAATAATAAATAAAAAACCAGGGAATAATTCATTAAATGGCGCTTCATTGAAAAATAACCATCCTAAGGCAAATGAAAAAATAATCCCAAAATATTGAAAAGGCCCTAAATTTATGTGATTGGTCATTCTGTATGAGATATTAATTAAATAAACACCAACAACACCAAAAATGGACATTAAAAATATTAGATAGAAATCAGAGTATTTTGAAATAATTATAAAGTTTGATGATACAAAGAGGATAGCAAGAGTTATTAATGTAGCACTTAATTGTGTATAATATTGTATCAAAATTGTGGGGACATTTTTAGGATAAAGCTTAACTAATACTAAATTTATACCATATCCAAATGATGCTCCAAGAGGAAGAAATGCATAATAACTCAAGAAATCATTGCCAGGTTTCATTATAAGCAAAACTCCTGAAAAACCAATCATGAGTGCTAAAACTTTCCAAAACCCTACTTTAGTACCTAAAATAGGGATAGATAGTAAAGCTACTACAAAGGGAGTTGTCTGTTGAAGAGTTGTAGCAGTTGCAAAGTTGAGAAAAAGTAAAGAAATAAAAAAACATAGCTGTGCAAAAGCTAAGAAGCCACCTCTTAAAATAGCCAACCATATTAGAGGTATTTTAGGAAAGAAGTTATAATTCTTTATTTCACCAGCAAAAAACATAAAAATTATAATTGGTAAAATTCCGAAGAAGTTTCTAAAAAAAGAAAGTTGAATTGAAGGATAATTAGTTCCAATAAATTTTATTACAATTCCCATCAATTGAATAAAAAATATCCCACCTAAAAAACAAAACAAACCTAGAAGAAAATTTTTAGCCATATATTTAAACAAAACTATATTTCAAGTTATTATAATAAATTCAACTTAACTAATTAGAAATTTAAATTACTAATGTTAATTCTAAGAAGCTTGATTTTTTAGCACTTTTTGGACTGATGCGGTTTGGTTAACCTGATTAAAAATTTTTTCAAGATTTGGTCTTTTGGCGAGTTCATATGTTTTATTTTCATCCCAGCTCATTAAAACATAAAAGTAAAAGTCTGCAATCCCACAAGTTTTTCCAGATAAGAAACCATCAACATGTTTTTCCAAGATATCGTAACAAGCTTTCCTATCTAACTCAGCTTTTTCTTTGATAACAATTTCAGTTGAACCATATCTATCTGGAAAGAAAAAACGATTGTTGGCATTTCCTAATGCTGTAGAAAGAAAAGAAAGCCATTGAAAGCATGTTGCTCTATCTGGGTTACCAATAGGGGCGATTAAATTGGTATGATGTGTTTCTAACAGAAAATTAATAATTGCAGGTCCTTCAAAAATAGACTGCCCACTTGGGGTAATCAAAACAGGAACTAATCCTCTAGGTGAAATCTTTTTAAACTCTTCAGAACTTCTTTCCTCTGGGGTTGTAAAAACAATGTCATATTTTATACCTGCTTCTTCCATTAATAATTCGATAGCCATAGAACCTAGATAAGGTATGCCATAAAGCTTGTAAGAAGTTGTATTATTTCCCATGATTTGAGCTTACATTAAATGGCAAACAAAGCAATAATATTTCCATTGCCAGAAGATTTTTGGGGATGTATTCACAGGTGATGAGTTTGGTGGTAAATTATAAGGTATGAAATTTTATTTTATTTTTGTTTTGCTAATTATCTTTGCTTCAAATGCAAATTCAAGTTCTGTAAGTGAAATTGAAATAAGTAGTGATATAAGTTCTAAAGCGTGTTTAGAGGTTTTAGAGAATGGAAATATGATAAATATAATTGATGGTAAATATCCAGTGATGGTTTACAAAGGACACTCATATTTTATCCAAACTGACTATATGGGTGGTACAAAGGCTTACATCTGTAAATCTAAAAAGAAACTAATAACAAATTAGTTAAATAATGAATTTCAAAATTAATTAAAGGACTTTGATATGTATGCAAGAATAAATCATGTAATTGCTCAAAGTGAAATGCAATTAACAATGTGGATAGAAACATTTAAAAGTATTGGAGCAAAAGTTGTATCTGAAGTTGGGGCAGTTCAGATAACAATTACAAAAACTTCTCCTAACAAGGCAACGCTAATATCTGTCTATCCAAATAAAACTATTGCAGAT
>CACBIM010000065.1 GCA_902539295.1 uncultured SAR116 cluster alpha proteobacterium
GATTAACTTAATAATTAATTCCAATTACCATATTCACCAGAAGAGTAAACTTGGTGATGTACCATAGGTTTTTTTAAGTCAACATTGCCGGGACATATCTTAGTCAGGTAGCTATCAGGATCATTTAGGTCTATTTGATAAAATCTATTTTGAAAGAGTTTTTGTTTAGCTTCTGAGTAATTATCATAATCAAGTCGATCAAATAATCTACCATGATCATTTACAAAATAGACTGTTACAAAATTTTTTGATTTCGAAATTGTTGCCCAGTTATGTTGCAACATCCCTGTTATTTTTACAAACCACTCATCTTTAACCATTAACTTTTTACCATTGTATAAATACATATTTAAACCTTTTATAATTGATATTTTTTCTTTAATTATTCGACTGGCACAGGAGCACAATATTTTGAGAAAAATTCATCGTCACTTAACTGATTTTCACCACTCTCAATAGAGAAATATAATGTAATTAAATTGTTTTCTTCGGTGAAACTTGAACTGTAAATTAATTTTACAGATTTATATTTAAATAGTTGTTGAAATTGGATTATAGATCCATCCTCTTTCCATGATTTAAAAAACTTTTCCTTTACAATCTCTAAAATTTCTTCAATCTCCTTTTCACTATTAAATTTCATTGCTATTGTTTTTTCAAAGTTGATTTGGGCTTTGTAATTATTAAATTTAGTCCAGAAAGGAAATTCTTTTATTAATGTATTCATAAGTTATAGGTCCTATTGAAATGAGTTGTATTAAGTCTGATGATAGAAGTTATTTTGTTGTACATTTTTAAAAAAAATTAGATTAAAAATCTAAAATTCTTAAATTATTTAGTTTAAATTTTATGCAAATTTTATGCCTTTAAAATTGCTGAAACAAATTAAAAAAGTGCTTACTGTAGAAGTGAATTATTACAATTATAATTATTCATACTCATAAATTATTTATTAGGAACATCCTATTGATAATATATACAGTTTTTGACATTATAATTTATTACAAATTCGATAGAGAGCATTTTGTTAGGTTTTATCTACATAATGAGTAATAAAAGCTTTAAGGATAAGCTGTTGAAAATTGGGATTAGCAATAGTCACCCAACTTCTAATTGAAAAGATCAATTATTTACTACAGGAGTGCCAGAACCTTTTAGAGTAGAATATTCTGCTCTTGTTGAGAATGTTCAAAACATAGAAAGGAAAATACATAAAATATTTAATAAGAAAAGAGCGAGAAAAAACAGAGAGTTTTTTGTGTGCACTGTACCCGAAGTAATTGTTGAGATCCGAAAAATAGCAACAATTCAAGATGAGGAAGTATTCTATAAGTCACCTGAACAGATTAACGAAATTAAAAGAAAAAAATATGAAGAAAAATTAGTTGAAGAAAACCGTCGAATAATTAGAAAAAGAAAAGAAGAAGAAGACAGAATAAAATTACGTAAACAACGAGAAGAAGACAGAATAAAATTACACAAACAGCAAGAAGAAGATACAATAAAATTACGCAAACTGCAGGAAGAAAAGAGAAAAAAATTTATAGAAGACGCTATAGAAGGCACAAAAGATGTTTCTTATCATTTTATAAAAGTGATGATAAAAACTATTTTATTTTATGGTTCTTTGGGTTTAGTTCTTTTGGTAAGTATATCTTTGTCTAGAGTTTATGGAGGAATGATGTTATTGTTATTTGCTGTTTTTGTACCTTTCAGTTTTTATATTTATTTTAAATATGTAGATACAGATCCGTAAGGTATTATTATAATCTTAATTTTTATGATAATCATTTATATTTCTTGTTCCACTAATCTTATTTTTGTTCCATTAATCTTATTCTCTCTTATCTCGCTTCCAAGTCTGAGTGATAACAAAGATAACAAAACAGTTTTCGAAGAGTGTTTAGTCTTTTATGTTTTTCGCAGTAATATTTCCCAATTGACATGAGCAATCCTTATAAAATTCTAGGAGTTCCATTTTCTTCCAACACTCAACAGGTAAGAGCAAAATATCTAAATTTAGCAAAGAGGTTTCATCCCGACATATCCGATTTAGATGTAAATATTTCAGCAAAGAAAATGAGCGAATTTAAATAACACCCCCTACAGACTCCTATAAACACCCTCTGACTCCATTAAACTACAACACCCTAAACTGGGTACATAAAACTAAAACATGCCATGTATAAAGGCTGTACTTCAATTAAAATAGTTAACACTCAAATAA
>CACBIM010000066.1 GCA_902539295.1 uncultured SAR116 cluster alpha proteobacterium
CGCCAATTGATGTGGTTGAAATTCAGCTATTTGCTCTTCAGTCTAATGGTGAAAATGATTTTGGTATAAGGCAAACATGGGAATTTGCTCACCCCAGAAATAAAATGGCTACTGGGCCTTTGCCTAGATTTACTAATATGATTAAAACTCCTGCCTATTCAATTCTTCTTAATAATCTGAAATTTGAAACAAAAGAAATTTTTAACGATGGAACTAACGCTGGAATAGCCGTTAAAATAGAAGCTCAAGATAATAAAGCTTACACTTACATGTGGTCTTTAGAAAAAATTCAAGATGATGGGCCACTTAAGAATAATTGGATGACCACGGGTGTGTCAGGTCCAAGACTTTTAGCTGAAGGGTCCTAAATACTACGTTAATGTTTTACTGACATAGTAATCCCAGTTTTTGAGTAAATTGTCTTTTTCATTTTTATTTATTTTAGGAATATATGATTTATTCGAACTCCATAAATTTGAAAGTTCTTCTAAAGTAGAATACTTATCATCTGTTAACATAGCCATCATTGCAGCGCCTAAAGCAGTTGTTTCAGTTATTTTAGGTACCTCTACGCTAATATCTAAAATATTTGATAAAAACTGCATAAGCCAATCATTATCTGTCATTCCACCATCAACCCTTAGAATTTGGGGAGAAATTCCATCTTCAGACATGGCTTTAAATAAGTCTCTAGTTTGATAAGCAACAGATTCTATTGCTGATCTTGTAATCTCATTTTTGCCTGTATCTCTCGTTATTCCATAAATGGCGCCTCTTGCATCTGGATCCCAATATGGGCACCCTAATCCTGTAAATGCAGGTACTAAGTAAACACCTGAATTATTTTGCATGTTTTCAATTATGTCTTCAGTTTGACTTGCAGTTTCAATTATCTTGAGACTGTCTCTCAGCCATTGAACAACTGCTCCTGCAATAAAAATAGACCCTTCAAGAGCATATGTGGCCTGTCCATTAATCTTGTAGCAAATTGTACCAAGTAATCTAGAATTAGATTTGATAATTTTTTTTCCTGAATTAATTATAACAAAACAACCTGTTCCATAGGTTGATTTAATACTTCCCGGTTTGAAGCAGGCCTGGCCAACAGCAGCAGCTTGCTGGTCTCCTAATATGGATAAAATTGGCAGTTCAAAATTCATCACATCTTTAGAAATATCACCAAAATAGCTATTTGAATCCTTAACATCTGGCATCAAGGATTTAGGAACATCAAAAATCTTTAGTAATTCATTGTCCCATTCAAGACTTTCGATATTGTAAAGACTTGTCCTGGATGCATTTGTGGCATCAGTAGCGTGAACCTTTCCATCAGTTAATTTCCATAATAAAAAACTATCTACAGTTCCAAAACAGATTTCATTATTTTCAGCTCTTGATCTTGCTTCTGGTACATTATCTAAAATCCATTTAATTTTTGTTGCACTAAAGTAGGGATCAATTACCAACCCTGACTTATTCATGACTGTTTTTTCTAAACCCTGTTTCACCAAAGACTTACAAAAATCAGCGGTTCTTCTATCTTGCCAAACGATTGCATTGTAAAGTGGTTTTCCGGATTTTTTATCCCATAGGATTGTAGTCTCTCTTTGATTTGTAATCCCAATTCCTCTAATATTATGTTTTTTTGCAATTTCTGAATAATATATATCAATCAAAACAGACTTTGTTGTTTCCCAAATTTCTTCTGGATTATGTTCTACCCAACCTGGTTTTGGATAAATTTGTTCAAATTCCATCTGACAGGTTTTTAATATTGAACCATCTTCTCCAAATAATATTGCTCTACTACTAGTTGTTCCCTGATCTATAGAAATATATGTGTCCATTGTTTTCTTTATTTAATTAAGGTTCAATTAAACATACTTAGAATAAAAAAAAATCAAAATAAATTTTTAAATAAATTTTAAAGGATCATCAGTTATAACACCTGATAAACCAGCATCCCATAATTGAGTGATTTCATCTGGATCATTACATGTGTATACAAAAGCTTTAGTATTCGAAAGATTAATCTCTTCTAGTTGATTTAAAGTTAAAAACCTATAATCCAAATGAATAGTTACAGCATTCAAAAAAACTTTATCTTTTTTCCAGTTTTCAGGCAATTTTTCATACAAAATACCTATAGGAATTGTTTCTGACTCTTTTCTTAG
>CACBIM010000067.1 GCA_902539295.1 uncultured SAR116 cluster alpha proteobacterium
TAGGTGAAAACTTAAGATGAAAAGCTCTCAAATTCGGGGAAAGCTAAGGATTAATTCTAAGCCAATCCCGAGCCAAGCCAATGAGGAAGGTGTAGAGACTGAACGGGAGCAGCCTAAGGAACTTTTCTAAGGCTAAGAGACAGTCCACTTCTCTTAAATTTCGAAAGAAAAATGAGGAGGAAGGGAGAGGTCACTGGTTCAATTCCAGTGTGCAGCACCATTTTTAGCTCAAATAATATATGGATTTTAGAATAATTTTATTTTCATATTTATTTGTGAGCACATGAATTAAAGTAGGAAGAATTATATTTATGATTGATCGCTTGGAAGTGGTGGCTTTCTGATTTAAGATATTAATTAAATAATCTTTATTAGGAATTTATTATGCTAAAAAGTTTTCAACCAATATCAGGTTTTGAGCTTCCCAGGTTTGCAGGAGTTCCAACCTTTATGCGTCTACCACACGTTTCTCTTGATGACTCAGACATTGATAAAGTTCAGATTGGTTTAATTGGAACACCATGGGACACAGGTACTACAAACAGACCTGGACCAAGACATGGGCCACGTCAGTTGAGAGATTATTCAACGATGATAAGAGCACAAAATAGTCACTCAGACATAAGACCTTTTGAATTAGTAAATTGCGCAGATTTGGGAGATGTTGGTCCAAATCCAGCAGATATCAATGATACAATGGATAGGATGTCTAAGTTTTTCAAGAAAGTGAAATCATTAGGTATTTTGCCGTTAACAGGAGGCGGAGATCACTTATGTTCTTTACCAATTTTAAGAGGGATTGCATCTGATAATCCTGTTGGGATGATCCATTTTGACAGTCATACAGATCTATTTAATAGCTACTTTGGTGGCACAATGTATACCCATGGAACTCCATTCAGAAGGGCTGTAGAAGAGGGACTTTTAGATCCAAAAAGAGTTATTCAGATTGGTATTAGAGGGACAGCTTATGATAAAGAAGATCATGAGTTTGCAAAATCTGTTGGTGTAAAAATCATCATGATTGAAGAATTTTTTGAACGTGGCATTAAGGATGTTATGATTGAAGCAAGAGACATTGTTGGAAATAAGCCTACTTATGTTTCCTATGATATAGACTTTGTTGACCCAACCTTTGCACCTGGAACTGGTACACCTGAAGTAGGTGGTCCTAACTCATTTCAGGCTATTCAGGTTGTTAGAGAATTAGATGGTGTTGATATCATTGGCGCTGATCTTGTTGAAGTCTCTCCCCCATTTGATCCTAACGGGGGAACTGCTTGGTTAGGTGTATCTATTATGTTTGAATTATTATGTATTATGGCGAAGAATATTAGTGATAAAAATAAATAAACAGTTTTTTTTTAATGTTTTAATTACTTATTGCTTTTTATTTCTTATTCCTTTAACTGGTCAAAGTTCTGAAATTCAAAATCTCGATGGAATATGGTTTATATGTGAATACAGTATAAGTAATAATCCTCCCAATGATAATTGTGAAATGCTTGATAATGACGGCTTTCTAGTTGAGCAAGGGAAAATTTCACATTTAAAAATCAAAAATAGTCAACAAGAAGGTTGCAGGGGTGATAGAACTGGGCACTGTTTTAAGGATGGTACCATGGGGCTAAAAGCCAAGAAAAGAAATATTGGCAATTTTACAATTGGGTCCAACTGGGTTGAGGTTAAACATTTAACTTGCACTCAGAGGTTTTGGTTTAAAGAATATGAAAATTTTTGGCACAGTTGGCCAGATGAAAAAAAATGTTTTTGGACACGTAATAAAGAGTTCTATGTCCAACGATACCAAGGAGAACTTAAAATTAATTAAATTTAATTTTTGCTATTTCACTCTCCAAACCATAGATAAGCACTTCTAACTCGCTTAAATTATTTTCATTTAATAAAGGCATTAGGCTTTCTAAGAGTTTGTCCGCGCCTTTAACCTTTTTATCTTTAGCAATAGAAGCGTATCCAACTGCTTGTAAGAGGCTTTTTTCATCAAATGAAGTTAAAGACAAGTTTGATAAATATAAATATGCCTCATTTTCGTCTCTTGATGCAGCAATTTTATAAAATTTAAGAGCACTTGAATAATCTTTTTCACCTCCAAAATTATTTTCAAACATCCAGCCAAGTTTTAAAGCCGCATTTGGGTATTTTTTC
>CACBIM010000068.1 GCA_902539295.1 uncultured SAR116 cluster alpha proteobacterium
TCTTCAGTGGACAGATTCTTATCATGAAAGCACTCAATGTTTTACTAATAATATACCTCAAAGAGATGGTGGTACACATTTAGCAGGTTTTAGAGCAGCTTTAACAAGAGTTATAAATTCCTATGCGCAATCGAGTGGCATAGCGAAAAAAGAGAAAGTTCAACTGTCTGGTGAAGATAGTAGAGAGGGTTTAACCGCTATTCTATCAGTAAAAGTTCCTGATCCAAAATTTTCGTCCCAAACTAAAGATAAATTAGTTTCATCTGAGGTCAGGCCAATAGTCGAAAGTGCTGTAAGTGAAGCATTGTCTCAATGGTTGGAGGAAAATCCTGCAGAGGCTAAAAAAGTAATCATGAAAGCATTTGAAGCAGCATCAGCAAGGGAAGCAGCTCGAAAAGCAAGAGAATTGACTAGAAGAAAAGGTGCATTAGATATTGCAAGTCTTCCTGGAAAATTAGCTGACTGTCAGGAGAAAGACCCATCCCAATCAGAATTATTTCTTGTAGAGGGAAATTCTGCTGGAGGTAGTGCAAAACAGGGTAGAAATAGAAAGTTTCAAGCAATTCTTCCATTAAGAGGAAAAATTTTAAACGTTGAGAGAGCTCGTTTAGATAAAATGCTTTCTTCAGCAGAAATTGGTACTTTAATTACTGCAATAGGGGCGGGTGTAGGTAATAATACTGAATTAGAAGATAGTGTTAAAATTGAAAAGGCAAGATATCACAAAATAATTATTATGACAGATGCAGATGTTGATGGAAGCCATATTAGAACTTTAATTTTAACATTTTTCTTTCGTCACATGAGACCTTTGATAGAGGCTGGATATTTATATATTGCTCAGCCTCCTCTTTATAGAGCTAAAAAAGGATCAAGCGAGGTTTATTTGAAGGATGATTTAGCTCTTAACGAATATCTCATTCAGTCAGGTCTAAAAGATACTAAGTTAATAACAGGGGAAGGTTCCGAAATAGCAGGCCCTGATCTATCAAAAGCGACTAAAGACTCTATCGTAGCTGCAAGAAATATAGAGGTTCTTGATAACTTAATGGGAGCAAAAGGAGTAGTGGAGCAAGCTGCAATAGCTGGGATATTAAATTCAGAATATATCTTTAATAAAGATGCTGCAGAATATTTAGCAAAAAGAATGGATTCTGTAAGTAAAGATTTTGAGAGAGGTTGGGTTGGTGAAATTAATGAAAAAGGGATTAATATTTCTAGGGTCTTAAGAGGTGTTAAAGAGGAAGCAGAAATAAGTTCTGACATAATTAATAGACCAGAGGCAAAAATTCTGGACAAAATTGCAGCTGAACTTCAAGAAATATATGGTAAAGGAACTAATACAGTTGCATTTGTGAATTCTTCTGGAGATGCTGAAGTAATTTTAGGACCAACTTCATTAAGGGACACAGTTTTTAAAATTGGTAAAAAAGGCGCTCAAGTAAGTAGATATAAAGGGTTAGGTGAAATGAACCCGGAACAACTTTGGGAAACTACTCTTGATCCAGATGCAAGAGTTTTGCTTCAAGTTCAAGTGGAACAAGAAGAAGATGCTCAAGAGGCATTTTCCTCTCTCATGGGTGAGGCAGTTGAAGAAAGAAGAGCTTTTATTCAAGAAAATGCACTTAAGGTTGCAAATCTAGATATTTAAATAGTTTTTATGCAATCGGGAAAAAATAAATTACTTAATAGTAATTTGAGATTTATTACTTTTTTTCTCTATAGTTTACCTTCAATTCCATTAGCGGCAGCTCAAATTGCTGTTTATATTGCAGTGCCGGCAATTTATTCTAAAATTGCAGCTGTTGGAATTGGTATTACAGGTTTAGTTATTATGATTTCAAGAGTAATTGATATGATAACTGACCCAATTTTAGGTACCTATTTAGATAGAATGGTTGAAAAGATTGGATGGAAGTTTTGGCTTCTAATTGGATTTCCTTTAATATCAATTGGTATTTTTATTTTGTTAAACCCTTTAGATGGTTTAGAAATTATCAGCCTCTTATTAGGTATAATTTTTGTTACACTTGGTTGGACGTTTTTCTCTATTCCATGGTGGGGTATTGGTAT